>JAJPYQ010000065.1:3791-46290 GCA_021204865.1 Prevotellaceae bacterium | reverse complement strand
GCCAAGCCCTTGAGCATTGTGCAAAAAAATAAGGGAAGGACTTCGACAGTCCTTCCCTTTGCCTTATGCGAGCAAGAAGCTTTCTTACATTCTTATGACTATCTCCTCGCCTTCCACATCGGCCTCGAATGCGGTTCCCTCGGCAGCCCCGTCGAGCAGCCGCTGGCAGAGCGAATCCTCAAGGAGGTTTTGGATGGTTCGCTTAAGCGGTCGGGCACCGTACTGAACGTCGTAACCCTTCTTAGCAAGGAGCTGCTTGGCGGCGTCCGTGACCTTGAGCGAGAAGCCCATATCTTCCACTCGACGCATCAGGGGCGCAAGCTCGATGTCCACTATCTTTAGAATAGACTCGGGGGAGAGTTGGTCAAAATATATGATGTCACTCAGGCGGTTCAGGAACTCCGGGGCGAATTGCCTTTGCAGGCTCTTCTCCACGATGGAGCGAGCCAGCTGACGATCGTGGGTAACGTCCTGAGAGGCCGAGAAACCCACGCCATTTCCGAACTCCTTAAGCTGCCGTGTCCCGCTGTTGCTGGTCATCACCAGGATGGTGTTGCGGAAATCTATGGTGGCTCCGTTGCCATCGGTCAAGCGTCCCTCGTCCATAACTTGAAGCAGGAGGTTGAACACGTCACGGTGCGCCTTCTCAATCTCGTCGAAAAGTATGATTGAGTAAGGATTCCGGCGCACTTTCTCGGTGAGCTGGCCACCCTCGTCGTAGCCAACGTAGCCAGGAGGCGAACCAATCATGCGCGACACCGTGTGCTTCTCCATATACTCGCTCATGTCGATGCGTATGAGGCTTTCGCTTTTGCCGAACATCTCCTCGGCAAGCATCTCTGTCAAGTAAGTTTTTCCCACTCCAGTCGGACCAACGAGCATAAAAGCCCCGATGGGCCGGCGTGGGTCCTTAAGCCCTATGCGGCTACGCTGGATTGCTCGCGTCAAAGCCTCGATGGCAGCGTCCTGACCAACGACCTTTTCCTTCAGACGGTCGCCAAGATGGCGCAGACGCTCGTGCTCTTCCTCGCCAAGACGCTCGACGGGGATGCCCGTCATCTTGGAGACTACCTGCGCCACCTGCTGAGCGTCAACCACTTGCGGGTTGTCTTTCAGCTGCTGCTCCCACTCTTTCTTCTGATAGTCGAGGGCTTTCTGCGCAGTCTTCAGCTGGTCGCGGTAGTCGGCCGCAAGCTCGTAGTTCTGCGTTCGGATGGCCTCGTCCTTCTGCTCGTTGAGCCTCGCCACTTCCCTCTCCATATTCTCGAGATCTGGCGAGACGGGCACGTCCATGATATGCGCCCTTGCCCCCGATTCGTCGAGGGCATCGATAGCCTTGTCGGGAAAACTGCGGTCGCTGACGTAGCGTTCTGTCAGGCGGACGCAAGCCTCGAGAGCCTCGTCCGTGTACTTGACGTTGTGATGCTCCTCGTAGCGGCTTTGCAAGTTGCGAAGAATGTCGAGTGTCTCCTCTGCCGTCGTTGGGTTGACAAGAACTTTTTGGAAGCGGCGCTCAAGGGCACCGTCTTTTTCTATGGACTTTCGGTACTCGTTGATGGTGGTCGCGCCGATGCACTGTATTTCTCCACGGGCGAGAGCAGGCTTAAGCAAGTTGGCAGCATCCATAGAACCTGGCGCAGAGCCTGCGCCTATGAGCGTGTGCACCTCGTCTATAAAGATAATCACGTCTGAATTTTCCTTAAGCTCCGCAATAATTGCCCGGATTCTTTCCTCAAACTGCCCGCGATACTTGGTGCCCGCCACGACGCTCCCCATGTCGAGAACCATAACCCGCTTGTTCCAGAGGATTCGGGCAATCTTCCGCTGCACAATCCTCAGGGCAAGTCCCTCAACAATTGCGCTCTTCCCCACGCCGGGCTCACCGATGAGGATGGGATTGTTCTTTTTCCGGCGCACAAGTATCTGGGCCACACGCTCTATCTCCGCCTTGCGTCCGATAACAGGGTCGAGAAGTCCGTCGGCGGCCGCACGTGTCAGGTCTGTTCCAAAGTTGTCGAGGACGGGCGTGCTTGACCCGTTGTCCTTGCCGTCCTTGGATTTCGTCCGTGTACCCGCAGCGCCCATGACGGGGTCTTCCTCGTCGTCCTCTTCCTTCTCGGAGAAGCCGAAGCCATTTCTCACGATATTCTTTCCGCTTGCCGAGGCGTCAGAGCCGCCTGCCACGTTGTTGGCGTATGCAAGGTCGGCGAAATGGGCGTAAGTGATGTGTTGCCTGACAAGGGTCTGCGAGGCTGTGGTGCGGTCGTCCTTAAGGATGGCAAGCAAGATATGCTCCACGTTGATGGTGTCGCTTTGCCTTATCTGCGATTCTATCACGCTAAGCTGCATAATGCGGTTGGCGGCGAGGTCGAGGGTCATCTCTTCAGCGGAGAAAGGGAGGGCGGAAGCCTCTGCGCGTGCGGCTCTCTCGAGCTCGACCTTAAGCCTTTGCAGGTCAGCGTTGAGCTTTTGCAGGACTTCCACGGCGAAACCCCTGCCGAGCCTGAGGATGCCGAGCAGGAGGTGGGTGGGGGTAATCTTGTTGTTGGAGAGCCGCAGGGCTTCCTGTCGGCTGTAGTTGAGTATGTGGTTGACTTCGGGTGAAAACCTTATGTTAAGCATAATCGTAGTAGTGAGACTTTCTGGGACAAAGTTAGCAAAAGACATGCCAAAAAGAAAGGGAGGGAGTGTTTTTCGCCACTCTCTCCCTCAGTTAACCTTAAGGCTTTGCGGGGAAAGCCTGATCAATGCCCCTCAGCCTCCGAGACGGTAAGCTCCGAGACCTTCTTCTTGTCTATCGCACGCCAGGCGCAAATGATGTACGCAAGCACGAAAGGTATGAGAATGGAGACGACAGACATGACGCTGAGCGTGAAGTAGCTGCTGCAACTGTTGGAGATGGTGAGGCTGCTCTGCGGGTCGACGAGCGAGGGGTAGTAGGCTGTGTTGTTCCATCCCGCACAGAGCAGCAGGGCAAGCACGGCGAGCACTGTGCCTACGCCCGAGAACCAGATGCCTCCCGTCTTGGACTTCCCCACGAGCGTGTGGACTATACCATATATATATAATATCACGCCAAGGAGGAGCAGCAGCCCGACGTACCACATCTCGATGAGGTTGAGCAGATACTTGTGGGGAACGAGCACAATCTCGCCCGTCGAGGGGTCGTAGCCGAAGCCGTCTTTCACGAAAAGATGCACGAGGAACGCCACAAAGAGCAGGACGAAGGGGATGGACGACCAAAGGAGGTGCTTTTTCACACGGGAGCGTATGTTCTCATCCTCCACGTTGTTGGCGATGAAGAGTATGCCAAGGGAGCGGACGAGGAAGAAGACAGCGAGCCCAAGCACGACGTTCCAAGGGTCGAGCAAGGCGTCGAGCCCGTGGCTGCCGTTAGCCCAGCGGCTTATTATCGGGGAGAAGGCGGAGGTGATGCCCATCTTGTCGACGAGGAAGTTAGAGCCGTCGAAGAACGTCGCCACAGCTCCGCCGATAAGGACAGGGCCTACGACACCGTTAATCATAAGGAAGCAGCGGAACGTCCTCGCCCCAAGCAGGTTGCCCAGCTTGGTGTGGAACTCGTAGCTTACCGCCTGAAGCACGAAGGTGAAGAGAATGATCATCCACAGCCAGTAAGCGCCGCCAAAGCTCGTGCTGTAGAACAAGGGGAACGAGGCGAAGAACGCCCCGCCGAAGGTGACGAGAGTGGTGAACGTCAGCTCCCACTTCCTTCCCGTGGAGGCAACGATCATCCGCCTCTCGGTCTCGCTTCGGGAGAGGCAGGCGATGGCGCTGTTAGCCCCCTGCACGAACATCATGAACACGAGCAACGCCCCGAGCAGGGAGACGAGGAACCACCAGTAATGCTGAAGAAACACGTATGACATAATGACTTATCCTTTAATCAGTTGACTAACGTTAGGGCCTCGCCTCACAGCCTTGCACATAATGCTCAGCTCCACCACGAGCAGCAGCGTGAAGAGGACGAGGAAGATGAAGAAGGTGAGCATCACCGCCCCCGCGCTAACGTCGGAGACAGCCACCCACGTGGGGAGCATATCCTGAATGGTCCAAGGCTGGCGGCCGAACTCCGCCAAGAGCCAGCCCGCCTCGCTTGCCACGTAGCCAAGGGGAAGCATCACCATGCCCACGACGTGCAGCCAGCGGAAGCGGCGGGTGGTGAAGTCCCACTTGTAGGCCACAACGAGAGCCACGAGGAAGAAGAGGCAGAAGAGCATGCCGAGCCCCACCATAAGGCGGAACGTCCAGAAGCAGACGGGGATGAAGGGCACTATCTGCTCGGCGTTGTCCACGTAGCCGTAGCCGAAGTACTGGATGTTCTCATCCAGCGCCTTGCCGCTCTCTGCAACAGCAGCCTCGTCCCCGTCCTTCTGCGCCTGGCGGTAGGCGGCAAGAGCTGCGATGGCTTGCCTGCCGCGGTCCATCTTCTCGTCGAGGGAGGGGGCAAGCGTGCCGTCGGGCAGCTCGTAGCCTCCCCTGATCAGGTCGTTGACCCCGGGCACGTATCCGTCGAGGCTTCGGGTGGCGAGCACCGAGAGCATGTTGGGTATGGCTATCCTCATCGGCGGCTCTTCGCCCGAGGCATAGTCAGGTTGCTTGAAGGGGTTGACGAGAGCGACAGCCGTAAGGCTCACGCCGTTGCCTCCGTCGTAGAGAGCCTCCATAGCGGCAAGCTTCATAGGCTGCGACTTCGCCACACGGTAGCCCGACTCGTCGCCGCTGAGCGCAGTGAGGCAGGCGGACACCAAGCCCACTATCGCCGCTATCTTGAAGCTCTGCACAGCCATACGCCTTTCCCCCTCCTGCCCTTCGCCCTTGGCTTTGCGGAAGAGGTAGTAGCAGCTCACTGCCGAGACGAAGAGCGCCCCGACTATCCAAGCCGAGAGCACCGTGTGCACGAACTTGTCGATGGCGAAGGGCGAGAGGGCTACCTCCCTGAAGGAGGTCATCTCGTTGCGCATCGTGTCGGGGTTGAAGTGCTGCCCCACGGGGCTTTGCATCCAGGCGTTGGCAACGAGTATCCACCACGCCGAGACGGTAGCCCCGATGCCCGTGAGCCAAGTGGAGGCGAGGTGGAAGCGCTTCGACACCTTGCCCCAGCCGAAGAACATCACGCCCACGAACGTCGCCTCGAGGAAGAACGCCACGATGCCCTCCACCGCCAGGGGAGCGCCGAACACGTCGCCCACGAGCCACGAGTAGTTGCTCCAGTTGGTGCCGAACTCGAACTCGAGTATCAAGCCCGTGGCCACGCCCATGGCGAAGTTGATGCCGAAGAGCCGCTGCCAGAAGCGCGCCGTCTCACGCCAGAACGCCTTGCCCGTCCTGAAGTAGCACGTCTCCATAATGCCCATAATCAGGGCCAGGCCGAGCGTCAGGGGGACGAAGAGCCAGTGGTATGCCGCCGTCAGGGCGAACTGCGCCCTTGCCCAGTTGACGGCGAGCAAGCCTGTTGAGATTAGTAGGTCTGTCATAGATGTTGATGGTTAAGTATGGTTCTTGGATAATGCCTTAAGTCACTGCCCCGCCCCGCCCGTGAGCTGGGTGGAGACGTACTCCGCCTCGTTGCCCTTGCCCGCCTTCTCCTTCAACGTGTCGGGCATAAGGAAGAGGCGGATCACCACGAAGATAAGGAAAAGCTTCACCGCCACGACGAGCCACAGCACCCTGCCGATGTCCATCGAGCGGAAACCGTCGCGGTAGAACTCGAAGACCCTTCCCAGAAGTCGTGGCTTGCCCATAGGTGGAGTGTCAGGTTAAGTGCTTCGCCCACGAAGGTATGCAATCCGCCGCAATAAACGCAATAAAAGACTAAAGAAAGTGACGAAAGGGCTCTCGCGGTGCTCACTCAGAGTGCCATTCGGCGGAGCTTAGGGCTACGGATGTCGGCGATGGTACAGGAGTCGTCGCGAAAAGGAGCGGCTGGCTGTCGCGATGAGGAGCGGCTGGTTGTCGCGATGAGGAGCGGCTGGTTGTCGCGAAGAGGAGCGGCTGGTTGTCGCGATGAGAGTGTAGACCTCTTTGACCGAAGAGGTGTAGACCTCTTTGACCGAAGAGGTGTAGAACCCTTTGACTGAAGGGGTGTAGAACCCTTTTGCGAAGGGCCTGTAGAGAGGTCTCTAAGGTCTGTGTCAGTCTATCATGTCAAGCCCTGTCTCGCCCGGCAGCAGGAAGCCGCGAAGGTCCTGGAGGCTGCCGTTGAAGAGGTCGAAGTCCACCTTGTGCTTGACGCCGGGCAGGCTGCCGAGGTCGGTGTACTGCCAGAGCGCCCACTCCCCCTCGTAGGTGAGCTTGCGCTTGTAGTAGTTCGCTATCCAGAGGGGATAGCGGTCGAAGGCGGGGTCGCTGAGGTACTTGCGGCGGAAGTCGAGGTTGGTGTAGATGACGGGGGCGGTCTCGTAGACTGCCTCTACTATCTCAAGCCAGCGCCTCACGCCCGCCTGGAACTGCTCCAGCGGCTCGTCTCCCCTTCGCTCTATGTCGAGGATGGGAGGCAGGTCGCCCGGCTCAAGGTGCACCTGCCTGAGGTAGAACTCCGCCTGCCCGCGGGGGTCGCTGCCGGGGATGTAGAAGTGGTACGCCCCTCGGATGAGGTCGTTCTCGCGGACGCGGTAGAAGTTGTCGTTGAAGTTCTCGTCCGTCATCGTCAAACCTTCGGTAGCCTTCACGATGACGAAGCGAAGGGGCCGCCCGCCCACCTTGGCGTTGCGCAGCACCTCCCAGTCGATGTCCTTCTGGTAGTGGCTTATGTCGATGCCACGCACGTCGTACTCCTGCGGGTAGTCGGGCTCGCCGTAGAGGGCTCGCCAGCGGAAGGAGAGCGGGCCGACGAAGAAGTGGTAGAGCAAGGCGACGTAAACGGCAACGACAAGGAGGCTTCCCGCAAGCACTCCCCACCAGGGGAAGCCTCTCAGCAGCGATGCGCCGCTCTTGCGCTTGCGCTTGCGCCCGGGGCTTGGGCTTGTCTTCCGTCTCCTTGTCGTTGCCTGCTTGGTCGGCATTCAGAGCTACTTAGCTTGCTCTAAAGCCAAGGTCTTGGTGCACTGGTCGCACACCTCCGAGGGGCCGAAGTACTGTATCGGACCCGGGTAGACGTACGAGGTCTGCCTTGCCCACACGTCTCGGTGGCTTGCGAAGTACTTGAAGGGCGCACCGTCGAGCTCCACGAGAGCCTTGCGGATGACGGGCTTGTTCGCCCCGTTCCTGCGCTCGATGTTCATCATCATCGTGATGGGAACGCCTCCCGGCACCCACTGCTCGGCCGGCGCGGTGGTGTTCTTGATGATGCTCATGTAGCCCGTCTTGCCGCTTGCTATGAGGCGGCTCGCGTTGAAGCCGAGGCTGTAGCAGTAGTCAGCGTCGTAGTTCGACGGAGCTGCGCAGCGACCCTCGTAGCCGAAGAAGTGGTGCTGTGCGCTGAACTTGCCCACGAACTTGCCCTCCTTCTTCCACTGCTTGAGCTTCGTGTCCACCATACGGGAGAGCAGCTTCTCCGTCTCGATGAGCGACACCTGCACGTTGCCGTGAGGGTCACGGTCGAGGCAAAGCTGCCGTGCCACGTCCGAGGGCAAGGACTCGAGCACGGCAAGGTTGTCCTGTTCGATGCTGCCCTTAACGAAGGCTATCTGCTCGTCGGCGCTGGCGAAGGCACGAGGCTCGCCCGTCGACGGGTCGGTGAGCACCTCGTTGAGCTGGGCGATAAGCTTCTTGATGGCGGGGATGAACTCTATTATGCCTTCGGGGATGACCACCGTGCCGAAGTTGTTGCCGTCAAGGGCTCGGTTGGCTACAGCCGTGGCTATGTAGGTGACCACGTCGTCGAGGGTCATCTGCTTCGCCTCCACCTCCTCGGAGACGAGGCAGACATTAGGCTGCGTCTGAAGGGCGCACTCGAGGGCGATGTGCGAGGCAGAGCGGCCCATCACCTTGATGAAGTGCCAGTACTTGCGGGAGCTGTTGCAGTCACGCTGTATGTTGCCTATCAGCTCGCTGTAGGTCTTGCAGGCGGTGTCGAAGCCGAACGAGGTCTCTATCTGCTCGTTCTTGAGGTCGCCGTCGATGGTCTTCGGGCAGCCGATGACCTGCACGCCGTACTTCTTGGCGGCGTAGTACTCTGCCAAGACGCAGGCGTTCGTGTTCGAGTCGTCTCCCCCGATGATGACGAGGGCGGTGATGCCGAGCTTGCGCAGTATCTCAATGCCCTTCTCGAACTGCTCCACCTTCTCCAGCTTCGTGCGCCCCGAGCCGATGATGTCGAAGCCTCCAGTGTTGCGGTACTCGTCTATCAGCTCGTCGGTTATCTCCATATACTTGTGGTCGACCAAGCCGCCGGGTCCCATGAGGAAGCCGTAGAGCTTGCTCTCCTTTGAGAGCGACTTGACGCCGTCGAACAAGCCGCTGATGACGTTGTGCCCGCCCGGCGCTTGTCCGCCCGACAGTATCACGCCCACGTTGACGGGCTTAGCCTGCTTCTCGTCGGAAGCGACGAACTCCACCACGGGCATACCGTAGGTGTTGGGGAACAGCTCCCTGATCTCTTTCTGGTTGCCCACGCTCTCAGTAGGCGCGCCCTCCTTAGCCTCGACTGCGCCCTTCAGCACACGGGGCACCTTCGGCTGATAAGCAGCCCTTGCCACTTGCAATGCACTCTTTTCCATAGTCTTTATCGTTTAAGTGTGAAATGATACTCCTTGGTAGCGCACAAAGTTAGTGAAAAACCTCGTGCCTCGCCCAATGCTTGACATACAATCTACCACAAAGCCACCTTTCCCATATCGCCTCCCAAGTCCAAAGTGGCACTCGCCGCTCCCAAAGCCTTGAACACTCTGCTCATTGTCGAAAGAGTTATGCTTGCCCCTCTCTCCAGCTTCGATATTTGGGCTTTGTTGACACCGATCCTCTTTCCAAGCTCCTCCTGTGTCAGGTTTCGCTGCTTGCGTATGCTCCTTACCGCCTCGCCAACCCTGTAGGCATCCAAGGCAGCCTCTACACTGCGTTCGTGCTCATCGCGCCTCGTCGTTCCTTTCTCTCCCAAATGCATATCGAGGCACTCGTCTAAGGTGTACGCCTCAAATCGTCCTACTCTCTTCATCTCAATCTCCTTTCTTCTTATCTTCGAAATATTCCTTTCTCATCCTTTCCGCCTTCGCTATCTCGCCTAATGGAGTCTTCTGGGTCTTCTTTATCATCCCATGCGTTGCCACCACCAAGGTCTTTCACTCCTTATCCCAGAAAGCGAACAGGCGGTATGTCATCTTGTCGTACTTAGTGCGGAACTCCCATATCTCACTGCCGCTTATCTTCTTTGAACAGCTCAGCGTTACGCTCCCCAGACGCAATCCTGTGGATATTGTAGTAGACCTTGTCCATAACTGAAGGCGGCAAGCTTCCAAGGAAGTCTGCTGCCTCACGCAGTATCAATAACTCGAAAGCCCTCATGCACATTGCGTTGCAAAGGTAGGGAATAGTTGCCTAAAAAGAATACTACCAGTTGACTTTTTCAGAAAAGGGTCGTACGAGGGACCGCAAAGCGTAGCCCTACGAGTTGGAAGATGTCAGGCGAACAAGTTGGAAGATGTCAGGCGAACGAGTTGGAAGATGTTCGTCGGACAAGTTGGAAGATGTCAGGCGAACGAGTTGCCAAGGATGTTCGGCTACGAGATGGCGGACCAGTCGGGCGTTTGCTGGCGCAGCTCCCTTAGGTGTTGCCAAAGCACTGCGTTGCGGGGGGCGTCGCATGTCTTATCGTCGTCAAGCACCTGCGTAGCGGTGTCCCTGGCCAGCTGCACTATCTGCCCGTCCCTCGCAAGATTGGCGACCCTTAGCTCGAAAGGCATGCCGCTCTGCTGCGTCCCCTCCATGTCGCCGGGCCCACGCAGCTTCATGTCCTCCTCCGCTATCACGAAGCCGTCCGTCGTCTCAGTCATTATCGCCATGCGCTTACGCTGCTCGCGGGAGAGACGGTCGTTGGTGACAAGCACGCAGTACGACTGGTCGGCACCCCTGCCTACCCTGCCCCTGAGCTGGTGCAACTGCGCCAGGCCGAAGCGCTCGGCGTTCTCTATCACCATCACGCTCGCGTTAGGCACGTTCACCCCAACCTCAATCACCGTCGTCGAAACGAGAATGCGCGTCTCCCCCCGTGCGAAGCGCCGCATCTCCTCGTCCTTGTCGGCGGGCTTCATCCTGCCGTGCACCTTGCCGACGGCTACGTTGGGAAAGACCTGCCGCAGCCTCTCGAAGCCGTCCTCGAGGTTGCGCAAGTCCATCTTCTCGCTTTCCTTTATGAGCGGGAACACCACGTATATCTGCCTCCCGAGGGCAAGCTGGCGACGCATCCCCTCGTAGAGGTCGGCACGGTGCTCGTTGCGCTGATGCACCGTCACCACTGGCTTCCTGCCCGGGGGCAGCTCGTCAATCACCGACACGTCGAGGTCGCCGTAGAGCGTCATCGCAAGCGTTCGGGGGATGGGCGTGGCGGTCATCACCAGCACGTGAGGCGGCGTGTCCGTCTTGCGCCAAAGCCTCGCCCTCTGCGCCACGCCGAAGCGGTGCTGCTCGTCAATGACGGCAAGCCCAAGCCTAAGGAACTCAACGGGGTCCTCGATTACTGCGTGCGTGCCGACGAGAATGTTCACATCACCCTTCGCCAAGCCTTCGAGCGTCTCTCTGCGACGCTTCCCCTTCACCGACGAGGTGAGCAGCTCCACCCTCACGGGCAGCTCGCCGAGCATGGAGCGGAACGTCTCGAGGTGCTGCGAGGCAAGTATCTCCGTGGGAGCCATAATGCAAGCCTGCAAGCCGTTGTCGATGGCGATGAGCATCAGCATCAGTGCCACAAGCGTCTTGCCACTGCCAACGTCGCCTTGCAGCAAGCGGTTCATCTGCCTGCCCGAGCGCATGTCCTCCCACATCTCCTTGACTACCCTCTTCTGCGCCCCAGTCATCGCGAAGGGCAGCCGCTCGTAGTAGAACGAGTTGAAGCGACCTCCGATGCGCTTGCAGGGCATTCCCTTGAACCGCCCCCGCCTGTCTCTCGCATAGCGCAGGATGCTTAGCTGGATGTAGAACAGCTCCTCGAACTTAAGGCGGTACGACGCTCTCGTCAGCGCCTCGCTGCTCGGGGGGAAGTGCATTGTCCTCAGAGCCTCGTCACGCGGCATCAGGCTCATCTGTGATACGAGGTATGGGGGCAAGGTCTCAGGCAGCGGCTCGGTGAGCTGGCGCAACAAGTCGGAGACGAGCAGGCTGATGAACCTCGAGGTAAGCCCCCGCTTCTTCGCCTTCTCAGGCACGCTGTAGTACGGCTGCATCAAAAAACTCTGGAGGGGTTTCGGTGGGATAGCCGTGGGTTTGGCGAAGCTTACCCACGGTTCGCTGTCGGCAGGGTCAACGTCGGGGTGCATTATGCTAAACCTGTCCTTGTACAGGCTCGGCCGCCCGAAGACAATGTACGGCGTGTGCTCCTTATAGAGCCTCCGAATGTACGCAAGCCCGTTGAACCACACGAGGTCAACAAGCCCCTGCCCGTCGGTGAAGTGAGCGACGAGCCTGCGCTTCCGTCCCTCCCCCTCCTCGCTGAAGCTGAGTATCTCCCCTCGCAGCTGCACGAAGGGCATGTCCGCCGTAAGCTCCGTCACCGTGTAAAGGCGGCTGCGGTCGATGTGCTTGAAGGGGAAGTAGGTAAGCAAGTCGCCGATGGTGGTGATTTGCATAAAGTCGTGCAGGAGCTTCGCCCTCTGCTTCCCCACTCCCGCAAGGAAGGTGATGTGCGCGCCAAGGTCTATCGACGGCATAAGTACTCTGCGAAGGCCAGGTCGTCAGGCGTTGTCACCTTTATATTATTACGTTCGCCCTCAACGAGGCACACCTTGCGCCCCAGCGCCTCCACCACTGTCGCGTCGTCGGTGAAGCGTGCATTGTAGGGCTGACGATACGCCTCCCGGAGCAGGCTCAAGCGGAACACCTGCGGGGTCTGCACAAGGCGATAGGCCCGGCGGTCAATCGTCTCCGAGCCGTCCGCCCTTATCCGTCGCATCGACTCAACCACGGGCACCACCGGCACTGCCGTTCCCTCCCTCTCCGCAGCACTGAAGCAGCGGCGTATCAGCTCAGTGGAGGCGAAGGGGCGAACGCCATCGTGCACTGCCAAGAGCCCGTCCTCCGTGTCGTCGATAAGCGACAAGCCGTTCAACACGGAGTGGAAGCGCGTCGCAGCGCCACAGACCGCACGGACGTTGCAAAGCTTCTGCCAATGCTCAAGGTACGCTTCGGGCAGGACAAGGACAATGTTGATGCCCTCGTCCGCCCGTCGGAACGCCTCCACGGTGCGCATTAGCAGGGGCTTCCCCGCAACGTCGATGAACTGCTTCGGCACAGGAGCGCCCATCCGCTCGCCCTTGCCCGCGGCTACAATTATAGCGTGTCGTGCCATAGTCCCCTAACGTCTATGGCGGCTGGTTCAGCTGGCAGTGCTCATCAGGAAATTGTACATCATCCCCTCGCGCAGCGGCTCGGCGTCAATCCCCAAGGCGGCGAGGATGGTGTAGCCAAACTCGAAGGCTGCCCCGGGTCCTTTGCCTGTTATTATCTGCCCGTCACGCTCAACGAGCGAGGCAGTGTAGTCAGCCCCCTCGAGCTCGGTCTCGAAGCCCGGGTAGCACGTCGCTTTCTTCCCCTTCAATAAGCCGAGATGCCCGAGAACCAACGGGGCGGCGCAGATGGCAGCAACCATCCCTCCCGCCTCGACCTGCTTCACGAGGGCTTTGCGAAGCGGTTCGCAAGCGTCGAGGTTGGTTGCCCCGGGCAGCCCGCCGGGCAGCACGAGCATGTCAGCCCCTGTAAGGTCGGCGTCAGGGAGCACTGTGTCTACCGTCACGCCTACACCGTGCGCTCCACGCACCACAGTCTCGTTAGTTATGCTCACCAGTTGCGCCTCGACACCAGCACGCCTAAGGATGTCGAGCGGCGCCAGTGCCTCGACCTCCTCGAAGCCATTGGCCAAGAAAATGTAAATCATATCAGACAGAGTTTATATTGGTTTATCGTCTCTTCAAGCCCAAGGTACAAGGCATCGCAGATAAGCGCGTGCCCGATGCTCACCTCGTCGATGTAAGGCATCCGCTCGTGCAGGAACCTGAGGTTCTCAAGGCTGAGGTCGTGCCCCGCGTTCAGTCCCAGCCCCAGCTCCCTCGCTCGCTCCCCCGCCTTGACAAACGGGGCGACGGCCGCCTCGCAGCCGCGCGGGTACATGGAGGCATACGGCTCGGTGTAAAGCTCCACCCTGTCCACCCCCGCCTTGGCAGCGTAGTCCACCATCAGCGGGTCTGCGTCTACGAAGACGCTCACCCTTATGCCCCGCTCGTGGAAACGGGCGGTGATGCCCCGCAGGAAGCTTTGCTCAGCCCGCGTGTCATAGCCGTGGTTGCTCGTGAGCTGCTGCGGAGCGTCGGGCACCAGCGTGACCTGCGTCGGCACGACCTCCAGCACCAGCTCGATGAAGCTGTCGCAGGGCTGCCCCTCGATGTTAAGCTCAGTGCCGATGGCAGCCTTAAGCTCCCTCACGTCTGCGTAGCGTATGTGCCTCGCGTCGGGGCGCGGGTGCACCGTGATGCCTTGCGCGCCGAACCTCTCGCAGTCGAGAGCCACCCTCACGACGTTGGGGTTGTCGCCCCCGCGGGCGTTGCGCAGCGTCGCTATCTTGTTTATGTTAACCGAAAGCTTAGTCATATTCTTAATGTGTTATGCCTGTCGTTCACCGCGAATTTAGGCAAAAAACGCTCACCCCGCCCCTTGGCCTCGCCTTTTTGTTATGGGCGAGAGCGTCGGAAGATGGCTTGGGTGATGGCGACGCGACGTTGACGTTTGCCAGACGGCCATATAGCTTCAGCTGATCGCACCGTTGCGTTAAGGCTTACACACTATAGGTCTTCAGCCCGACACAACGCTGCGTGTGAGCTTAACGAACGCTGCGAGTCGGGCGACACATAGTTAGGTGTCACCCGATTCCTAATTAGGTGTCGGTCGATTCCTAATTAGGTGTCGACCGATTCCTAATTAGGTGTCACACACCCCTTTTCAAGCTCAATTTAAGTCATAACGCTTCAGCGCAATGCACCCAAGCACACCGCAAATATACGACAAATACCTTAGAAAAGCAACACTTCAATGCTTTTTCCTTCTCAGCAACCGTGTCTTCACCTTTTTATTATATATTTGCAGCTCAATCGCACGTAAGAAAGCCACATTATGCCGAAGCTCAGGTTCGCATTGTTCGGGAACATCTACCAGGCGAAGAAGTCAGTCTCCATACAGAAGCTCATTTGCCTGCTGCAAGAGAGAGAGGCGGAGATTAGCGTCGACAGCCGTTTCTTCCACTATCTCACCGATAGCCTCCGCCTCTCGGTAAGCCCCGCGTCGCTCATCGAGAACGATGACTTCCGGGCGGACTACGTCATCTCCATGGGCGGAGACGGCACGTTCCTCGAGGCCGCGAGCCGTGTCAGGGACAAGGGCATACCCATCCTCGGCATCAACATGGGGCATCTTGGCTTCCTCGCCGACGTGCCCGCGGACGAGATTCCACAAGCCATCGAGCACATCTACGAGGGGAAGCTCGCCGTGGAGCCTCGAAGCGTCTTGCAACTCGCCTACGACCAGGGCGAGCACTCCGTCTATCCCTTCGCCCTCAACGAAGTGGCGGTGCTGAAGCAGGACAACTCGTCGATGATAAGCATCCGCGTGGACATCAACGGCGAGTACCTTGCCACCTACCAGGCGGACGGGCTTATCATCAACACACCGACGGGAAGCACTGGCTACGCCCTAAGCGTTGGAGGGCCCATCATGTCGCCTGAGGGAGGGATGCTCGGACTTACGGCAGTGGCTCCTCACAGCCTCAACGTGCGCCCCATCACGCTGCCCGACAGCGTGGAGGTGGGCTTGAGCGTGTTGAGCCGCAACCACCATTTCCTCGTCTCCGTGGATGGCAGGAGCGAGACATGCCCTGAGGGCACTCGCCTGACCTTGCGCCGTGCGCCTTACGACATACTTGTGGCGAAGCGCCCCGGCACTTCCTTCTTCCGCACTCTAAGGGGCAAGCTGATGCTCGGCAGCGACCTGCGCTTCGACAACGCACCAGAACGCCCTCTATGAGCAAACGGAGAGACGGCAAGTCGTTGCTTAGCATCGGGCGGTGGTACTGGCAAGTGTCCTCGCAGTTCCGCCTGCAGTCCGTCATCAACTCACTTATCGGCATCCTTGTGGTTGCGTTGGACTTCGCCTTCATCTACGCCACGAAGCTCGCCATAGACATCGCGACGGGCAAGGTCTTCAACCCGTCGCTCTCGGCTGCAGCCCTAATGCTTATCGGCATCATGCTGCTGCGCATTCTCATAAGCTTCTCGCAGCGTTGGGTAAGCGCCATCCTTGGCGTAAGGGCGCAAAACCTGATGCAGAGGCGCATCTTCAGCCTGCTGCTCAGGGCACGTTGGGGAGGAAGGGAGGCACGCCACAGCGGCGACGCCATCAACCGCCTCGAGCTTGACGTGCGAGACGTCACGCTCACCGTCACCGACACACTGCCCGCCATCCTCGGCGTAGGCGTGCGCCTCGTCGGGGCGTTCGTGTTCCTCTACTCAATGGACGCTCGCCTCGCCCTCCTGCTCCTGCTCATAGCCCCGCTCTTCGCCCTTATCAGCAGGGTCTACGTCTTCCGCATGCGCCGCCTGACACGTGAGATACGCTCCACCGACAGCCTTATCCAGAGCCACCTGCAAGAGAGCCTTCAGCATCACCTCGTGCTTAAGACCCTCCAGCGAGCCAAGGACATCGTGGAGCGGCTCGCCTCGATGCAAAGCACGCTAAGGCAGCAGATACGCCACCGCACCGTCTACTCCTCCACCTCAGCCACGCTCATCAACCTTGGCTTCTCGGCTGGTTACCTCGTCACCTTCCTTTGGGGCGCGCGGGGGCTTCACCACGACACCATCACCTACGGCACGATGATAGCCTTCATCCAGCTTGTGGGGCAGATACAGCTGCCCATAAGGGAGCTGACACGCTTCGTGCCGCTCATCATCGGCTCGTTCACCGCTGGCGAGAGGCTTATGGAGCTTGAGGACACGCCCCTCGAACAAGAGGGAGAGCCGAGGCTCTTCCCCGACGGAGCGGGAGTGAGGCTCAAGGACGTGAGCTACACGTATCCGGGCAACCCGCAACCTACGCTCAGCCATCTCTCCTTCAGCTTCCCGCCCGGCAGCCGCACCGCCATCGTGGGAGAGACGGGAGCGGGGAAGACGACGCTCACTCGCCTGATGCTCGCCCTCATAGAGCCCGAGGAGGGAACGGTGGAGGTGTTCAACCGAGACGACAGCTGCGCGGCATCGCCACAGACACGATGCAACATGCTCTACGTGCCTCAGGGCAACACCCTGCTTAGCGGCACGATACGCTACAACCTGCAGCTCGGCAACCCGAAGGCTACTCAGCAGGAGATGGAGGAAGCGTTGCGTGTGGCTTGCGCCGAGTTCGTTCTAAGTCTGCCCAACGGGCTGGACAGCCTCATAGGAGAGCAAGGGGTAGGCTTGAGCCAAGGGCAGGCGCAGCGGCTCTGCATTGCACGTGCCCTTCTCGGCAAGGGGCAGATACTACTGCTCGACGAGGCTACCAGCGCCCTCGACACCGAGACGGAGAGCCGCCTTCTCCATAACCTCACCCATTGGCTCAGCCCGAGCCAGACCCTCATCTTCGTCACACACAGAGCAGCCGCAGCGGAGCAATGCACTCAGTCGCTGCGGCTGTAAAGGCTTGGCGAAGGTCTCGGGGGCTCAGCGCCTCCCCACGCTGCCCTTCTCTATAAGGTACTCTGCTATCTGCACGGCGTTGAGCGCCGCACCCTTCTTAATCTGGTCACCCACGAGCCAGAAGGTCAAGCCGTTCTCCGAGGCAAGGTCCTTGCGTATGCGTCCCACGTAGACATCGTCCTTGCCAGCGAGGAAGAGGGGCATTGGGTACACCTTGTTCGAGGGGTCGTCCATCAGCTGCACGCCCTTGCCTTGCCTGATGGCCTCCTTGAACTCGTCGGGGCTGACGGGCTGCTCCGTCTCCGCCCACACAGCCTCGCTGTGGCTGCGCAGGGAAGGCACCCTCACGCACATGGCGGAGCAACGTGCGTCGGAGTGCATTATCTTCTTCGTCTCGTTGAACATCTTCATCTCCTCCTTCGTGTAGCCGTTGTCGGTGAACACGTCTATCTGCGGGATGACGTTGTAGGCGAGCTGGTAGGCGAACTTGCTGACCGTCACGGGCTTGCCCTCGAGCACCTCGCGGTACTGCAGCTCAAGCTCAGCCATGGCAGCCGCTCCCGCCCCGCTCGCCGCCTGATAGGAGGCAACGTGGATGCGCTTGATGTGACTAAGCTTCTCAAGGCATTGCAGGACGACCACCATCATTATCGTGGTGCAGTTCGGGTTGGCTATGATGCCCCGCGGCCTTAAGAGTGCGTCCTCGGCGTTGCACTCAGGCACGACCAAAGGCACGTCCTCGTCCATTCGGAAGGCGCTCGAGTTGTCTATCATCACAGCCCCGTGCCGTGTTATGGTCTCAGCGAACTCCCTCGACACGCCCGCCCCCGCACTGGTGAAGGCGATGTCAACGCCACGGAAGTCGTCGTTGTGCTGCAAGAGCCGCACCTCCGTCTCCTTGCCGCGGAAGGCGTACTTCCTGCCCGCGCTGCGCTGGCTGCCGAAGAGCAGCAGCTCACCGACGGGGAAGCTCCGCTCCTCCAGCACCTTAAGGAATTCCTGACCCACTGCGCCGCTTGCGCCCACGATAGCTACTCTCATTTCCTCTTAAGCTTTAACGTTTAGCGCCGCGAAGTTACTGCTTTAGCCTAAGCCGTCAAAGGCTGGGGGCGGAAATGTGTCCTCCGAAGGCTTCGCAACGCCCACGTTGAGGCGTTGGAATCGGTCCGTCGGAGCGATTGGGGTCGGTCCGTCGGAGCGATTGGAGTCGGTCCGTCGGAGCGATTCAAGTCGGTCCGTCGGAGCGATTCAAGTCGGTCCGTCGGAGCGATTCAAGTCGGTCCGTCGGAACGATTCCGGCGACTCTTATACAGGCGCAAGCGGCCCTTAGCCCGAAACGGCCGCGGCGAGGAGCGTTTTGCCGCCCCGAAATGTACGGGCTTACGGGAACTTTAGCTACCTTTGCGGGCGGATGATACCATCGGAAGCATGCTGACCGCCCTTTCCGCCATCTCGCTAAGCGCTGACACCGCACTCGTGACGGACCCCACGTGGACGTTCGCCATCGTCTTGCTCGTCATCCTGCTGGCCCCCCTGCTGCGGCGGCTCGGCATACCTTATATAGTGGGCCTGCTGCTGGCGGGCATCCTGATAGGCGAGCACGGGCTGAACCTCATCGAGCGTGACCGCAGCTTCGAGATATTCGGGCAGGTAGGCGTGTACTACATTATGTTCACGGCCGCCCTCGAGCTCGACGTGGGCTCGGTGGAGCACTACGGCAGGGGCGGCCTTCGCTTCGGCTTGCTGACGTTCCTGCTGCCCTTCACTCTCGGCGGTCTTACGGCGCACTGGCTGCTGGGGATGAGCGCGATGTCGAGCGTGCTGATGGGCTGCGTCTTCGGCTCGCACACGCTGGTGACGTACCCCATCGTAGGTCGCTACGGCTTGGGCAAGCACAAGGCGGTGGTCATCTCAGTCGTCTCGACGGCTGTGGCTATGCTTGCGGCTCTGCTCATCCTCGCCGTAACCGTGGGCTCGCTCAGCCCCGAGACGGGGTGGCTCCGGTGGGCGCTCTTCGCGGTGAAGTGCCTTGTGTACTTCCTCGTGCTCTTCGTCGTTTACCCGAGGCTTGGGCGGTGGTACCTCCGCCGCTTCAGCGACAACGTGGGGCAGTTCATCTTCATCCTCGGCACGATGTCCTTCGGGGCTGCCTTCGCCAAGCTGTGCGGCTTGGAGGGGCTGCTGGGGGCGTTCCTCGCGGGGCTTGTGTGCAACCGCCTCATCCCGCGCACGTCGCCGCTGATGAACCGCATAGAGTTCGTGGGCAACGCCCTGTTCATCCCCTACTTCCTGATAGGCGTGGGCATGCTGGTGGACGTGAGGGTGCTCTTCACCGACCTCGGCACGGTGTGGACGGTCGTCGTTATGGTCATTGCTGGGGCTGCGCTTAAGTTCCTCGCCTCCTTCTTGGAGAAGCTGCTGACGCGCGGCTCGTGGGACAGCTGCCTGCTGATGTTCGGCCTTACGAACGCCCACTCCGCCGGGGCTTTGGCGATAGTGATGGTGGCAAGCTCGCCTCAGGTGGGCTTGGTTGACCCCTCGGTAGTTAACGCCATCGTGATGCTTATCCTCTTCTCCTGCATAATAAGCAGCTTCGCCACGAGCCACGGGGTGAGGAGGCTCGCCCTTCGTGACGCAACGCCAGACGAGAACCGAGGCTCGTTCCACGGCAAGTGCCTCGTCACTTACAGCCAAAGGGACAGCGTCGAGCCTATGACGATGCTCGCCATACTGATACGCAACCCTTATATCCCCGACCCCCTGATGGGACTTAGCGTGGCTTACGAGGAAGGAGGGGAGGACGAGGCAGACATGCACAACAGAGGCAGGAGGCTCTTGGCGAAGGCGAGCGAGATAGCCAGCGCGGCGGACGTTGGGATGACGACGCTTAACCGCATATCGACTAACATCGTCAGCGGCATACTGCACACGATGCGGGAGTACGACTGCGGTGAGGTCATCGTCTGCCTTGCCGACCGCACGACGGGCATGCCCAAGTCGTCGCTGGGCAAGGTGATAGACAACCTCGTGGAGGGCTGCCACCGCGAGGTGATGGCTCTGAGGGGCATAGTCCCCCTTGGCACGCTCCAGCGTGTCGTGGTGGCAGTGCCCGAGAAGGCGGAGTACGAGGTGGGCTTCTACAAGTGGCTCGAGCATATCTGCCGCATTGGGGAGCAGCTGGGCTGCCGCCTCGAGTACTACGCCCACCAGGCGACGCTGCCCTACATCCGAGGCTATATGGACAGGCAGCACGGCAGCGTAAGGGCGGCTTACAACGAGATGAGCAACTGGGGGCAGCTGATGAACCTGCCCCGCATGCTGGGCGTGGACGAGATGATAGTGATAGTGACGGCACGGCAGGGCTTCATCTCCTACCGCCGTGAGTTCGACTCGCTCCCCCTCCAGATACACCGCTACTTCAGCCACACGAGCGTCATGCTGCTCTACCCCGACGAATGGGGCGACCCGCTTGAGGAGGTCTCTATCTTTGCCCCCAACGGGCGTGCCGTCACCCGCAAGAGCCGCTGGCTGAAAAGCTTCCTTAACACCTGACGAACTAACCTTACACTTTAATTATAATTGTATGAACTCAAGAACTTACCTAATGGCAGCCCTTATCCTCCTGTGCCTGCCCCTCGAGACGAAGGCAGTGGTGGAGGAAGGAGAGTACTACATCTACAACGACTTCTTCGAGCGGCTGCTAACCAACGACTCAAGCAACGACCCTAAGCTGGCTGACTACAGCAGCAGCAACGACGCGAAGTTCCTCTTCGTGGCTGAGGCTTCTGGCACTGACGGCTACGTGAAGCTCAAGCACAAGAGCACAGGGCTATACCTCACCGCCAGCACCTCCAACTCGTACAGCGTGCTGCTCTCCAACAGCGGCAGCGGCGACCAGTACCTCTGGCAGCTCGACCAGCTCTTCAGCACCACGATAGTAAGCAAGAAGAGCACAAGCAAGCGCCTCGGCTGCGACTTCTCAAGCGGCGACACTTACTACTGGAGCAGCGGTACGTACGTGCCTGTCTACTACGACAAGAGCGCAGGGGCGCTTAACTGGTTCTCCGTTATCCCCTCCAACGGCGAGGGCTTCGAGGCTTCACGCGAGGCGGCTAAGACGGCAGAGTTCACCAACGAGTACGGCGTGCTGGAGCAGGATGCCTACTGCGTGAGCGAGCCAGTGACGGTGAACGGCTTGGACTACCACATAATAAGCTCCACGCCCTTCAGCGGCAACGGCTCGGTGAACCTCGAGGGCAGAGGCTCGTGGCTCGTCTTCGAGAGCGTGCAACCCAGCACGGTCATAAGCTCCTACCTCTCCTACGTGACCATCGACGGAGCTAAAGCGCAGAGCGGAACGAACTGCCGCGTCGAGATATTCCTCCGTGGGGCTGCCGTGATACCCCTTAGCGACGAAGACCCCTTCGTGGCAACAACCGACGACGGCACGTTCTCCTGCCCCTTAGGCAACACCAGCAACCTCGGGGAGAACAGCAACAAGGCTCGCTCCTTCACCCTTAAGCGGGGCTATATGGCAACAGTGGCTACCGACGAGAGCGGGGGAGACTACAGCCGCGTCTACGTGGCTGACCACGCCGACCTAACCGTCACGCTGCCCACACCGCTCGACCAGCGCATCTCCTCCGTCTACGTGCGCAACTGGCACTACACCTCCAAGGCGGGCTACCCAGGCAGCGACACGGGGGCGGTTAAGGCATGCGGAGCGACGTGGTACTGGAACTGGGACGCTGACAGCTCCTCGAGCAACGACCTTGAGTACATCCCCATCAAGCAGCACCTCTACTGGCCTGACGACGGCAAATTCTACAACAGCACATACACAGCAATGATGATGTTCAACGAGCCTGAGCACTCGGAGCAGCATGAAGACTGCTCTTGTGGCGGCACGATAGACGCTTGGAAGGCTTACCAGAACACACCGAAGTTCAACGCCACGGGGCTGCGCATAGGCTCGCCCTCGGCAACTGACTTATCGTACATAAAGGAATACCTCGGGCATTGCGACGACATGAAGCAACGCTGCGACTTCTCCTGCACGCACGGCTACTGGACAACGGAGTGGTCGACCGACTTCTACACGCTCATAGGCTACGGGCGACCCGTGTGGATAACGGAGTGGGAGTACGGAGCCTCGTGGACTTACAGCTACACCCCCAGCAGCACCAACGAGTATGCGGGGCAGGTGCTCAACGTGCTCGACCTGATGGAGTACAACAACCACGTTGAACGCTACGCCCTCTACCCCGACGACACGGGTGGCACCAACGGATGGATGAGGGAGATATTCTGGGACTGCAACTACCTTCGTGGCACTGCCCCCGCTGGCACGGTCTACAAGAGGGTGAAGCCCCACTTCGGATACGACTCCTCCGTGCAGGCCACGCCCAACTGGTGGGCACCCTCGGTGCAGACACCTTCCATCGGCTTCGCCACGCTCCAGGACGGGAAGTACGCTCTCTCAGTGAACAACGCCAACGGGGACGCTACAGCCTCGCTCGTGGTTATGATGCTCGAGGAGGACGGCTCGTGGACTGAGGTGGGAAGCATTACCGACCGCTCGGAGTTCGACCCGACGACTGAGGTCATCACCCTTTCCGATGAGGTTGAGGAGGGCAGCACGCTCAAGCTTGTGCTCAAGGGGCTGTTCTCCGACACCGAGGTGGAGAGCGACGAGTATACCTTCCCACGCTTCCACACGCTTAGCGACCTCGAGAACCTCACGTTCGACGAGGGCACGTTCGTCAACAAGAGCGTGCTGACGTACGCCAAAGACATTACCAGCGAAGCCTCGCAGACCTCGGGGATGCAGGCAGTGGACGGCTGGGACATCGTGAGCAATGGAGACGCAAGGGCGGCGGGGCAGTACGCCTTCGGCTCGTCCTACTTCCTCGGCTCTTCCGACTACAAGATACCCGTCTACAACTCCGAGGGGACAAACGCGGGAGGCGCGCTGGGCATCGTCTCCGTGTGGACGGCGGAGACGCAGTACACGCAGAACGTCATCCTCGAGGCAGGCGACTACGACCTCGAGATACCCGTCTACAACACCAGCGGCACTGGGGCGATAAGCAAGAACCTCATCGGCTTCGTAGCCGACTCGGGCGAGGACTATCTGCTCTCCGCCACCACTTACCCCGTCGGCGAGTGGACCACAGAGACGCTCTCCTTCGGGCTCGAGGAGCAGACCGCAGGGAAGCTTAGCCTCGGATACACCGCCGCCGACAAGGGCTCGAGCGACATGCCCCACCTCTTCATCGACTACGTCGGCATCACTTATAACCCCTACGTCTACACGCCCGCCATCAACTACGCCACGCTCCAGGACGGCGTCTTCACCCTCTCCGTCTCTAACCCCAACGCCGAGGAGACCGCCTCGCTGACGGTCTTGATGCAAGGGGAGGACGGCACGTGGACGGAGGTGGCAAGCGTCACAGACAGCTTGCAGCTCTGCCTCGAGGAGCTCAGCATCCCGCTATCCGAGGATGTCGTTGACGGCTCGCTGGTTAAGGTGGTGGTTACGACCTCGTACTCCAGCAAGGCGAAGGAGAGCGACGAGTTCGTCGTCTCCCAGACCAAAGACCTCTCGGAGATACAGAACCTCACGTTCGACGAGGGGACGTTCGTCACGAAGAGCGTGCGCACCTACGACTACGACGTCACCGACGAGACCACGGAGACCTCAGGCATGCAGCCCGTCGACGGCTGGGACATGGCTGTGAGCAACGGCAACGCCCGCTCCAGCGGGCAGTACGCCTTCGGCTCGTCCCTCTTCCTGGGCAGCCCAGACTACCTCGCCCCCGCCACCAACTCCGAGGGGACGACGGAGGGCGGAGCCTTCGGCGTAGTCTCCGTGTGGACTGCCCAGACGCAGTACACCCAGAGCGTCCTGCTGCCCGCAGGCGACTATGAGCTCGAGATACCCGTATACAACGTCAGCGGCACCACCGCCTTCGAGAAGAACCTCATCGGCTTCATAGAGCAAGACGGCACAGAGCACCTGCTCTCCGCCACCACCTACACCGTGGGCGAGTGGACACAGGAGACCCTCTCCTTCAGCCTCGACGAGGACACGCCAGGCAAGCTCAGCCTCGGATACACAGCCGCCAACAAAGGCTCGGGCTCGATGCCACACCTCTTCGTCGACTACATCAAGATAGTAAAGGACGGAGAGACCGACAGCGAGGAGCAAGAGGAGGAAGGCGAAGACGAGGGAGACGGGGAGGATGTGGACACGGGCCTGACAGGCATAACCCCATCCCAGGCCCAGCCCGACACCTACTACGACCTCACGGGGCGCAGGCTGAGCAGCCCTAAGCAGGGAGGCATCTACATAAAGGGCGGAACGAAGGTGCTCGTGCGCTGAGCCCTTACCCCACCCTCTACTGACCCTTCGCGAAAGGCCTCTACACCCCTTTGAGGAAAGAGGTCTACACCCCTTTAGGGAAAGGGGTCTACACCCCTTTGAGGAAAGAGGTCTACACCCCTTTAGGGAAAGGGGTCTACACCTCTTTCGCGGTAGGCCTCTACAACCCTTTGCCGAAGGGGTTCTACAACCCTTTCGCAGAAGGTCACTACTGACCTTTGGACCCCTCCACAAGGCACATGAAAAAGGCGGCTCCCCATGATGGGAAGCCGCCTTCTCCGACCCTCGCGCTTCAGGATGGGCTTGAACCAACGACCCCATGATTAACAGTCATGTGCTCTAACCAACTGAGCTACTGAAGCAAGTCTCGCACCCCCTCTCTGGGGAACCCCTCTCTCGGGAAATGCGCTGCAAAGTTATAGGTAGTTTGATAAATAAGCAATACCTTTGCCCAAAAATTAAGCACTAACACAAGAAAAAGCACCCCTACACACGAGATGAGACGACCGTATACCTTATTATATATGTGCCTCCTGACGCTGCCCCTGCCCGCCCAGACGGGCAACCACAACGCCGAGATAGCACGCAACCTCGAGACCTTCAACGACATCTACCGGCAGCTCGACACCTACTACGTGGACAGCCTCTCGGCAGACACCGTCATAGAGTGGGCTATCAACTCGATGCTCTCCCACGTCGACCCCTTCACCTCCTACCACCCCGAGGACGACGAGGAGCTCCGCCAGATGGCGTCGGGCAAGTACGCCGGCATAGGCAGCGTGATACGCTTCAGCACACGGGAGAACCGAGCCGTCATCAGCGAGCCTTACGAGGGCACGCCAAGCCAAGTGGCAGGCCTGAGGGCAGGCGACGTGCTGCTCACCATCGACGACACTGACGTGGACGGGATGCCCATAGAGGACGTGACGCAGAGGCTAAGGGGAGAGGCGGGCACCAACGTGGAGGTGAAGGTGCGCCGCCCGGGAGCAGAGCAGCCCCTCACCTTCACCCTCACACGCAAGACCATACAGCTGCCCGTCATCCCCTACTACGGCATCGAGGGCGACCCCTCCGAGGGCATAGGCTACCTCCTGCTCACGGGCTTCACCGAAGGGGCGATGATAGAGACACGGCAGGCTCTGCTCGACCTCAAGGCTCAGGGGATGCGACGCTTAGTTCTCGACCTCAGGGACAACCCCGGGGGCGCGCTGGACGAGGCGGTGAACATAGTCAACCTCTTCGTGCCCCGAGGCCGCAAGGTGGTGTACACGAAGGGGAAGATACCAAGCTCCAACCGCGAGTACTTCACCTCCAGCGAGCCTCTCGACACGCTGATGCCCGTGGTAGTGCTCGTCGACGGTGGAAGCGCCTCGGCGGCTGAGATACTGGCAGGCAGCCTCCAGGACATGGACCGTGCCGTCGTCGTGGGCAACCGCACCTACGGCAAGGGACTGGTGCAAAGCATCCACGACCTGCCCTACCGAGGCAACCTCAAGCTCACCGTCAGCCGCTACTACATACCCAGCGGACGCTGCATTCAGGCTTACGACTACCGACACCTCAACGCCGACGGCTCCGTCGGCACAGTGCCCGACTCCCTGACACGTGAGTTCCACACCATGGCGGGGCGCAGCGTAAGGGACGGCGGAGGCATTAAGCCCGACGTGGTGCTCGACCCCGACTCCCTGCCCACGTTCATCTACGACCTCTTCTCGGGCGAGGAGCTCTTCAACTACGCCACGCAGTACGTGGTGAGCCATCCCACGATAGCCCCCGCGGGGGAGTTCAGCCTGAGCGACGAGGAGTACCAGCAGTTCGTCGCCTACGTGCAGCAGAGCGGCTTCTCAGCCAACCGCAGGAGCGAGAAGGTGCTGCAACTGCTAAAGGACGCAGCCAAGGCTGAAGGCTACCTCGAGGAGGCGCAGGACGAGTTCGACGCACTCGAGGCAAAGCTAAACAAGGACATAGCGGCAGACCTCGAACGGCTAAAGGACGACGTGCTGCCCTACCTCAACACCGAGATAGTGAGCCGCTACGAGCTGCAGCGGGGGGCGTGCAAGCAGCAGCTCAGAGGCGACAAGGGATTCGAGGAGGCTGTGCGCCTGCTTCAGAACGAAGACGAATACGAGAGCATACTCAGACCATAACATAACACAACTATGAGATACCAAAGAGACCTGCGAAAAGCCAACCGCCGCTTCCTCATCGTCAACACCTGCCTCGCGGTAATGGTTATCATCATTGCATTCGCCTTCCTCTACCTCACCTCTACGCTAAAATAATGCGCTGTTTGCTTGCTTGAGGAGGAAAGTATTGGTAACTTTGCAGCCGTTAGATGAAGTGAGGGGCACCGAGGGGAGTTCCTCACTTGCGTTTTTAACAGACGGACAGATATGATAGACAGAGAGTATTTGAAGACTGTTGTTGAGGACTGGCTGAGGGAGACGGACTACTTCCTCGTCGACCTCACCGTATCAGCGGACAACCAGATAGTGGTGGTCATCGACTGCGCCGAGGGCGTTTGGATAGACGACTGCGCCGCCCTGAGCCGCCACATAGAGGCTCACCTCGACCGCGACAAGGAGGACTTCGACCTCGAGGTGGGCAGCGCGGGCTTGGGGCAGCCTTTCAAGGTGCTCAGACAGTGGCAGATGCACGTCGGCAAGACGGTCATCGCCCAGCTGAAAGACGGCAGGAAGTTCACCGGCACTCTCACAAGGGTCGGGGACGACGACTTCGACATGGAAATGGAGGTGAAGGTGAAGTCCGAGGGTGCGAAGCGCGCCAAGAAAGAGCTTCAGACGCTGACGTTCACGTTCGCCGAGGTGGCGAGCGCCCGATATGCGATAAAGATCAAATAACATATAAATGCAATGGCATACAAGGCAAAAGACAAGGAGACCGTTAACCTAATAGAATCCTTCCAGGAGTTCAACTCCGAGAAAAGCATCGACAAGGCTACGCTGGTGAGCGTGCTGGAGGAGTGTTTCCGCAACGTCATCACCAAAATCTACGGCACTGACGAGAACTATGACATCATCGTGAACCCCGACAAGGGCGACTTCGAGATCTACCGCAACCGCACAGTGGTGGCGGACGGTGAGGTGAAGGACGAGAACAGGGAGATCTCGCTCTCCGATGCGCAGGTCATCGACCCCGACTACGAGCTGGACGAGGAGGTGAGCGAGCGCATCCCATTCAAGAGCTTCGGCAGGCGCGCCATACTGACGTTGAGGCAGACGCTGGCGAGCCGCATACTGGAGCTGGAGCACGACACGCTCTACAACCAGTACAAAGACCGCGTCGGCGAGGTGATAGGCGCGGAGGTATACCAGAACTGGAAGCGCGAGACATTGCTGCTGGACGACGACGGCAACGAGCTGACGCTGCCCAAGAGCGAGCAGATACCGGGCGACTACTTCCGCAAGGGCGAGACAGCGCGGGCAGTGATACTCAAGGTGGAGAACACCAGCGGCACGCCGAGGATAGTGTTGAGCCGCATCAGCCCCGAGTTCTTGCAGAGGCTGATGGAGGCGGAAGTACCTGAGATAAATGACGGCCTCATCACCATTCACCGTGTTGCCCGCATCCCGGGCGAGAGGGCAAAGGTGGCAGTGGAGAGCTACGACGAGAGGGTTGACCCCGTTGGCGCTTGTGTGGGAGTGCACGGCAGCCGTGTGCACGGCATCGTCAGAGAGCTTCACGGCGAGAACATCGACGTGATCAACTACACCTCCAACCCGCAGCTGTTCGTGGCCCGTGCGTTGAGCCCCGCGAGGGTGAACAAGGTTGAGCTGAACGAGGAGGGGAAGAAGGCGGACGTGTATATGGACAGCGACCAGGTGAGCCTCGCCATCGGCAAGGGCGGCGCTAACATAAAGCTGGCGAGCATGCTGACGGGCTACACCATCGACGTATACCGCGAGACGGCTGAAGAGGAGATAGACGATGTGAGCCTCGACGAGTTCACCGACGCTATCGAGCCGTGGATCATAGAGGAGCTGAAGAAGATAGGCTTCGTCACAGCGCGCCAGGTGCTTGGCGCCCCGAAGGAGATACTCATAAAGGAGGCCGACCTTGAGGAGGAGACCGTGGACGAGGTGCTGCGCGTGTTGGCGGCTGAGTTTGAGTAAAGATTGGACTATGAGCATAAGGTTAAATAAGGTCACCAAGGAATGCAATGTGGGCTTGCAGACTGCTGTCGAGTTCTTGCAGAAGAAAGGTTTCAAGGACGTTGAGGCCAACCCAAACACAAAGATAACGGACGAGCAGTACCAGTTGCTGCTTGCCGAGTTCACACAGGACAAGGGCTTGCGCACCCAGGTGTCGCAGCAGCAACAGCAGCGGCAGGTGGAGAAGGAGAAAGAGAAGAAGCAAGCGCGCAAGTCCTCTACAACCCCGAAGGGGGTGAACAAGGATAGCCGTGGGTTTCAACCCACGGTTGTGGACAAGCTGGCAGGTCCGAAGGTGGTTGGCAACATTGACTTAAACGCACCGAAGAAGCCTGCGAAACCCGCTTCCAGCACAAGCCCGACGGGGTTGCAAAAGGATAGCCGTGGCCAGCAAAACGGAGCTTTGCCCGAAGAAAACGCCCGTCTGCGAAGCAAACCCACTGAACAACCCGAGACGAACGTAGGGTCTCCCTCGAAAGAGTCCGCCACAGACGCAGGACAGAAGAACGGGGTTCTTCCCGAAGACAGCGCCAGTTTGCAAAGCAAACCCTCGGTTGAGGAAGCTCCGAAGGATGACGGTGTGTTCCGCCTCAACAGTTCCATCCCCGTGAAGGCTCCCAAGGTGATTGGAAACATCGACCTTAGCGCCCTTAACCAAAGTATGCGGCCCAAGAAGAAAAGCTCCAAGGACCGCAAGAAGCAGGCTGCAGGCAACGCCACTGCAACGAACGCCGGGCAACCCTCGGAGAAGAAAAAGCGCATGCGCATCGGTCAGCAACGGGTTGACGTGAACGCTGTGGCGCAACAGGGCGGAGGCAGCGACCCGCAGCAGCGGCAGCGTGGCGGACAGCAAGGCGGCGGACAAAACCGCAACGGAAAGGGTCTGCAACAACAAAGCAGGAACAGCGGCGGAAAGCAGGGGAAGAAGAAAACAAATCTCGTCATCACCCCCGAGGTGAGCGAGGAGGAAGTGGCAAAGCAGGTGCGCGAGACTTTGGCACGCCTTACCAGCAAGAGCAACAAGCTGGGCAAGGGTGCAAAATATCGCAAGGACAAGCGAGAAGCCATCCGCCACGACCGCGAGGAGGAAGAGCTGGAGCTGGAGGCCGAGAGCAAGGTGCTGAAGCTGACAGAGTTCGTCACCGCCAACGAGCTGGCTACGATGATGAACGTGCCTGTAACACAAGTCATTGGCACTTGTATGAGCATCGGCATAATGGTGAGCATAAACCAAAGAATGGACGCGGAGACCATAAACCTTGTGGCTGAAGAGTACGGCTACAAGACAGAGTTCGTGAGCGCCGAGGTGGCTGAGGCTGTTGAGGAGGTTGAGGACAAGGAGGAAGACCTCGTTACACGCGCTCCGATAGTTACTGTTATGGGTCACGTGGACCACGGCAAGACCTCGCTTCTCGACTACATAAGACAGACAAACGTGATAGCGGGTGAGGCAGGAGGAATAACGCAGCACATAGGCGCATACAACGTGAGGCTGGACGACGGCAAGCACGTGACGTTCCTTGACACCCCAGGACACGAGGCATTCACCGCCATGCGAGCAAGAGGAGCTCAGGTGACGGACGTTGCTATAATAATAATTGCAGCCGATGACGGGATAATGCCTCAGACAAAGGAAGCTATAAACCACGCTATGGCAGCCAACGTGCCTATCGTATTCGCCATTAACAAGATTGACAAGCCCGGAGCTGACGCAGAGAAGATAAAGGAGGCGCTTGCCAATATGAACTTCCTCGTGGAGGAATGGGGCGGCAAGTACCAAAGTCAAGACATAAGTGCGAAGAAGGGGATAGGCGTGCAGGAGCTGCTGGAGAAGGTGTTGCTTGAGGCGGAGATGCTCGACCTGAAGGCAAACCCGAAGCGCAAGGCCACTGGCACGGTGATAGAGTCGTCGCTCGACAAGGGAAGGGGTTACGTTGCCACCGTCTTGTGCAGCAACGGCACACTGCGCATTGGCGACATGATGCTCGCCGGCACTAACTACGGCAGGGTGAAGGCGATGTTCAACGAGCGCGGGCAGAGAGTGAAGGAGATAGGTCCTTCCGAGGTTGCGGCAATATTGGGCTTGGACGGAGCACCGCAGGCAGGCGACACGTTCCACATAATGGACAGCGAGCAGGAAGCCCGTGAGATAACCTCCAAGCGTGTGCAGCTGGCCCGCGAGCAGGGCTTGCGCACGATAAAGCGTGTGGACCTGAACGAGATAGGCAGGCGCATTGCCTTGGGCGACTTCAAGGAGCTGAACATCATCGTGAAGGGCGATGTGGACGGTTCGATAGAGGCTCTGTCGGACGCTCTGCTGAAGCTCTCAACGGAGAAGATACAAGTGAACGTGATACAGAAGGCTGTGGGGCAGATAAGCGAGAACGACGTGAACCTCGCCGCAGCCTCCGACGCCATCATCGTGGCGTTCCAGGTCAGGCCCTCTGGCGCTGCCCGCAAGTTGGCGGAGAAGGAGGGCGTGGACATACGCACTTACAGCGTCATCTACGATGCCATCAACGAGATAAAGGACGCAATGGAGGGCATGCTTTCGCCTGAGATAAAGGAGGAAGTCACCGCACAGGTAGAGGTCCGGCAGGTATACCATATATCAAAGGTCGGCACCGTGGCAGGAGCCTACGTGGCGGACGGCAAGGTGAGCCGCAGCAACAAGGCTCGTGTGGTGCGGGACGGCATAGTGGTGTTCTCGGGTCAGATAAACGCCCTGAAGCGTTTCAAGGACGACGTGAAGGAGGTGGGCACCAACTTCGAGTGCGGCATCTCGCTGGTGAACTTCAACGACCTCCGCGAGGGCGACATGATAGAGACCTACCAAGAGGTGGAGGTGAAGGCAAAGCTGTAAGGACGCTTCCCTATGTGGGTGGAGGTTGTATGCGCTTTGGTGTTGCTTTACGGGTTGGTCAGCGGCTGGAGGAACGGACTGGTGAAGGAGCTGTGCTCTACGGTAGGCTTCGTCGTTGGTTGCGTGGCGGCGTGGTATCTTCACGACAAATACAACCTCAACACTTGGTGGACGCTTCTCTTCTGCGTGGCAGTGCCTATCGTCTTGGGTTTCGTGGCCTCCTTGGTTTCCGTTGTGCTGAACTCCATCTTCCTCATCGGCACGCTTAACAGGCTGCTGGGCGCTGTGGTGGGCTGCGTGAAGTACGGACTGCTGATAGGCTTCATACTGTTATTAACCGATTATATAAAGGAATGGAAGAGCCTGCTGCCATAAGCGAAGTTATAACCCCGAAGGGGTTCAAGAGGGATAGCCGTGGGTTTCAACTGGTTGTCGCGAAGAGGAGCGGCTGGTTCTTACAAGAAGGAGCGGCTGGTTGTCGCAAAGAGGAGCGGCTGGTTCTTGAAAGAAGGAGCGGCTGGTTGTCGCGAAAAGGAGCGGCTGGTGGCCTTCGGCGAGGTTCGGCTGCACTCGGCAAATCGAGCAAGCTCGTTTGCTCTCGTTTGCACGAACGTTGTCGCGAAGAGGAGCGGCTGAGAACCCCTTCGGGGCTTGCCTTAGCAACCTGCAAGCTAAGGAACCCTTCGGGGCTTGCTAACGCCAACAACTTAACCGATTATATAAAGGAATGGGAGAGACTGCTGGCATAGGGAATGAATACGTGCGTGAGGTGGCGGCTAAGAAATATGAGTACGGCTTCACCACCGACGTTGAGACCGACATCATAGAGAAAGGCTTGTCGGAGGCTGTGGTGCGCCTTATCTCGGAGAAGAAGGGCGAGCCTGAGTGGCTGCTCGACTTCCGCCTTAAGGCGTTCCGCCACTGGACAAGTCAGAGGCAGCCCACGTGGGGGCATCTGAGGCTGCCGGAGATAGACTACCAAGCCATATCCTACTATGCCGACCCCACCGCCACGAAGAAGACAGACAAGGGGGAGATAGACCCCGAGCTGATGAAGACCTTCGACAAGCTTGGCATCCCGCTTGAGGAGCGTATGGCGCTGAGCGGCACGGCGGTGGACGCAGTCATGGACTCGGTGTCGGTGAAGACCACCTTCCGTGATAAGCTGCGGGAGAAAGGCATCATCTTCTGCTCCATAAGCGAGGCGGTGAAGAGCCACCCCGAACTCGTGCGCCGGTATCTCGGCAGCGTGGTGCCCTACAGGGACAACTACTTCGCCGCCCTCAACTCGGCGGTGTTCAGCGACGGCTCGTTCGTGTACATACCTGAGGGCGTGCGCTGCCCCATGGAGCTTTCCACCTACTTCCGCATTAACGCGCGGGGCACGGGGCAGTTCGAGCGCACGCTCATTGTGTGCGACAAGGGAGGCTACGTGTCTTACCTTGAGGGCTGCACCGCACCTATGAGGGACGAGAACCAGCTTCACGCCGCTGTGGTGGAGATAGCCGTGATGGAGGATGCCGAGGTGAAATACTCCACCGTGCAGAACTGGTACCCTGGCGACAGCGAGGGCAAGGGCGGAGTGCTTAACCTTGTGACGAAGCGCGGGCTGCTGGCAGGCAATAACAGCAGGCTTTCGTGGACGCAGGTGGAGACTGGCAGCGCAGTGACGTGGAAGTACCCAAGCTGCGTGCTTAAGGGCGACAACTCGCAGGCGGAGTTCTACAGCGTGGCTGTGACCAACCACCATCAGCAGGCGGACACTGGCACCAAGATGATACACCTGGGCAAGAACACACGCAGCACCATCATCAGCAAGGGCATAAGCGCGGGAGAGAGCGAGAACTCGTACAGGGGGCTGGTAAGGGTGGCAAGGACGGCTGACAACGCGCGCAACTACTCCTCGTGCGACAGCTTGTTGCTTGGCAACAGGTGCGGCGCTCACACCTTCCCTTATATGGACGTGCAGAACAACACGGCGATAGTGGAGCACGAAGCCACCACAAGCAAGATAAGCGAGGACCAACTGTTCTACTGCAACCAGCGGGGCATAGGCACGGAGGACGCGGTTGGGCTTATCGTTAACGGCTACGCCAAGGACGTGCTTAACAAGCTGCCCATGGAGTTCGCTGTTGAGGCGCAGAAGTTGTTGGGAGTATCACTTGAAGGAACAGTAGGATAACCATGTTAGAGATAAGGAACTTGCACGCTGGCATCGCTGGCAAGGAGATACTGAAGGGCATATCGCTCACCATCCGTGACGGGGAGATACACGCCCTGATGGGGCAGAACGGAGCGGGAAAGTCCACCCTTAGCAACATCATCGTGGGGCATCCCTCCTACAGCGTGACGGAGGGAGAGATACTTTACGACGGGGAGGACTTGCTCTCGCTCTCGGCTGAGGAGCGTTCGCTGAGGGGCATCTTCCTCTCCTTCCAGCAGCCTGTGGAGATACCCGGCGTGTCGATGGTCAACTTCATGCGCGCGGCTGTGAACGCCAAGCGCAAGCACGAGGGGCTCGAGCCGATGACGGGCAGCGAGTTCCTGCGCCTGATGAGGGAGAAGAGGGCGCTTGTGTCGATGGACAGCAAGCTGACGGGGCGCAGCGTTAACGAGGGCTTCTCTGGCGGCGAGAAGAAGCGCAACGAGATATTCCAGATGGCTATGCTTGAGCCTAAGTTCACCATCCTCGACGAGACGGACTCAGGGCTTGACGTGGACGCTCTGCGCATCGTGGCTGAGGGCTTTAACAAGCTGTGGAAGCCCACGTCGAGCGCCTTGGTCATAACGCACTACCAGAGGCTGCTTGACTACATACGCCCCCACGTGGTGCACGTGCTGATAGACGGAAGGATAGTGAAGACAGGCGGTCCTGAGCTTGCGCTTGAGATAGAGAGCCGAGGCTTCGACTGGATACGCAAGGAGGCGTAACGATGGGCGCAGCGGAGCAATACATCACCCTCTACGAGCAGAACAGGGACACGATAGCCCTGCATTCGCCCTCTGCCCTCAACGCCCCCCGCGAGGAAGCGTTCAGAGACTTCAAAAGGCTGGGCATACCCTCGCTGAAGGTGGAACGCTACCGCTACACCGACGTGGAGCAGGTGCTGAAGCCCGACTACGGGCTTAACCTCAGCCGCCTCGCCATACCCATCGACCCGAGGAAAGCCTTCTCTTGCAGCGTCCCTACCCTATCCACCTACCTTTACTTCGTCATCAACGACGAGTTCCGCCCTGAAGTGACGCACAGCAAGCCGCTGCCCCAAGGGGTGGTGGTATGCTCGCTCGCCAAGGCCGCAGAGGAGCATAGGGAACTCGTGGAGCGGCACTACGCACGGCTTGCCCCCACACGCAAGGACTCGCTCAACGCCCTCAACACTATGCTCACGCAGGACGGGGTCTTCGTCTATGTGCCTAAGAACGTGGCGCTGAGCCGCCCCTTGCAGGTGGTGAACATACTTAGGGCGGACGTGAGCCTTATGGCGAACCGCCGTGTGCTTATCGTAATGGAGGAGGGGGCGCAGGCGCAGCTGCTCTTCTGCGACCACGCCGCCGACGAGCGGCAGTTCCTCACGACGCAGGTGGCTGAGGTCTTCGTGGGAGACAGAGCAAGTCTTGAGCTTTACGAGCTGGAGGAGACGCACTCCCTCAACCACCGCCTCGCCAATATGTACGTGGATGTTGGGGAGAAGGCTCAGGTGACCCTCGACAGCATCACATTGCACAACGGCTTGACCCGCAACCGCACCGACGTGTCGCTCAGGGGCGCAGGCTCGACGGTGAATATGTACGGCTGCGTGGTGGCGGACAAGCAGCAGCGGGTGGACAACAACACGCTCATCGAACACCGCTCGCCCCAGTGCGAGAGCAACGAGCTGTACAAGTACGTGCTCGACGGCGAGGCCGTGGGGGCGTTCGCAGGCAGGGTGCTGGTGAGGCAGGACGCGCAGAAGTCGTCGTCGAGGGAGGTGAACGCCAACCTTTGCGCCTCCCCCTCGGCGCGGATGTTCTCGCAGCCTATGCTTGAGATATACGCCGACGACGTGAAGTGCTCGCACGGCAGCACCGTGGGGCAGCTGAACGAGGCAGCCCTCTTCTACATGCGCCAAAGGGGCGTGAGCCTTGAGGAGGCTCGACTGCTGCTTAAGTACGCCTTCGTGGGCGAGGTGATAGACAGCGTAAGGCTTGAGCCTCTGCGCGACCGCCTTCGCTACCTCACGGAGGCACGTATGCGTGGAAGCCTTAGTAACTGCGAGGGGTGCAAGGTATGCAGATGAGCTACGACATCGAAGCCATAAGGGCGGACTTCCCCATCCTCTCGAGGAAGATATACGACCGCTACCCCCTTGTCTACCTCGACAACGCCGCCACCACGCAGAAGCCCCGGCAGGTGGTGGAGGCGATGGTGAATGAGTACTACAACGCCAACGCTAACGTTCACCGCGGTGTTCACTTCCTCTCGCAGAGGGCAACCGACCTGCACGAGGAGAGCCGCGAGGCGGTGCGCCGCTTCCTTGGTGCGAGGAGCGCAAGCGAGATAGTCTTCACCCGAGGCACGACGGAGAGCATCAACCTCATCGCCTCCTGCTTCGGTGACGAGAGCATGGAGGACGGCGACGAGGTAATCCTCTCGGAGATGGAGCATCACAGCAACATCGTGCCGTGGCAGCTCCTGCAAAGGAGGAAGGACATACGCCTGCGCCCCATCCCCATCGACGAGCGTGGGGAGCTGCGCATGGACGTGTTCGAGACTATGTTCACGCCCAAGACGAAGCTCGTCTCCGTCACCCACGTAAGCAATGTGCTTGGCACGCTCAACCCCGTAGCGGAGATAATAAGGATAGCCCACTCGCACGGCGTGCCTGTGCTGGTGGACGGGGCGCAAAGCTCGCCCCACCTGCCCGTCAACGTAAGGGAGATGGACTGCGACTTCTTCGCCCTGAGCGGTCACAAGGTCTACGGTCCCACGGGCATCGGCGTGCTTTACGGCAAGGAGGAGTGGCTCGACCGCCTGCCCCCTTACATGGGCGGAGGGGAGATGATAAAGAGCGTGTCGTTCGAGCGCACCACCTTCAGCGACCTGCCCTACAAGTTCGAGGCAGGCACGCCTGACTACATCGCCTCAACGGGCTTGGCGGCAGCCCTGCGCTACGTGTCTTCCATAGGGATGGAAGCCATCAGGCAGTACGAGCAGAGCCTTACGCAGTACGCCGTGGAGTGCCTCAGCGAGATAAAGGGCTTGCGGATATTCGGCAAGCCACGGGAGAGGGAGGCGGTGCTTAGCTTCCAAGTGGGCGGCATACACCACCTCGACATGGGAACCCTCCTTGACCGCCTCGGCATAGCGGTGCGCACGGGTCATCACTGCGCAGAGCCTCTTATGCGAAGGCTTGGCGTGGAGGGGACGTGCCGAGCCTCCTTCGCTCTCTACAACACAAGGGAGGAGGTCGACCGCCTCGCCGACGCCATCCGTCGTGTGCAGGAGATGTTCGCCTAAGCCCCGCCCCATGCTGCTTTCCTGCAAAGACAAGACGCTCCTCGAGGCGGGCTGCGACGAGGCCGGGCGTGGCTGCCTCGCAGGTCCCGTCTTCGCCGCAGCGGTAGTGCTTAGGCAAGGCATAAGCGACCCGCGTCTCAACGACTCCAAGCAGCTGTCCGACCATCAAAGGCGGCAGCTGAGGGAGGTCATCGAGCGTGAGGCGCTGTGCTGGGCAGTGGGCGTGGTGAGCAACGAGGAGATAGACCGCCTGAACATCCTGCGCGCCTCCATCCTCGCAATGCACCGGGCAATCGCCCGTCTCACCCTGCGCCCACAGCTGCTGCTCATCGACGGCAACCGCTTCCTGCCCTACGAGGACATCCCCTACGAGACCGTCGTCAAGGGCGACGCGACGTACCAGAGCATCGCAGCCGCCAGCATCCTTGCCAAGACTTACCGAGACGACTATATGCAGCGGCTGCACCAGCAGTACCCCCTTTATCACTGGGACGTGAACAAAGGCTACCCCACCCTCGCCCACCGAGAGGCAATCCGGCTGTACGGTCCCACGCCGCACCACCGCAGGACGTTCAACCTCCTTGGCGAAGGCTTGCAGATGACCCTGCCCTTGGCTTAATCACGCCTCACGGCTACCCGTCGTGGTCCCTCACAGCTACCCGTCAGACAACCCATTGCGAGGGGTTCAAGTGAACCCCTCGCAATGGGTTCAACTGAACCCCTCGCAATGGGTTCTTCGACACCTCGTATACAGGCGCAACGGCACCTCTTATACCACCACCGGAAAAGTCAGCCTTATGTGGTGGTAAACGGACAATAATCCCTATATTCGCGCTCAAATGGTGATAAACTACCGCTATGGACGCACCCGGCTACACATCTAACCAAGACATCATCAGGACGCTCTCCCAGAGGCTGCGCGAATACCGCCTCGCAGCCCGCCTCAGCCAAAGGGAACTGGCGGAACGCTCGGGCGTGGGACTCGCCACCATCAGCCACTTCGAGCAAGGCACGATGCTCAACCTGACGCTCTCCAACCTCATCTCGCTCCTGCGGGTCGTGGGCATGGAGCAGCGCGTCGAGGAGCTGCTGCCCCGGCTGCCAATGCACCCCGACACGCTAAGGCAGATAAACAAGCTGACGCCCAAGAGGGTGAGGAGGGGCAAATGATACAGAGCCTTGACGTGCACCTGTGGGGCAGACGGGTGGGAACACTGGTGGCATACGAGCAGCACCACGTGACGAAGACTTGCTTCTACTTCGACGAGCCCTACGTGAGAGACGGCTATGACCTTGCACCCCTCAGGGCTTCCCTCAAGGGCGCTGCCGCAAGGAACGGACTGCCCATATACGCCGACGAGGGGAAGCTGTTCGGAGGGTTGCCCTCGTTCATTGCCGACTCCCTGCCCGACCACTGGGGAAACAAGGTGTTCGGCGAGTGGGCTAAGGCTCACCACATAAAGGCGCGAGACCTCTCTCCGCTCGACCGCCTCGCTTACATAGGGCGCAGAGGGATGGGGGCGCTTGAGTTCCTGCCCCCAGTGGCAGAGGATATGGAGGCACCGTTCCAAGTGGAGATAGAGAGTCTCTACAGCCTTGCCCAACAGGCACTGCGAGAGGCGGAGGACTTCAAGGCTTCCGTAAGCCCCGACCTGATGATAGAGAGCCTCTTCCGTGTCGGCACGTCTGCCGGTGGCCGATGCCCCAAGGCGGTGGTCAACGTGAACATGGAGACGGGAGAGTGCTACTCAGGGCAGGTGGCAGCACCGCTGCCTGGCTTCACGCCTATGCTCGTGAAGTTGGACGAGCATAACGGCATCCCAGCCACACGCATCGAGTACAGCTACTACCTCATGGCTGAGGACGCAGGACTGCCGATGACACACTCGTGGCTGCTTAGGGGCAAGGAGGCGGACCACTTCCTCACCACACGCTTCGACAGGAGAGGGGACGAGAAGATACACGTGCAGACACTGGCGGCAATGAGCCCCAACGCCAGTTCCTACGAGGACTTGTTCGACACAGCCTGCCGCCTCGCCATCGTGCCGAGTGAACTGAAGAGGCTCTTCGTGCAGATGGTGATGAACGTGCTTGCAGGCAACGTGGACGACCACAGCAAGAACTTCAGCTTCTTGATGGGCAAGGACGGGGCGTGGCACGCCTCCCCAGCCTACGACTTCACCTTCACCGTTGACCCCTCCGCACCTGCCTACGTCAACCGCCACAGCCTCACCGTCAACGGGAGGGACAGCGACATTGGCAGGCGTGACCTGCTGGAGGTGGCTGCGAGATATGGGGTGAAGGGGGCTTCCGCTCTCGTTGACAGGCTCGCCGCTGTGGTGCGTGGCTATGCCTCGTATGCCAAGCAGGCAGAGGTGGGCAGCAAATGGACTGAGAGGATAACGGAGGAGACTGCTCTCCGCCTCGAGGCACTGTAGCCCCAAACCACTTTCCCCGCCCCAAGCCTATGCATTCCGCCACAAAAGGCTTATCTTTGCCAGTGCTAACCACTAACACCCGACGCTATGAGGACACTCCTAAGCCTCCTGCTAACACTCTGCGCCACCGTTGCCCTTGGGCAGACACGCGCGCTCGGCAGCCCCGACGGACGGCTGCAAATGACCCTCGCCATCGACGAGGGCAAGGCTCTCTACTCGCTCACCTACGACGGCCAGGCCATGCTCCTGCCAAGCCCCCTCGGCTTCACTGCCGACGCAGGCGACTTCAGCCAAGACCTCACGCTCCTTGGCACGCAGGAGAAGGAGTACACTGACGACTACCAGCTGGACCGCATAAAGACATCAAAGGTGCATTACGTCGCCAACGAGCTGCGGGCTACACTGATGAACGCAGAGGGGAGGCAGTTCGACATCCTCTTCCGCCTGAGCGACAACGACCTCGCCTTCCGCTACGAGCTTCCCTCGTGGCCCGACGGAGGGGACGGCAACAAGATGTCCGTGCGCATAATGAGCGAGGCTACTGGCTACCGCCTGCCCGACGGGACGAAGAGCTTCATCTGCCCCCAGTGCACGCCGATGAAGGGCTGGAGGCGCACGAAGCCCTCGTATGAGGAAGAGTACCAGTACGACGAGCCTCTCTCCACGCCCTCGAAGTATGGCCTCGGCTACACCTTCCCCTGCCTCTTCCACGTGGGCAAGGACGGCTGGGTGCTGCTGTCGGAGACGGGGGTGGACAGCCGTTACTGCGCGAGCCGCCTCTCTGACCTGAGGGCTGACGGCACGTATAAGCTGGAGTTCCCCCTGCCTGAGGAGAACAACGGCAACGGCACCGTAGAGCCTGCCTTCGCCCTGCCCGGGGCAACGCCGTGGCGCACGCTCACCGTGGGCATCTCGCTGAAGCCCATAGTGGAGACCACCTGCCCTTGGGACAACGTGGAGCCCCGATACGAGAGCAAGAACACTTACCGGTACGGCAAGAGCGGCTGGAGCTGGATACTGTGGCAGGACGAGAGCGTGTGCTACGACGACCAGGTGCAGTACGTTGACATGGCTAAGCAGATGGGCTTCCCCTACATCCTCGTGGACTGCGGCTGGGACGTGACGATGGGCAAGGAGGGCATTGAGAGGCTGGTCAGCTACGCGGGAGAGCAGGGCGTGGGCGTCTTCCTCTGGTACTCGTCAAGCGGCTGGTGGAACAACATCGAGCAAAGCCCTACGAACGTGATGAGCGACCCCATAAGGCGCAAGGCTGCGATGCGTTGGATGGCTGAGATAGGAGTGAAGGGCATCAAGGTGGACTTCTTCGGGGGCGACAAACAGGAGACGATGCGCCTCTACGAGCAGATACTCTCCGACGCAGACGACAACGCCCTGATGGTCATCTTCCACGGCTGCACGCTGCCACGAGGATGGGAGCGTATGTACCCCAACTACGTGGGCAGCGAGGCGGTGCTCGCCAGCGAGAACATATACTTCGACCAGCACTTCTGCGACGTGGAGGCGCAGAACACAGCAACGCACCCCTTCCTGCGCAACACCGTGGGCTGCATGGAGTTTGGCGGCTGCTTCCTTAGCCGCTACCTTAACCGTGGCAACGACCCCTCGAAGAAAGGGAACGTGCGCAAGACGACCGACACGCACGAGCTTGCCACCACCGTCCTCTTCCAGAACCCCATACAGAACTTCGCCATCGCACCCGAGAACCTTGGCAAGGTTGGCGAGGGAGGAGCGCCCGAGCTGTGTCTTGACTTCCTTAAGGGCGTGCCCACGACATGGGACGAGACGGTCTTCATCGACGGCTACCCCGGTATGTACTGCGTGATAGCACGCCGCAGCGGCAACCGCTGGTACGTGGCAGGCAACAACGCCACGGGCGACAACCTCACCCTTAAGCTCCAGCTGCCCATGCTCAGGAAGGACGGCGAGGCAAAGCTCTACCGCGACAACATGAAGACCCGCGAGCCACTGTTGCAGAGCATAAGGCTGAAGGGAAGCTCGGTGACCGTCTCGATGCCCAACGGGGGCGGCTTCGTCTTGGTGCAATGATACGACAAAGGCTCTCACCACTGATGGCGAGAGCCTTTGTAAGTCAGTAGCCTTTAGTCAACTACTACCCAAGGGAGATAGCTCCACTCGGGCAAGCGTCCGCGCAAGTGCCGCACTCGGTGCACTCGTCGGGGTTGATCTTGTAGATGTCGCCCTCGGAGATAGCCCCAACGGGGCACTCGTCAATGCACGTGCCGCAGGCGACGCAGTCAGAACCAATAACGTAAGCCATAATTGATTGTAAGTTGTGTTTGTTAATGATGTGTTGTGTCTCGAAAACGGTGCAAAAGTAATCAATTTCAGTTAACCGCCCTCGCTCCGCCGCCCCTTTTTTCTCCACGCCTAACCAAAAAGGATTAGGAAGGCAATAAACAGCCCCCGCCCGCCGTTTAACCTAATGCTATGCGCACGTCCATACGCCTCACAATCATCGCCCTCTGCCTCCTGCCCCTTTGCGCACGCCTCGACGCGCAGGAACGCAAGGTGATGACCCGACCGTACATCGACGAGCGACGGTTCCACTGGGGCTTTATGTTCGGCATGCAGCTTCAGGACATGGAGCTGCGCAACAACGGCTTCATCGACCCCGAGACAGGCGAGCAGTGGTACGCCGACATCGACTCCTACAACCCCGGCTTCTCAGTGGGCATAATCGGAGAGATGCGCCTCAACAAATACCTCGCCCTGCGCCTCGTCCCCACCATGCACTTCGGGCAGAGACACGTCCTCTACCACGAGCAGGTCTCAGGCCGCGACACCACGCAGAACCTCAAGAGCACCTACATCTCCTTCCCCGTCTCCCTTAAGATGGCAGCCCCCCGATACAACAACTTCCGCCCCTACGTCATTGCGGGGCTCGCACCCTCCATCGACCTCGCAGGGCACAAACACCAGGCCATTTACACAAAACCCTTCGACTGCTTTGTCGAGGTGGGCATGGGCTGCGACATCTACTTCTCCTTCTTCAAGCTCATACCCGAGCTCAAGTTCTCCTTCGGACTGCTCAGCATCCTCAAGAAACACCGCGACGACCTTATCGACGGCACACTCATGAAGTTCACCAACTCCGAGGACAAGGCGCACTCCAAGATGATAACCCTGACCTTCAACTTCGAGTAAAATAGGATCGCAAGCTATAGCTTGCTTCAAAAAGTGCCGGAGGTACTTCAGAGGGATAGCCCTGGGTTGGATAACACGGGGAGGATCGCAAGCTATAGCTTGCTTCAAAAAGTGCCGGAGGTACTTCAGAGGGATA
>JAJPYQ010000065.1:0-3691 GCA_021204865.1 Prevotellaceae bacterium | reverse complement strand
AGGATCGCAAGCTATAGCTTGCTTCAAAAAGTGCCGGAGGTACTTCAGAGGGATAGCCCTGGGTTGGATAACACGGGGAAACAGCAAAAAAACCGCCCGCAGCTATTGCCTTACCGCATTTTTGCCTACCTTTGCCCTCGCTTTCCGCCATAGGTCGCTGGCAGGATGCACAAAAGAGCGTGCTAAGAGAGACCTGCTATGCCTCTGGTGAGACACACTAACAATTAAAAACATCAAGCTGAAATGGCAGATTTAATGAAGATTGCTGAGGAAGCATTCGCCACCGGCAAGAGCCACCCCGCCTTCAAGGCAGGAGACACAGTCACAGTGGCCTACAAGATCATCGAGGGCAACAAAGAGCGCATACAGCTCTACCGCGGAGTGGTCATCAAGATATGCGGCCACCAGGAGAAGAAACGCTTCACCGTGCGCAAGATGTCCGGAACAGTGGGAGTGGAACGCATATTCCCCCTCGAAAGCCCCAACATCGAGAGCATCACAGTCAACAAGATCGGCAAGGTGCGCCGAGCCAAGCTCTACTACCTGCGCAAACTCACTGGCAAGAAGGCCCGCATCAAGGAGAAGCACGTCAAGAAAGCCGTAGAGAGCTAATTTAGAGGCACTAAAGAGACATCAAGGCATCGAGAGCCCCGCTCCCGGTGCCTTCTCATTCGCATACAGACGACCCACCCCCAATGGACACCGACAACATAAAGCTGGGAAGGATGAACACCCTGACGGTGAGCAAGACCGTCGACTTCGGTGTCTTCCTCGACGGCGGCCCCGTGCTTGGCGAGATACTGCTGCCCAAAGGCGAGATAACCTCTGACGACTGGCCACGCGAGGGCGAGGAGGTGGAAGTGTTCATATACCTCGACCAGCAGGAACGCCTCGTCGCCACCATGCGCAAGCCCCTCGCACAAGTGGGCGACTTCGCCTTCCTGCGTGTGGCTTGGGTCAACAACTACGGAGCCTTCCTCTCGTGGGGCCTGCAGAAAGACCTCTTCGTCCCCTTCAGCGAGCAGAAGACACGAATGCAGAAAGGCTTCGGCTACATCGTACACATACACACCGACGAGCAGACCTACCGCATCGTGGCCTCAGAGAAAGTCGAGCGATACCTCAGCCCCGGGCAGCCCCCCTACGCCCGAGGCGACGAGGTGGACACCCTGCTCTGGCAGCGCACCGACCTCGGCTTCAAGGTGATAGTGGACAACCAATACAGCGGACTGCTCTACGCCGACCAAGTCTTCCGCCAGCTCAGACGCGGCGACACGACGAAAGCCTACGTGCAGCAAGTGCGCGACGACGGGAAGATCGACCTCCAGCTGCAACGCGTCGGACAAGAGGCAGTGTGGGACTTCAGCGACACCATGCTAAGGCATATCCGGAACAATGGAGGGCAGACACACCTCTGCGACAAGACCTCGGCAGAAGAGATACGCGCCCTCTTCGGCGTGAGCAAGAAAGTGTTCAAGAAAGCCATCGGAGACCTCTACCGCCGGCGGCTCATAGAGATAACCCCAACAGGACTGCAACTGACCGACAACACCAAATGACTATGGACAACCCAATGATAAAGGCGCAAGGCATCACGAAGAGCTTCGGCACACTCCAGGTGCTGCGCGGCATAGACCTCAGCGTGGAGAAAGGAGAGGTCGTCAGCATCGTAGGGCCCAGCGGAGCCGGCAAGACCACCCTCCTGCAGATACTCGGCACTCTCGACAAACCCGATGCGGGCTCCGTGCAGCTCAACGGGCAGGACATCGGCAGCCTCTCGCAAGCCAAGCTCGCCCGCTTCCGCAACCAGCAGATAGGCTTCGTCTTCCAGTTCCACCAGCTGCTGCCCGAGTTCACCGCGCTCGAGAACGTCATGATACCAGCCTTCATCGGCGGCGCGGACAAGCGTAAGGCCCGCAGGCGAGCCACCGAGCTGCTCCGCTTCATAGGCTTGGCAGACCGCCTCGGGCACAAGCCCCGCGAGCTCAGCGGAGGAGAGAAACAACGCGTAGCGGTGGCGCGCGCCCTCGTCAACAACGCAGCCGTCGTGATGGCAGACGAGCCCTCAGGCAGCCTCGACACCCGCAACAAAGAGGAGCTGCACAAACTCTTCTTCAGCCTGCGCGACACCTTCGGGCAGACATTCATCATCGTCACACACGACGAGAGCCTCGCCAAGACCACCGACCGGACCATCCGCCTCAGAGACGGAATGATTGAGATGTAGCCACACAACACTCGACCAAGGGAGCAGAATTACACGGATTTTACCTCTCCCAACAAACGAAAGAGCGTCGGATTCATAATCCGACGCTCAAAAACATAATTCTTATGGGGTAAAGTTATATCGAGTTCAATTCCTACATCAAGCCACAACTGCCCTTCGACATGCTACTAACTGGCGAGTGTTGTATCGAGTTCAATTCCTACATCAAGCCACAACGCCCCCGTCGCCCAGCGCAAGCCCGCAAGCGTTGTATCGATTTCAATTCCTACATCAAGCCACAACGCTCACGGGCGAGGACATCACGGGAGCCAGTTGTATCGAGTTCAATTCCTACATCAAGCCACAACTTCCCTCGCTCACACACTTTCAACGCCATGTTGTATCGAGTTCAATTCCTACATCAAGCCACAACTAACTCACTGAACTATTTTGACTGGCATTAGTTGTATCGAGTTCAATTCCTACATCAAGCCACAACTGTGCAGCTCGGAGGGGCGGAGCAGCGTCGTTGTATCGAGTTCAATTCCTACATCAAGCCACAACCTCGTCGAACTTCTGCAATCTTGACAGGGAGTTGTATCGAGTTCAATTCCTACATCAAGCCACAACAACCCTCGAGACCATCCTCAAGGCCGAGGTGTTGTATCGAGTTCAATTCCTACATCAAGCCACAACCTTCTGCCACAACCGCAAGGACTGCGAGTGGTTGTATCGAGTTCAATTCCTACATCAAGCCACAACTCGCTGTCCGCCCACACCTTCTCGAAGGTCGTTGTATCGAGTTCAATTCCTACATCAAGCCACAACTGAGCTGTCGAGCCAATACAACGTGAGGGGGTTGTATCGAGTTCAATTCCTACATCAAGCCACAACTGCCTTGTGGCATCACGCAGTCCATTCCTGTTGTATCGAGTTCAATTCCTACATCAAGCCACAACGCTGTCTATCTTGACAGTCTGGCTCTTCGTGTTGTATCGAGTTCAATTCCTACATCAAGCCACAACACCCGCACACCTATGACAACGTGCCCGAGGGTTGTATCGAGTTCAATTCCTACATCAAGCCACAACCTAGTCGACATCAAGTGCACATCCGAGCTGGTTGTATCGAGTTCAATTCCTACATCAAGCCACAACCCCCTCCCCGTCTCTTCCTTAGCTAATCAGTTGTATCGAGTTCAATTCCTACATCAAGCCACAACGGATAGCTGGGACTATATGGAGGCAAGCAAGTTGTATCGAGTTCAATTCCTACATCAAGCCACAACGGGAGGAAGACGCGGGAGCAGCAGGCGCGCGTTGTATCGAGTTCAATTCCTACATCAAGCCACAACAGCAGTATCTTTGGCTGTTCCTCGACAGCGGTTGTATCGAGTTCAATTCCTACATCAAGCCACAACGGAGAGGCTGGGCTATCACAACTTCAGCGGTTGTATCGAGTTCAATTCCTACATCAAGCCACAAC
>JAJPYQ010000084.1 GCA_021204865.1 Prevotellaceae bacterium | reverse complement strand
GCGTAGAGCCTGCCGGCTCGCTTGCCTCCCTAAGGGAGGGGCTAATCGCGGGCGGACGTAGGCGATGGGGCGTAGCAAAACCCCAGAGGGGTTTCAGAAGAGTAGCCGTGGGTTTAGCGAAGCGATACCCACGGATACGGTGCGATAGTAGGTTGAGTGCCGGAGGTACTCAACATCACCCACGAACGTTGGCAAATGGGTTGAGTACCTTCGGCACTATTAAGGCTAACGCCTTAACCGGGGGTGTCGCTTCGCTCGCTGGCGCAAGCAATTCGTCGTTTTCGGGAAGAACTCCGTTCTTCTGGCGCGAGCCATCCGTTTCCTTCGGGAAACGCTCTGCGTTTTGGCGGCTACGCAAATGTAGCCCCTTCGGGGCTAACGTTAGGGCCAGCGACACCTTACCTAAAGGACTGCGGTGGGTAATGCGAGGGACTGCGAAGGGTTAGTAGTGAGGCGTGGGGACGGGTCACGGCAAGCCCCGAAGGGGCATAACAAGCGTAGCCGTCAGAAGGTGCTGAAATGTTAAATATCGCATCGAGGCTAAAAATAACGCTTGATTTGTTTGGCGTGGATAGCAAAATGACTAACTTTGCGCCCAGAATGGTTGGCTGCATAGCCGCTGTTCTCTCTGAGACGAGACGTCGTAAAACGCTTTTGTTAATACTTAATTAATTTTATTATGATGAAACGCTTATCTATGTTTGTGGCGCTGGCTTGCCTGGGGCTTGTCGTGCCTATGTGCGTGCAAGCAGATGACCAGTACGTCACCGATGCCAACGGGACGATGTACAAGGTTGTCGGCGACAACTTGGTCACTAACGGTGACTTCTCTGACGGTCTTAACAACTGGCTGGGTGGTGATGGTAATGCCCTTTCCACGGATGACTTCGAGGTCTCCACCGAGGAAGACGCAACGACTGGCACGAACTACATTAAGGCTACAGTCGGGGGTGGTGGCTCAAACTCAGCAGCATCAATCGTAACCCTGTGGTCAATTGACGCAAGCAAGACCTATTACTTCAGCTGCTGGACTAAGAATGGAGGAAACGACACCGAGACTTTCCTGATCAACGACAATAATAGCTCGAGCGGTGGTAATGAGAATCACATTCTCACTGTCGGGGATAATAGTGGCGCGTGGGTTCAGAGCACGATCGTGTTCAAAGCCTCCGACTATGCCACTGGCGACTATGCAAACGCTGTGTACACTTACGCTGGTCTAAGGCTTGCGTACCTTTCTGCAACATCTGGTTCGGAATTCGAGCTCTCCAACGTAGTGATGTACGAGGTGGAGGAAGTCCCTGCTGACTTCACGTACCTTAACAACGCTCTGGAGGACGCTAAGACTCTCGAGTTGACCAGCGAGACCGCATACACCGACGGTGTTAGCGTATCCGAGAAGACTGACGCTACGCAGAGTGAGATTGACGAGGCTACCGAGGCGCTCGCCAAGCTGATACAGGCGAACGGCACCGCAAGCGGTGAGCTCGTTGTGTATGGCGGCAAGGAATACAAGAAGACAGGCATTAACCTTATCGCTAACCCTGACTTCAGCTACGGCTACACTTGCTGGACTGATGGTGAGGGCAATGCCATCAACACCACTGACTTCACAATTGCCTCTGATGTTGACGTTAATGGCACTAAATCTTACGTGCTTAAGTCAAATGGCAATGGGGGTTCGGGCAGTGAGTATTCATTGGTTACCGCTTACGCAATTGACAATGCGAAGACTTACTCCTTCAGCTGCGACATTCTCAACGGAGGCGACAATGACTCTTTCGCAGTCAACACCCAGGCTAACTCCAGTGATGAGGATAAGGACAACGGCAAGGTATGCGTGCATCTGCTCACCTTCAACACCGGGACTGCTGACGAGTGGACTCACTATAATTTGGTCTTCTCTGCCGCTGACACTGGAGACGCTTACGAGTATGCTGTGGTAAGGTGTTCTTATCTCGGTACTGGATATGTGCAGATGACTAACTTCGAGCTGTGCGAGGTTGAGGTGGTGGAAGAGGAGAATGTGGACGAGACGAGCGTCATCGTCAACCCGAAGTTCGAGCTAACGAATGCAGACGGTAATTATGATGCTCAAGGTTGGACGACTACTACAGATGAGAATGGAAACGCCCAATTCAGCATTGGTCCTGACGCCACTTACACCAACGGCGACGCTAACGTCACCTATCCTTTCTTCGAGGCATACGGTGGAACTACAAAAACTCCCATCTCTGACCGCTCCTTCTACCAGACGATAAAGCTGGAGGCTGGTGAGTATCGCCTTACGGTAGACGCTATCGCAACGCAGCAGGATGAGGCTTTCGACAACGCCGGTGGCGTTTACGTCTACGCTGGAGACCAGCAGACACCTGTATACACTGCCAACGGCGTGCCTGAGACCTTCTCGGTTGACTTCACTGTTGAGGCAGAGGAGGACGAGACCGCTGACGTGGAGATAGGCGTGAAGCTGGTTTCTTGTGACGCTAACTGGGTGGCTTTTGATAACTTCACGCTCACCTACCTTGGCGACGAGAAGGTCTATGACCTCACAACGCTCACTGAGCTGATAGCTGAGGCTACCGAGCTTTATGGCGACGGTGAAGGCACTGGCGCTGACGACCTGCAGGCAGCCATCGAGGCAGCTCAGGCAGTTCTCGATAATTCTGAGAGTGACAACGAGACACTGGTGAGCGCAATCAGCAGCCTGAAGGAGGCGATGGAGGTCTACAAGCTGCAGAACGAGCAGGCAGACATCTTGGGCGAATGGGTAGGATACACTGGCACTTTCAATAACATTGTGCTCGAGTTTTATAGGGAAGATGACACGACAGCCCACACGACAGCAGTAGGCACAGTGCTGACCCAAACCATCACGGAGCTGCCAGCAGGCACGTACGAAGTACAGCTTTACTTCGCGGCTAACTACGCTAATTATGGTACCTCTGACCCGGCTGGCGGGACGCAGGACGAGACTGAGGCTGTGGCGATAGTCGCCAACGGGCTGGAGAAGGTTCTCACATTCGGGACGAAGTCTAGTGGCGATTATTCCTCTTTGGACGATATCCCAGTGGTCACGCTCTCTAACGTGGTCGTTGACGAGAGCGGCACGATAAGCCTTAGCATCAACGTGACAGCCGAGCAGTGCGTCAACTGGATACTCGTGGGCACTAAGTCAGTCACCTACGTAAGCAGCGACGTTCCCACTTACGAGGACTTGCAGGAGGCTATTGAGGCTGCCGAGGCTCTTGTGGCTAACGTGGGCGACGAGGCGTTCCAGATACCGGCCGAGAATGCCGAGGAGCTTCTCAGTGCCATCGAGACTGCCGGTGAGGTGACCGAGGATGCGACCGCCTCTCAGATATCTGCCGCCCTTGCGCCTCTCACCTCCGCCAGCGAGGAGTTTGAGGCAGGCTTATCCACCTTCGTGCTTAACACTCCCAAGGAGGGTCAGACCTTCCACATAGTGATGGAGGCCACGACTACAGCTGTGCCTGGCAAGGCTCTGAAGTTCATCGCAGACGAGACCAACACGCAGGGAGGCTACGACTTCCAGTTCGCTGCCGAGCCTAACGCTAACCTCGCTGACCAGGTGTTCACCTTCACTGCCGACGAGGAATACGAGGGCGTTAACGGCTACAAGGTTAGCTTCGTCACTTCCGAGGGCAACACCCTCTACTTCTGCACGGGCAATCCTTACGGCGCTGCCACTGGCGAGTACGGCATACGAGCCACTGGCGGTGAGAACGACGGCACTGAGGTGACCGAGGAAGACGCTCTTACCATTCAGGTGATACCTACCACCACTGAGGGCGTTTGGCAGTTGCTCAACACGAAGGTTACCAACGGTTACCTTGGCATCAACCCGAACGGAGACGAGACGAACTCTCTCTACACTAACGACCAGGACACTTACTGCGACCTTGGGCTTCAGTGCGCAGACACTGTTGAGTGGACGCTGCAGGCTGACTACGGCACGCTCGTGCTGCCCTTCGCCCCGACAGAGGTAGACGGCTTGACGTTCTACTCCACCGAGGCTTACGACGCTGACTCAGAGACTGGCGCTGCCCTTCAGCTCGAAGAGGTAGAGACCCCAGAGGCAGGCGTTCCTTACATTGTAGGCGGCACGCAGGGCACCTACAAGTTCGCTGTGACCCAGAGGACGTTCAGCTCTGTCTCCGAGGCAGCGGGCTGGCTCACGGGAGCGTACGAGAGCACGAACGTACCGACGGGCAGCTACGTCCTGCAGACGGGCGACGACGGGCTGGCGTTCTACACCGTGTCCGACGACGACCCAATCACCCTTACCCCGAACCACTGCTACCTTACCGTGACGAGCGATGAGACCGACGCTCCCGCCGTCATCTTCTTCCCGAGCGAGGGAGGCAGCGCAACCGCCATCACAAGCGTTGAGGCTAACGTTGCGGACGCCGAGGCTGTCTACGACCTCTCAGGGCGCAAGGTAAGCCAGGCTCAGAAGGGCATCTACATCAAGGGCGGAAAGAAAGTGGTCATTAAGTAATAACCAATAAAACGTAAAGCAATGAAGACATACATTAAGCCCTCCGTCGAGGTCATTGAGACTGAGTTGGAACAGATGATTTCCCTCTCCACCACCAGCACAAGCGCCAGCAGCAGCGTTGACTGCCTGGACAAGGAGCAGAGCAGTTGGAGCAACGGCTCCTCCTTCTGGGGAGATTAGTTCGAGCTTGACACATTAAAGTGTTAGAAGGTCAGCCGCGGCTCAGAGCCGCGGCTGATTTCGTCTGTATAAGGCCTTTCGCAAAGCCTCAGGGTGAGGCTCCGTGACGGGTCAGGGTGAGGCTCCGTGAAGCCTCACGGTGAGGTGCTGGACACCTGCTTGTTAGCACCTCAATTGACCTGCTTGTTAGCACCTCAACGGAGGTGCTTGTTAGCAGGTGTACGGTCCCTTCGGTATAGGCTTCACGGTCCCTTCGGTATAGGCTTCACGGTCCCTTCGGTATAGGCTTCACGGTCCCTTCGGTATAGGCTCCGCGGCCCCTGCGGCGGGAAATAATCGGGCCGAGGGTTGAGGCGTTGGTGGAAAAAGGCTAACTTCGCGCTTGCACTAACACTATGAGACACCATGAAGACTATGAAAGCACCATTGACACTGCTCTTTGCCCTGCTTTGCGCCTCGGGCTTGAGGGCGCAGGGCCTCACCTTTAGCTTGCGGAACGACCTCGGCTTCGCCCGCCGTGGGGAGACCGTGGAGGTAAGTGTGCCTGAGGGCATAGACCCGTCGGTCTGCTCGCTAAGGGACGAGGCCGGGGAGGCTGTGCCGTTCGAGGCGGCGGGCAATGGGGCGATACGCTTCCAGGCAAGCCTCGAGGCCGAGAGCGAGAGGCGTTACACACTCGTTGAGGGCACTCCCCTAAGTCCCCTTAAGCTGACCTTTGCCGGCGTGATGGACAAGGAGCAGAGGGCGGACATAGCGTGGGAGAACGACCGCGCGGCGTTCCGCATGTACTCCCAAGTGCTCAAGAGGCGTGAGGCCTCGACGGGCAACGGCATTGACCTTTGGCAGAAGAAGAAGCCTGAGCCAGTGCTACAGCAGATGTACTCCCTGCCCAACTACCACGAGGAGAGCGAGTGGGGCGTGGACGGCTACAACGTGAACGGCCTCCGTCTGGGCTGCGGGGCGATTAACCACGTGACCGAGGGGGAGCTGCTGACGCACGACCCCTACGACGAGTGCCTGATAGTGGAGGACGGGGCGCTGAGGAGCGAGTTCGTGGTTACATATAATAATGTGGACGTTGGGGGAGACCTGTACACGAAGACCGTGCGCATCACCACTACGGCAGGCAGCCTCTTGAACAAGGCCGTCGTACGCTACGAGGGACCGTCTAAGACCTTCCGCCTCGCCCTGCCCATCTACAGGCACACCGACCTCACGGGCTTCGACCCTCAGGCGACGGCTTACACAAGCACCCCCGGCCTCGCTGGCTGGGCTGAGCTGCCGAGCGAGGGAGTGATAAAGAGCGAGGACGCACGCTTCTACGAGGGAGCTTACCTGCCCTCGTGCGAGACAGAGGCGGAGGTGATAAGCGACTACCTTTGCCTATGCGTTGACTACACTGCGGGCACTGACCTTGTCTACTACTTCGGGGGCGGCTGGAGCGTGTTCCCCGAGGGCGAGTATCAGGAGGACGAGGACTGGTTCGAGGCGCTGGAGAGGTTCAGGCAGACCGTAGAGACACCCATTAAAGTGATTGAGCAATGAGACGAACGACGATAGCCCTTGTGGCTTGCGCCCTCCTCAGCCAAGGCGTGAGGGCGGACGACTACAGCTTCCGCCTGAAGAACGCCCTCGGCATAGCCCGCGAGGGGGAGACGGTGGAGGTGACGGTGCCTGACGGCACAAGCCTGTCAGCCTCCACGCTTAAGGACGAGGACGGCACAGTAGTACCCTTCGAGGCTCTGGGCGACACGGCTCTGCGCTTCCAAGCCTCCATCCCCTACGCCAGCACAAGGCAGTACACCCTCTCCTCCGGCACTCCCTTGGAGCCGACGAAGCTGACCTGCGCCGCCATTAAGGAGCCAACGTCGAGGGCGGACATAGCGTGGGAGAACGACCGCACGGCTTACCGTATGTACTCCAAGGTGCTGCTACAGAGCGAGCCGGAGACGGGCAACGGCGTTGACCTCTGGCAGAAGAAGCAGGCAGAGCCAGTGATAGACGCTATGTTCAGCCTCTCCAACTACCACTCGGAGAGCCAGTACGGAGTGGACGCCTTCAACGTGAACGGCCTGAGACTGGGCTGCGGAGGCGTGAGCCATGTTGTTAATGGTAAGCTTGTGGTGCACGACCCCTACGACGAGTGCGAGATAGTGGAGGACGGAGCATTGAGGAGCGAGTTCGTGCTTACCTATAACAACGTGGAGGTGGACGGAGACACGTACACCAAGACGGTGCGGGTGACCTGCACTGCGGGAAGCCTGCTGAACAAGGCTGTAGTCCGCTACGACGGACCCGAGAAGACGCTGCGCCTTGCCGTGGCTCTCTATCAGCACACGGACATAAGCGACTTCAATCCCGAAGGGGTGGCGTACACCTCTCAGGGGCTTGCAGGCTGGGCTGAGCTGCCAAGCGAGGGAACGGTGACGAGCAGCGGCGCGCGCTTCTACCAAGGGGCATACATCCCCTCGTGCGAGACCGAGGCGGAGGTGATAGACGACCACCTTTGCCTCTGCGTGGACTACACGCCCGGCACTGACCTCGTGTACTACTTCGGAGGAGGCTGGAACGTCTTCCCCGAGGACGAGTACACGCAGGACGACGACTGGTTCCTCTCCCTCGAGCGGTTCAAGGAGGTTGTCGGGTCGCCAATCGTGGAGACGACGATGGAGACCATCCCCTTGCAGAGCGAGGTGGAAGACCTTATATTTAAGGCGAACAACTACTGGCAGACGCAGAACCCGACGCACGGTGACTACTTCTGGAACAGGGCGGTCTACCACATAGGCAATATGGCTGCCTACGACGTGACGGGCGACGAGGACTACCTGAGCTACACCAAGGCGTGGGCGGAGCAGAACAACTACTGGGGAGCGACGGGGACGGACAAGCAGAGGTGGCGCTACGACTACGGCGAGACGGCAGACTATGTGCTGTTCGGCGACAACCAAGTTTGCTTCCAAGTCTATGCCGACCTATACAATATATATAAGGACGAGGGGATGATTTCCCGCGCCCGTGAGGTGATGGAGTACGAGATGAGCACCGACTTCAGCGGCTACCTGTGGTGGGTGGACGGGCTGTTCATGGTGATGCCCATAATGACTAAGCTCTACGGCATTACGGGCAATAGCCAGTACCTCGAGAAGATGCGCGAGTACTGGCGCTGGGGTACCGACCTGATGTGGGACGAGGACGAGAGCCTTTACTATCGAGACTCCACTTACGTCTACCCTAAGCACCAGACCAACACGGGCGGCAAGGACTTCTGGGCGAGGGGAGACGGCTGGGCATTCGCCGCCTTCGCCCGTGTACTCGATGAGCTGCCCGAGGACGACCAGTACCGCGGTGAGTACGTAAGCTATTACCAGAAGATGGCGGAGGCACTGAAGAACTGTCAGGTGGACGACGGGGAGGGCAACGGCTACTGGTGCCGCTCCCTGCTTGAGGAAAGTTACGCCCCTGGATACGAGACAAGCGGCACCGCCCTGATGACCTACGGCTTCCTGTGGGGCATCAACAACGGGCTGCTGAGCGAGAAGACCTACGGAGAGACGGTGCAGAAGGCGTGGAACTACCTGACGAACGTGGCTCTGCAAAGCGACGGGCTGGTGGGCTACGTGCAGCCTATCGGCAGCGACGCTGCCCCCGGCACCTATATGACTGCCAACGAGACGGCAGACTTCGGGGTGGGGGCTTACCTGCTCGCCCTCTCCGAGATGAGCCGCTATGCCGCACCCACTGAGGAGGAAACGCCCTTGAGGCTGACAAGCGTGACACTGACCGACGACGATGAGGTTACCATTAAGTTCAAGGAAGAGATAGAGCCTGCGGCTGCCGAGGTGATAAGCAACTACCTGATAGACGGCGAGCCTGCCGAGGGCGAGGCTAAGTATGACGGGGAGCGCACCGTGACATTGGAGCTGAGCAGTCCCGTGGACTTCGGCAAGCACACCGTGACCGTGACGGGGCAGCAGAGCCTTAGTGGCACAACTCTTACGGACAGCGTGAGGACGGTGCTGAGGACTGTGCCTTACTACGACAACGTAAGCATCAGCGCCGTAACAGCCATAGGGGCGCAGAGCGGCAACCCGGCCAAGAACGCGATAGACAACGACCTCTCAACACGCTGGAGCGAGGAAGGAACAGGGCAGTGGCTTGAGCTTGACCTCGGGGAAACCGAGGCGGTTTACGCCGTTGACTTGGCGTTCTACCTTGGCAGCACAAGGGTGAACTACTTCGACATCTACACGAGCGATGACGAGGAGAGCTGGACGGAAAGGCTGGGCGAGCAGCAAAGCAGCGGACTGACCGATGAGCTGGAGCGTTATTATCTGCCCGATGATGTGGAGGCTCGCTACGTGCGCATCTATTGCAACCAGGCAAGCACGACGACGTGGAACAGCATAACGGAAGCCCGTGTGTGCGTGGTGGAGCAGTCGATAGACGACCTAACCCTGCCCGATGAGATATACGGCGACATCCTTTTGCCGACGGCTACTGAGGGAGGAACCGTGCTGACGTGGTCTTCGAGCGACAAGGCTCTTATGACACGAGACGGGCGTGTGGCTCTGACGGACGACGAGCAGCAAGTGACCCTTACGGCGGTGGCGGGCAAGCAGCAAAAGGTGTTCAACCTGACACTGATGCCCCGCAGCCTTGAGGCTAACCTGCAATTGAGGTACGACTTCGAGGAGGGCGACTTGTATAAGAGCGGCTCGAAGAAGATGCTCACCGACCATTCGGGGCACGGAAGAGACGGACAGCTGAAGGGAACTCGCTACGCCTTGGACGGCACGCTGAACCTGACGGGCAACACGGCAAGCGGGTGGAACTCCAACGGCTATGTGCTGGTGCCCTCGCACTTGCTCGACAGCCTGCGAAGCTACACCGTGATACTGAACGCCACTCCGCAGAGCCTGGAGAACCAGCCACGCTTCTACGACTTCGGCTCGGGCAGCTCGAACAGCATGTTCCTGAGAGTGGACGACTTCTCGGCTGGATATAAGTACAACGGGGCTACGACAACCCTCGTCACTGGCGACGATCTGCGCGCAGACGTGGAGCAGGACATTGCCGTGACCTACGACGCTCTCACGGGCTTGACCACGCTCTACGTGGACGGCGAGATAGCGGCCCAGGGCGACGCCATCGTGCATGAGCCTTACGAGCTTGTGGGCATAGCCGCCGACTCGCAGAACTATATAGGGAGAACACAGTGGTACAGCACATCGAGCAAGTCGAGCAACGTGGATTACATCGGGACGATAGACAACTTCCGTGTCTACTCTCTCTGCCTGACGCAGGACGAGATAGTGAAGCTCTTCGAGGATATGGCTACGGGTGTTGACTCCATTAAGGCTGCCACGCCGACAACTGGCTCGGCTGTGTACGACCTCTCGGGCAGAAGAGCGACGGACGGCACGAGGGGCATAGTGATAGAGAACGGAAGGAAGAAGGTGATAAGGTAAATAGCTTAAAGGATATATTATGAGAGACAAGAAATTGTTGGCTTTTGCCGTGGCGCTTACCATGACGAGCCTCTGCTTTGCGCAGAAGAGCATCTACATTCCACAGGAGTGGCGCAACAGAACCGATACCCTGATATGGAAGGAGAGCGACCCCGACAACAAGTACACGTGGTCGCTGTCCCGCTCTTACGAGACGGACAATATCGTCATCTTCTGGGACAAGGGCTACGGCAGCACCAACCCGACTGACGCTTCCTATACCTACAGCGTTGACATAGAAGACCTCGCCCAGAAGTGCGAGGAGTTCTATCAGCTGGAGTGCGACTCGCTGGGCTTCGTGGACGTTGAGAACTCGAACCTGAGCAAGTATAAGGTGATGGTGCTGCTCAACCACACAAGCGAGTGGGTGTGCTACGGCAGCGGATACGACTATCAGGTGTCAGCCCTGTGGCTCAGCCCCTCAACGTGCAAGCCTGTGGGAAGCTCCGTGGCGCACGAGGTGGGGCATTCGTTCCATTATATGTGCTACTGCGAGGACTCCAACTACGGGACTGACAGCAGTGTGCAGACTGGCTTCCACGGGGCCGTGGGCAGCGGCAGCACTATCTGGGAGACGACGGCTAACTGGCAGGCCATGCAGTCCTACCCGTCGGAGATGTTCACGATGAGCGGGATGGCTGACATCTTCAAGACGAGCCACAACTACGCCTTCACGCACGAGTGGCAGAGGTATCAGAGTTATATGTTCCTCTATTACCTCTGCGACCACTTCGGCGACATTAAGACGGTTGCCGACGTGTGGAACTACCACGAGACGACGGTGAAGGACTTCAACGAGGTGCTGATGGACTGCAAGGGGCTTAGCGTGGACGAGCTTTACGCCCTTTACTTTGACTACGCCATGAAGGCAGTGACGTGGGACTTGCCAGCCTGGGAGCCTTACCGAAGCAACTACGTGGGCAAGTTCCGCTACTACTGCGTGCAGGACGGCGTTCAGAGCTATCAGGTGGCTTACGCAAGCGCGCCGCAGGCGACAGGCTTCAATGTTGTCCCCCTTAAGGTGCCTGACGCTGGGGAGGAGGTTAGCATAGAGTTCACGGCACTTAAGTCGGCTGCCGCCTTGCTCGAGGGCGACCCGGGCTATTACCTCGACGGAGACTCGCAGCTTTCCTCCTCCGGCAGCACGAAATACAACGCCACGACGGCTATACGCAACTTCCGCCTCGGCTTCGTGGCTCTTATGGCTGACGGCTCGAGGCAGTACTTCGCCGAGGACTCTCTCTATTGCCACGGGAAGGCGGAGAGCACAGCGACGGTGAGCCTGACAGTGCCGGACGGCACGAGCAAGCTGTGGTTCGTGGTTTGCCCCTCGCCCTCAAGCTACGTCCAGCATAAGTGGGACGAGAAGATAAGCAACGACGACCAGTGGCCTTACCATATTAAGATAAGCGGCACTGACCTCACGGCCGACGCCACGGTCTACCAGTCGTACTTGATAGGCGACCGAGGGGTGGGGGACGTGAAGATAAGCTATGACTATTATATGCCTGCCGCGACAACCACGGACGCCTACACGCTGACGCTGAGCGGAGACGCGCTGACCACCTTCGGAACAGCCTTCCAGATGACCAAGGACGAGGTGGCGAGCCACTTCCAGGCTTACAGCGAGGACGGACCGGACGTGGGGATGATGATGCTCTACCCGACCAACACTGTGGGCTCGCTTGTGGAGAGAGACAGCGGGATAGAGGGCGGCTACGGCTACTGGTACACCAAGCACGGGGCGCTCACTGTGGCGGACAGCACGAACACGGCGTTCAGCGTTGAGTTCGACCCTGAGGAGGTTTGCTTCCGCATCACCCAAGTTCCAGGGATGCTCAGCTCGGGCAGCACGGCTACCGCCCGCCTTTCCCTGCGCTACCGCTACAGCGAGACGGTGGAGGCTGTTGCTCGCTTCGTGATAACGCTGCACATAAGCTCCTCAGCCACTGGGTACACCGCTCCCACGATAGAGTACGACAGCGAGCTTGCCCTGCCCGTCGAGCAGATAAGGACCGAGGAGAGCGACGAAGCTCCTTACTACGACCTTAGCGGCAGGATGACAAGGCAGCCCACCAAGCCGGGCATATACATACGCAACGGCAGGAAAGTGCTGGTGAAATGAGCCAAAGGCTTTCTCTCTGATACAAGCTTGGGGCGACGGGGAGCATTCCTTGTCGCCCCTCGCCTCTGTGCGGGAACTTGCCAACAACTGCGCCGAAACCGTGGGTTGCAACCCACGGCTATCCCTCTTCAACCCCTCTGGGGTTGTATAAGAAGCCTGCCATTTTTTCCTCGACTGCGCATTCTTTTGCTCCAAAACCCCCGATGTTTCTGCCCAAAACGCGCATTCTTTTTCTCTCAACCGCACGAGTCGATTGCAAAGATGTCCCGAGACGATTGCTGACACGTCGGGGGTAATAGGGCGTAGCCAACCCTAACGAGGTTAGAAAGCCGTGGGTCGGGCGTAGCGCGACCCACGGCTATAAGGGGGTAGGTATACGCCCTTGCCGCCTTGCCGCCTTGCCGCCTTGCCGCCTTGCCGCCTTGCCGCCTTGCCGCCTTGCC
>JAJPYQ010000045.1 GCA_021204865.1 Prevotellaceae bacterium | reverse complement strand
CCTCCCCCCCCCCCCGCCCCCCGCGCGCGCTGCCCGCCGCGGTGGCCCCCCCCCCCCCCCCCCGGGGGTAGAGGTTGTTGGCACGGCCGCCCACGCTCTTGGCGAAGCCCAAGGGATGGCGGCGGAACGTCAGCAGGACTATGCCTTGGGGGGCGGCGAGGCGCAGTGCCTCACGCCGCAGGTAGGCAAGCGCCTCCGCGTAAGAGAGATCAAGCTCGGGGTAAGTGCCACGGACGTAAGCCGCGCTGAGGGCGAGCGAGGGAGACGGCAGCCACTCCCTGCCCCTGAGCCCGGCGAGGGGAACACCGCTGCCAATCACTCGCAGATCTCTGCAAAGGCGAAGGATGAAAGCCGCGTGCCTTGACGGCAGAGCCGTGCGACTTTGGGGCGTTGTCTGAAGAGAAAAGTCGCCACGCAGCATGGGCAGCGGCTGGGGCTTGGCTGAGGGGAAGGCAGTGGCTTGCGGCTCGCCGTGCTTGCGAAGGGCGGCGATGAAGAAGCCCTCGCCGCGGTCGAGGTGGGGGTAGAAGTGACGCTCCGAGAGCAGCTCCGCCCCGAGATTGCGGGCAATCCACCGCGTGTTGTCCTCGCACTCGAGGCGGTTGAAGGTGCAGGTGCTGTAGACAAGCAGTCCGCCTGGCTTAAGGGCAGACCAAGCACTGCTGAGGATGCCGCGCTGCCTCCGCTGGCAGAGCGACACGTTCTCCAGGCTCCATTGGGCGAGAGCTTGCGGCTCTTTGCGGAACATCCCCTCGCCCGAGCAGGGAACGTCGGTGAGCAGGAGGTCGAACGCCGAGGGGAAGCGGGCGAAGTCGTCGGGCTTGTTCTGAGTGACCACGCACGAGGGGCTGCCCCACTTAAGGACGTTCTCCAAGAGGACTGCGGCTCGGCGCGGCTCGGGCTCGTTGCTCACAAGCAGACTGCCCTCGGGGAGCTGGGAGAGGAGCAGCGTGGTCTTGCCCCCCGGGGCGGCGCAAAGGTCGAGGGCGAGCTGTGGCTCTTGTGGAAGATATTGGCGCAAGACCTCGGAGAGGTACATCGACGAGGCTTCCTGCACGTAGTAAAGCCCAGCGTGAAGCAGCGGGTCGAAGGTGAAGGGCGGGCGAGAGGGCAGATAGTAAGCGCCTTCGCACCAAGGCACGCGGGGGAGGCTGAGCCTTATGTCTGTCTTAAGCGGGTTGAGGCGAACGGAGACGGCTGGCTCTTCTTGCAAGGCGAGGCAGAGCCGCTCGGCTTCGTCGGAGGGAAGCTGCCGCTGGATTAGCTCAACGAACTGCGGGGGGAGCTGCATCAGACGCTGACCTGCCCCTTGATGGGCGGCCAAGGGTCGTAGCCCTCCAGCTGGAAGTCCTCGTAACGGAAGCCGAAGATGTCCCTGACGTCGGGGTTGATGAGCATACGGGGCAGCGGACGAGGCTCGCGGGAGAGCTGAAGGCGCACCTGCTCGAAGTGGTTACGGTAGATGTGCGTGTCGCCCGTCGTGTGGACGAAGACGCCTGGCCTTAGCCCACAGACCTGCGCCATCATTATGCAGAGCAGGGCGTAGGAGGCGATGTTGAAGGGGACACCGAGGAAGCAGTCGGCGCTGCGTTGGTAAAGTTGAAGCGAGAGCCGCCCCTCTGCCACGTAGAACTGGAAGAAGGTGTGGCAGGGAGGGAGGTTCATGTTGGGCAGGTCAGCCACGTTCCAAGCGTTGACGATGATGCGGCGGCTGTCGGGGTTCTGCTTAATGTCCTTGACGGCTTGGGCAATCTGGTCGATGTGTCCGCCATTATAGTCAGGCCACGAGCGCCATTGATAGCCGTAGATATGCCCGAGGTCGCCCGTCTCGGGGTCGGCCCACTCGTTCCAGATGCGCACGCCGTGCTGCTGGAGGTAGTGCACGTTGGTGTCTCCGTTGAGGAACCAAAGCAGCTCGTAGATGATGCTCTTGAGGTGAACCTTCTTTGTCGTGAGCAGAGGGAAGCCGTCGTCAAGGTTGAAGCGCATCTGATGCCCGAAGACGCTGCGTGTGCCCGTGCCTGTGCGGTCGGCTTTGTCAACGCCCTCGTCGAGGATTCTCTGCAATAGGTCGAGGTATTGTTTCATTGTCTTTCGTAATCGGCGAACGTGTATGCGAACTGGTGTCTGTCGTCTTTCTCGTGAGGCTCGCTGCTGATGAGCCGCCAGTCGGAATAGTCGGGGAAGAAAGCGTCGGCTTGTGCGGGCGTGTCCGCAATCTCGGTGAGGCAGAGCCGCTGGGCGAGGGGCAGGGCTTGCTCGTAGACGCTCGCTCCGCCAATGATGAAGACCTCCTCGTCCTGCCGACAGGCGGCGAGGGCTTCGCTGAGCGAGGGGAATGTCTCTGCGCCTTGAAGGGTGAGCGGCTGCCGTGTAAGCACGATGTTGCGGCGGTTGGGCAGCGCCCCCTTAGGCAGCGACTCGAAGGTTAGCCGCCCCATGATGATGGTGTGACCCGTGGTGAGCTGCTTGAAACGCTTAAGGTCGTTGGGCAGCCAGTAGAGGAGCTTGTTCTGATAGCCTATTGCTCTGTTGCGCGCCACCGCTGCGATGATGCTTACCATATACTATATATATAAAGGAATCACGGGCGGGACATCTCCTCTTCGCTGTACAGATGGAACATACGCTCCATCGGCTTCCACTTCTCGGACGACGTGGAGCCTGGCTCGCACTGCTGATATGGCTCGACGCACTGCTCCCACTCTGCCTGACGGGGCAGGCAGGCGAGCCGCTTCATCGCTTTGTCCCAGTCGAAGTCCAAGGGAGCTTCCACGATCATGCACAGCTGGTTTCCGCAAATGTATATCTCCATCTCCAGAATGCCTACGTCACGGATGCCCTCGAGCACCTCGGGCCAGACATTCAGCGGGCTGTGAAGCGAGCGGTAACGTGCGATGCCCTCGGGTGCGTCCTTAAGGCTCAGCACCTGGCAGTACCTTTTCGTCGGCACGGGGAACGCCTTGACGGCGTAGCCTTTGTTTGTGGTCATCTTGTTTTCCTTTCTTGTTTGTCGGGCTGTTGCCCCTGATTGTTGCGCTTTTGTACCTCAAGCCAAAGCTCCTCGGCCAAGTAGCCGTCGCTTCGGCAGTGCATATCCGCAATGCGCTCGCCCACCAGCTCAGCAGTGACGGAGCAGTAGAACGTGTCTGCCGCCTCTGCGAGCGAGACGTTGTAACGCTGAGCGTACGTTCGGATGACACTGGCAATCTTCCTGTCGAGAATGACTTGCCTTGACTCTTCGCTCACTGTCATAGCTTTATACACTGCTTAAATGTGAGACATTGTCTTATCATCATCTCCGCGCGGACGCAATACTGGATGTTGGGCTTCTCGTAGACAAGCCTGCGTAACGCCTCGGCTTTCGGGATGAGACCTTCAAAGAAGAGGCTCATGGTGTCGAATATCTTGTCGTTCGCCACACCGCCAACAACCATATCATAGTCGCCTATTTGCTTCCCGGCTCGGCAAGACACGACGAAATCAAGCCATTCCTCGTCGTAGCTCTCGAATGTTTTCACCCTCCAACCTACCCAGTCCTCTGAAAAGTCGTAGATGTTCAACCACGCCCCCTCCCCACGTTTGGCGAAACGGTAGGCATATCTCTCAGCTTGCTCTCGAAGAGTGGTGAAATAGAAGCCAGCTCCGAAATCGAGCGCCTTGCGAGAATGACGAGTGTCCGGCAAGTCAACTCGCTGATTAGAAGTGTGATAGACCTCAATCACTGCAATACTCCCTTCCTTTTCATCATATCGATGATGTCCTCTACAATGTAGCTTCTGCTGAAAGTATGCAAGATGTCGTAGCCCGGCACGATGTAATCGTTCACCAGGTCGGCGGCTTTCAGCCGGGCGTACACTTCGGTGCGGGTCATCTTCAGGCTGAGAGCGACTGCGCCCACACAGAAAGTCAAGAAATATAGTGCGTCTTCATTCATATTCCTTGCCGCTTTTGCACGAAAGTCGGTGCGCTTTGCAGCTTTATCCCGCACCAAAATTAAGGGTTTTCCGCCACAAATCGAGCAAATTCTTGCTGAGATTTGAGTTCGCTTGACAAATATTGGAGGCTATTCGTGGCGAACAGCGACAAGTGTGATGAAACACCGGCAAAGATATCCCGAGACATTGGCGAAAACATTGTGAGAGATTAGCGAAAACATTGCAAGAGATTAGCGAAAACATTGCAAGAGATTGGCGAAAACATTGCGGGACGCGAATGCGATCCTTGGCGGAGCATCTGGCTCCTATGCCGGGACGGCAATCGAAGTGGCTAAGGTCGACTCGACGAGACCATGCTAAGGATCAGGAGTTTTCCGCCACAAATCGGGCAAGTTCTCGCTTAGATTTGCCCATCGTCTCGAAAAGAATCGAGGAAAAGCTTAAGAAAAGGGCGACACACCTTGTGGTGCGCCGCCCTTTTGTCTGTGTATCAGAGTGGAAGCCTCAGTTTCTTCTCATGGCGGAGTAGTTAACCTTCAGCGCCCAGGACTTACGGAGCACTTCCTTGATGTCGGTGATATAACCCATCTGCGTCTTGACATCCGCCTTGATTGACACGACTTGTGCCGACTGGTCGGACATAGATTGACGCTCCTGATAGATGAAATCCATCACTTCCTTCGGCTCGGCGTAGCGGTCGTTCAGCTGGATACGAGTGGAGCTACCGTACTGCGCGCGCAGATTATCTGTTGGAGGGCCAACGTAGATAAAGGAGACGGCGCTTTTGTTCTCCAGCTTCTCCAGCTGCGTCCCCGCGGGTTTTGTGAAACGAACCTTAAGAGTTACCTCACGCATGGTGGTGACCATCATGATGAAGAACAGGAAGGAGAAGATCAGGTCGGGGAGAGATGAGGTGTTCATCTCAGGCATTTCGCGTTTTTTCCTTGCCATTAGTTCGCTCCTCCGTAGTTTTTAGGTTCAGCCTCAGATATTCTCTGGGGATAATATTGCCGGATAGCCGACTGCTGCTCGTCGTTCAGAGCGGCGTAGGTGTGGTGGAAGTAACGCTTTGCAGCGTCGTCGCGCAGCTCGTTGTAGGCTGCCACGAGCTCATCCTGCACGAGGAAGTAGATCTCGTAAGGCGTGCCGCGGTCAGTCTGCACGGATATCACATGCTTGTCGGTAATGGCCACCATACCGATACCCTCAATGTTCTTCGGGTGCAGCTCAGGCAGCTTTGGATTGTTCGCCTCGTTCTTTATGAATGCTTTCGCACGGCTGCGAAGGTCCTTTATCTCGGCAAAGCCGGAGGCTGTGCCGTCCTTCACCCACAAGAAGCCCTGGGCATTCACGCGAACCTCCATCACGTTTCTGTCCTTAATCTTCATCTCTTCCTTCACGTCCTCGTCCTGTGGAGGCTGAGGCAAGCGGCGGGACAAGCCCATATCCGTGTCCATCGAGGTGGTTATCAGGAAGAAGATAAGGAGCATGAAAGAGATGTCCGCGGTAGAACTCGTGTTCAATCCAGGCACTTTCTTTTTAGCTTTTGCCATATCTCTTAGCTTAATGCGGTTTTACTTCTTCTTCTGAACAAAGATGCCCGTAGCGGAAATGACGACGGCTATTACAGAAACAACGGCCAAGATATACATTGCCCACATGAACACGTCGACGAGCGTGACCATATAGCCCGGCGTGAACGAGCCGCTGCTCGTGGTGAAGTCGTCCTCACCCAAGCCGAGTAGAAGGCCAACAATCATAGAGACGATCGTGATGGCGCAGGTAACAAGTACAATCTTTGAGCCGGGGATGCCCGTCATCTTCACCTCGTCGCTGCCCGAAGACTTGCGGGCGCTGACGACGACACTCCATATCATGAGCACGCAAGCGATGATGCCGAGGGCATATTGCAGCCACAGAAGGTAGCCTGTAAGCATTGGAGCGTTCTTGTCTCCCTCCGGGTTGTCGTACCCGATGAGGAAGAACGCCAAGAAGCTCAGCACAATGATTGCGCTAATAGCATACAGGACGTAGTTAGAAAGCTTCTCAAGTTTCATATCTTCACTCCTTATTAATATGGTGAAAGACTTGCAGGACTACTTCTTGCACCTGTCGGACTTCACGCAAATAGTAAGCAGGCTCTGTGCTGCGTTCTCCATGTCGGCGGTCAGAGACTCGATGCTACCAAGGATGAAGTTGTAGAACAATTGCAGAATAAGTGCGACGATGATACCGAAGATGGTGGTGATAAGGGCGACTTTCATACCGCCTGCGACAACGGTCGGGGAGATATCACCGGCTTTCTCAATGGTATCGAACGCCATGACCATACCGATCACAGTTCCAAGGAAGCCGAGGGACGGTGCGGAGGCAATGAAGAATGTGATCCAGGAGCAGTGCTGTTCGAGATAAGACCCCTGAACCTCAGCCTCTGTGTTGATGGTACGCTCGATGGTGACAATGTCGTTCTGCTCGTCGCTTGCAAGACATTCGAGAGACTTGCGTGCGAGTTGAGCGACAGGACCGCGGGTAGCTTCGCAAATAGCAATGGCGCCCTTGATGTCGCCCTTAGCTACTTTTGCGCCAACTTCGTCGGTGAAAGCGCGGGTGTTAACTTTCGCGAGCGTAAGATAAATGACGCGCTCGATGCAGAATGCAAGACCCAGGACGAGAGCCAGTGCGACCAAAGACATGAAGCCTGCGTCACCCTCGATGAACTTAGTCTTCAAAGCCTTGTGAATGCTTGCGGACTCCTCTTCGACGACAACGTCTTCTTCGGGAGCAGCCTCAGGTTCTTCTTCGACGGCTGCCGTGTCAACGGCTGCGGTGTCGGCGGGAGCGGTAGCCTCTTCCTCATCTTGTGCCATCACAGACGAAGTTGCGCAGAATGAGCAAGCAGCAACTAAAGCAACAATTGCGAATAACTTTTTCATTGTTTTTGTTAATTTTAGTAGTAGGTTAGTTATCTGTTTGTTTGTCTTTCGTGTCGATTCATTCGTTTGCTCGTCGCAGTGTCAGCGCGGAGAGAAAGGGATTCGAACCCTTGATACGCTTTTGACGTATACACGCTTTCCAGGCGTGCCTCTTCAGCCACTCGAGCATCTCTCCTTGGCCGCCTTGCTGCTCCAAAGCGTTTGCAAGTTACGAAAAAAATATAAAATGCGTGCAAAAGGGTTACAAATCTGCGATTTTTTTTTTGTTTTCGGGGCGAAAGTGGGGGTAAAACGCCCCGATTTTATGTTATTAATCACATTTTCAGGCCTCTTTCCTCGTGCGAAACACCGTTTCGGCCACTGCGTCAGTCACTTGCTCGACTTGCGGCTCGGGGAGACCCTTCACGCTTGCCAGAAAACGAAGAGTGGCGACGATGTAGGAGCTTTCATTGCGCTTGCCTCGATAAGGTACGGGGGCAAGGTAAGGAGAATCTGTTTCGAGAACCATTCTTTCAAGCGGCAACTGGCGGAGCACGTCGGGGAGACGGCTCTTCTTGTATGTGAGAACTCCACCAATTCCTAAGGCGAAGCCCTCGAAGGAGAGCAGCTCCTTTGCCTCATCGAGCGAGCCGCTGAAGCAGTGGAATATACCTCGAAGTGGCTGATTCTTATAGGCTCGAAGCACATCGACCAGCTCACGATGGGCGGAGCGACAATGGATGACGAGGGGAAGACCTTGCGAGGCTGCCCACTCAACCTGCCGCGCGAAAGCCTCCGTCTGCTGTGTCTTTCGGCTCGCGTCCCAGTAGAAATCGAGCCCCACCTCGCCTACTGCAACGTAAGGGCTGCCTTGTTCTGCGAGAAGAGCATGCATATCGCTGAGCGTTTGCTGCCAGTCATCGCCCACATCCTCAGGGTGAAGTCCCATCATGGGAAGGCAGTAGCCGGGGTATTGCTCGCAGAGATTGAGCATCGGACCGATTGAGTCTCGGTTGATGTTCGGCAGATAAATGCGCGAGATGCCCGCGGCTTTGGCTCGGGCGACCACAGCGTCACGGTCCTCGTCGAACTCAGAGCCGTAGATGTGGCTGTGGGTATCTGTCATGACTGACGGCGGAGCATCCCCCGCATAAAGGCGAGGAGCGGCTGTTTTCTCTCCGCCGGGAGGTCTATTTGCTGAAGAGTTTGCTCCGCCTCGTTGTAGAAACTGTTGATTTTCTCTGTTGCGAGAGCGGGGATGCCCAGCTCGTTGTAGAGCCGGGTGACGGCAGAGATTTTGTCCTCGTCGCGGTAGTCGGAGGCCTGCATCCACGAGAGCAGTTCCCCGCGCTGCCTTGCGTCAGCAAGAAGGAAAGCGTTGATGAGCATGAAAGTCTTCTTGTTGCAGAGTATGTCACCGCCTATCTTTTTGCCAAAGACAGCGAAGTCTCCGTAAACGTCAAGGTAGTCGTCCTGCAACTGAAAGGCGAGACCCAGCTTCTCCCCCACCCTATTCAGAGCGTCGGCATCCGTCTGCGGAGCGTCAGCCAATATGGCTCCGAGCTTAAGGGCGCAGGCGAGCAAGACGGAAGTCTTAAGGCGAATCATCTCGATGTACTCGGCTTCGGTGACATCGTCGCGTGTCTCGAACTCCATATCGTACTGCTGTCCCTCGCCAATCTCCAAGGCCGTGCGGGTGAACAAGCGCAAGACCTGGGGAAGATGCCGCTCGTCGCAAGCCAAAATCCGCTCGTATGCAAGCACAAGCATAGAGTCTCCGCTGAGGATTGCCGCATTGTCGTTCCATAGTTTATGCACAGTTGGCTTGCCGCGCCGCACGTCCGCGCGGTCCATCAGGTCGTCGTGCAGCAGCGTGTAGTTATGGTAAGTCTCCAGGCCAATGGCTGGAAGGAGGATTTCCTTAGGGTCTTCCTGATAAAGATTGTAGGCCAGCATCATCAGGACAGGGCGAATGCGCTTGCCGCCAAGCGAGAGGACGTACCTCACCGGCTCGTAAAGTCCACGGGGCTGGCGGTCGTACGGCAGAGAGTCAATGCCGTCGTTCACCATCTTCAGTATCTCGTCGCTCGAATACATACTATAATATAATAAGGTATAAAGAGAGAGGCTGCCCACTCCTTAGCAGCGGGGCAGCCTCTTTATTAATGATTAAGTTAACAGTGTTGCCAGAATGTTTAGTTCAGACGGAACATAACGGGAAGAACGTAGCGCATACGCACGGGTTTGTTCGCCTGACGGGCGGGCTTCCACTTAGGCATCGCCTTCACCACACGCTCGGCTTCCTTCGACAAGTTCTCGTCGGGCGAGCGCAGAACCTTAACGTCTACGATAGATCCGTCCCTGTTGATGACGAACTGCACGGATACTCTTCCCTGCACACCTTGCTCTTGGCAGATGGCGGGATACTTAATGTTCTTCGCCAGCCAAGCATAAACATCGCCAGGGAACTCAGCGCTTTCCTCCGGGACATCGAGGATACGGTCGTCATCCACATCCTCAACCACAGGCGCAGGCGGGCCGGCCACGACAGCCGTTGGCGCACCAGTTCCGTTGGTAGACGTAATGGATTGGTTCACTTCCTCGGTGGTCTGTATCTCGTCTTCGGGCAGCTCTTGGTTGTTGTCCACGATGTCGAGAATCTCAGGCGTTACGGGCGCTGCTGCTGGAGGCGGCGCTTGCATGGTCGGTTCCTGCTTGGTGATTGGGATCATGTCCTCCTCAACCGCCATATCATAAATGGGTTCGTTGTCCTCGACTATCTTAACGTCCCTCTGAGTCCACTCGAAAGCGACGAAGATAGCTGCCAAGACTAACACATAACCAATGAGCATGCTGGTCGAAGACTGCTTGCTCATCTCCTGATTCGCTGTGCTGTTTGCTTCCATATCGGTATATAGTTTTCTGTTCTTCAGGTTAAGTTCGCCCACAAAATTAGCTCATTTTCTCAACTACGTCAACGTTTGGAGCAATTTTTTTGTGAGAAATCCGTTTTTTGTCTGTGCGAGACGCGAAGAAAACCAGTTTGATGGCGAGCGGAAAGCTTAATGTCTCCGAAAAGCGTTACCTTTGTCGTGGGCTTCCTCGCCGCAGAGATTCAGCTGACTCGCCACGAGCCGAAGCCACAAAGCATTAGAGCAATGAGACAACGCCTTGGCGCATACCTTATTATATTAGCGTGCCTGTGCCCCCTGGCAGCGCAGGCGCAGGAGAGCACCAGCGTGTTCAACTTCCTATCGCTGCCCAACTCCGCGCACGCCACAGCTCTGGGCGGGAGGAACATCTCGCTTATCGAGGACGACGCCTCGCTTACTTTCCAGAACCCTTCTCTGCTGTCGAGCGTGAGCAACAACACATTGAGCCTCGACTTTCTCACCTACATGAAGGGCTGCAACGCGGGGGGAGCGAGCTTTGCGCGTGTTGCCGGTGAGCGCGGGACTTGGGGAGTCAACGCCCAGTTCGTCAGCTACGGTTCGATGACAGAAACGCTGGAGACGGGCGAGATAATAGGGGACATGAGTGCGCTCGACTTTGCCTTTAGCGGACTTTACAGCTACAACTTGAGCGACCGCTGGGCGGCGGGGGCGAGCGGCAAGCTTATCTACTCGAAATACGCCAGCTACAGTTCGTTCGCAATGGCGGTGGACCTGGGGCTAAACTACTATGACGAGGGCCACGACTTCTCATTCTCCGTGGTGGTGTCCAACTTAGGCGGACAGATTAAAGCCTTTGGCGAGGAGCACGAGCGGCTGCCTTACGACCTGCAACTCGGCTTCACCAAGCGGATTGCCCACGCGCCTTTGCGAATTAGCGTGACGATGGTGGACATAAACCGCTGGAGCTCGAAGTATTACTATAGCGGAGACGGGAAGCCAAGCTTCGGGCGCAAACTGATGAACCACTTTAATGTTGGGCTGGACATTATACCGGTGCAAATGGTTTACGTGGCGGTCGGCTACAATTTCCGCCGCGCTTACGAGATGAAGGCAGCGGGAAGCAGCCACGCGGCGGGGCTGACTTTGGGCGCCGGACTTAACATAAAGAAGTTCAAGCTGGGCGTGGCTTACGCAAAATATCACGTCAGCGCACCCTCGCTCTCGCTGAGCATCGCCTATTCACTATAATATAAGGAAGCAGGATGAAACGGATAACGATAGCGATAGACGGCTACTCCTCGTGCGGGAAAAGCACGATGGCGAAGGACTTGGCGAAGGAAATAGGCTACGTCTACGTTGACAGCGGGGCGATGTACCGTGCGGTGACGCTCTTCGCAATGCGTGAAGGACTGATACGAGACGGCAAGATTGACGAGGAGGCTTTGCGCAAACGCTTGGGCGACATTAATATCTCATTCAAGTTCAACCCTACGACCCAGCGGCCGGACACCTACCTGAACGGTGAACTCGTGGAGGAGGAGATCCGCTCGCTGCCTATAAGCTCGAACGTGAGCCCCGTGGCGGCGCTGCCTTTCGTGCGGAAGGCGATGGTGGAGCAGCAGAAGAAGCTGGGCCGGGAAGGCGGGATAGTGATGGACGGCCGTGATATTGGCACAACGGTCTTCCCCAATGCCGAGCTGAAAATCTTCGTGACGGCGAGCGACGAGGTGCGGGCGCAGAGGCGGTTCGACGAATTGAAGGCGAAGGGAGACAGCTGCGATTTCGGCGAGATATTGCGGAACGTGAGGGAAAGGGACTATATCGACACGCATCGCGAGGCGAGCCCTTTGCGCAAAGCTGCCGACGCCGTGGAGCTTGACAACAGCGAGATGAGCATCGCGGAACAGAAGGAATGGCTTCTCAGTCAGGTGAAAATGCGCACCGGCTCGCTATAAATCGTGAAAATAGAGATTGACAAAGGCAGCGGTTTCTGCTTCGGCGTGACGAGAGCCATCAGCAAAGCGGAGGAGGAACTAAGCCGTGGGCAGGAACTTTTCTGCCTGGGCGACATCGTGCACAACGGGAGGGAATGCGACCGCCTCGAACAACTTGGACTGAAGACTATTGAGCACAAAGAGTTTAACTGCCTGCGCGACACGAAGGTTCTGCTGCGGGCGCACGGCGAACCGCCTACTACTTACCTGACGGCCTTGCGGAACGGCATCGAGATTATTGACGCGACCTGCCCCGTGGTGCTGCAACTTCAGAGGCGCATACGTAGCGAATACGAGGAGGACCCGCAGCACGTGAGACAAATCGTGATATTCGGGCAGCGTGGTCACGCCGAGGTTTTAGGCTTGGTGGGGCAGACCGAGGGCGGGGCCATCGTTATCGAAACGCCGGATGAAGCCCGACATCTGGACTTCAACCGCGATATTTCTCTCTATAGCCAAACTACGAAATCGCTCGCCGTCTTCCGTCAAATCGTGGAATACATTGCGGAGAACATCGCCCCGACCGCCACGTTCCGATATTTCGACACGATATGCCGGCAGGTGGCGAACCGCATGGGGGACATCCACGACTTCGCGCGTCGGCACGATGTTGTGCTGTTCGTGTGCGGGAGGAAAAGCAGCAACGGGCTCGTTCTCTACAGGGAATGCGTGCGGGCCAACGCGAGAAGTTACATGATTGACGGGGCGAGCGAGATAAATCTCACGTGGCTGGCGGGCTGTGACTCGGTGGGTATCTGCGGGGCCACAAGCACGCCGAAGTGGCTGATGGAGGAGTGTCGCGACTTCATCGAGCGGGCTTGCGAGGCGCATTCTATCGGAGGAAGCGACAATCCCTGAGGGTTTTCCTTTGAACGGTTGCAGCGGGTCGCAGGATTCCTTTGCGACCTTTTGCATCCAGTTGCGAGACGAGGAAAACAACCGCAGCGGTTTAGCCCGAAAGTCGCGCCGACTTTTTCTCTCGACCGCGCATTCTTTTCCTCTCGACCGCGCATTCTTTTCCTCTCGACCGCACGAGACGATGACATTGAGACGGG
>JAJPYQ010000029.1 GCA_021204865.1 Prevotellaceae bacterium | reverse complement strand
CGTCGGAGGGATTGGAGTCGGTCCGTCGGAGGGATTGAAGTCGGTCCGTCGGAGGGATTGAAGTCGGTCCGTCGGAGGCTCCAGGAAGGGTAGCTCCCATATCAGACTTGTTCTGTCTTGTTGTCGAAGACATACCAGAGGTAGCCCTCCGCCTCGCAGTCGGGGCGCATAGAGCGGAGAAGCCGCACGTACTCAGCGACCTGTTGCCGGTACTCCGGGCGGCTCTTGCCGAACTTGAAGTCGACGACAACGACCTTGCCCTCCTGGAGCATCACCCTGTCGGGGCGCTTCACAGAGAGCTTGCCGTCTTGCAGGCTGATGATGTCACGCTCGTTCATCAGGTCGTAGCCGCCCGAGAACCAGTCCGCCACCTCGGGGGCTTGCAGGCGCTCTGTGACGAACGCCTCAAGCTTCTGCGCCTCCTCGCTGCCGCTGATTATGCCCTCGCTGAGCAGTTGGCTCACTGCCCGGTGCGTGTCGTCCTTCGTGCCAACGAGGCTGAAGAGCTTGTGCAGCAGGTTGCCCCGCTCTATGTAGCTGGTCGGCTTGTCGGAAGTGCCTGGCCTTCGGCGACACTCGGCTGCGCTCGGCAAATCGAACAAGTTCGTTTGCTCTCGCTTGCACGAGCGTTCGGGGCTGCTGGTGTACTCCCTTGAGGGCTTGCTCTGGCGGAACTCGAAGCTGCCCTCAAGGGAGAGCATCCCTATGCGCTCAGGCGTGGGCGTGGGGCTTATCTTGTTCTCCGAGGCTTGCCTCCTTTGCGGCTGGACGTAGGCGGCTGTCTTGCCGACGGTATACACCTCGCCACTGAAGTCGAGGCAGGAGAGAAGCAGCTCGCCCACGGTGAAGTTGCTCTTCCTTATGTCAGCGTTCGGCCGTGCCTTGCTCCATACGAAGAGGTTCTGCTCGGCGCGTGTGAAAGCCACGTAGAGCAGGTTGAGCGCGTCTGCCCGCTTGTTGGTCTGCTCCTGCTGGTGTTCCTTCGAGAAGGCAGAGTCCCCGAAGTCCTTGCCGCACCTGACGGGCAGCAAGCCAAGCCCGCTGAGCGGCTTCGTCTGAGGGTCGCACCAGAGATAGTCGTTCTGAAAGTACTTCGTTATGTCGAAGTCGAAGCCGGGGCAGAACACAGTGTGGAACTGCAAGCCCTTAGCCTTGTGGATGGTCAGCACACGGATGCCCTCCACCTCGCCTGCCGGTATGGTGCTGTCCCGCATGCTCTCGTCCCAGTGGCGCAGGAAGAGCTGAGGGTCGGACGTGTTGTCTTTGACGAACGCCTGCAGCTCGTCGAAGAAAGAGAGCAGGTAAGCGTCCTGGTCCCTCGCCTCGCTGAGGCGGAAGATGCGGTAAAGCCTCTCGCAAAGCTCGCCGAGCGGGAGGTGGCTGAGGGAGCGGATGCCGGAGACGAACTCCCCGGGCAGCAAGGTCTCGGGCTTGGCGAAGAGAAGCTCCGTGTCGGAGCGCCCTTTTGCCCTAAGCACGTCGCACTGGTAGTTCAGGATGAGCGTGCGAAGGGTCACGTCAGAGGGGCTTAGCTTTGCTGCTTGGAGCACACGCAGGGCATCGACGATTATATTGGCGGCCGTGGAAGAGCCAAGGCGGAAAGCCTCGTCGCTCACAAGGCGCAACGGTGGGTCTTCCCGACTGAAGCGGCTGGCGATGGGAGGGATGTCCTTGAGCCTGCGCACAAGAATAGCCATCTCCTTGTAAGGCACTCCGCTCTCCTCGTGCAGGAGCTTGATCTGCTTGCACAGGTCGTCCAGCGTCGTGTCCCGCCAAGAGGCGGCGATCTCTTCGCGATACCTTTCCTCTTGGCGTATGCGCACCCTGACGTAGCCGCCCTTCTCCTTGCCGGGCGCGGCTTGTTGCGCCACGTCTTTGTAGAGGTCTTGCAAGGCAGTCCCGGAGGTGATGCTGTCGAGCAAGGCTGCCGCCCGTGTGAAGAACCCGTTGTTGAAGCTGATGATGTTGCCCCTGCTTCGCCAGTTGGTCTTGAGGGAGATGGTCTTGTTCTTTGGGTCGGAGAGGAGCTGCTGCAAGATGTGCCAGTCCCCGTTCCGCCATCTGTAGATGCTTTGCTTCACGTCTCCCACCACCATGTTCAGCCCGCCCTCCGACGAGTTGTTGGTGAGCAGCGTCTGGAAGTTGTCCCACTGAAGGGAGCTCGTGTCCTGGAACTCGTCAATCATCACGTTGTCGTACCTTGTGCCAGTCTTCTCGAACACGAAAGGAGCGTCGTCCCCCTTCACCATCTCTCGGAGCAGGATGGGCGTGTGGGCCAGCGAGAAGCGGTTGTTCTCCTTGTTGATGTCCCTTATCTCCTCGCTGATGGCCTCGAGGGTGCCGAGGGGAGAGAGGCTACCGAGCAGCAGGTTGATTGCTATGAACATAGAGTTAGCCTCCCGTTGGGCGTTGGCTATGTCGCTGAGAAGCGAGCCAAAGTGCTCTGCGTTCGGCAAGGAGGTTTTCTTAGCTCCTCTGCCCACGGTTAGCTTCTCTTTGGGGGCGTTAATCATAGCCTTCACCCTTTCGCCAAGCTTGGCTTCGGTTATCTCTCCCTGCCGCAGCAGCCCGATGTATTTCCCCAAGTCTTTCCCCCAAGTGATGTCCTCATAGCTGTAGCCTGTCGCCTGAAGCTCCTCGTCGAACTGGTCGGCAAGCGTCGCGCAGAGGTCGGGGAGGCGGTTCTTCTCCTCAAGCAGTCCAGCCTTGAAGCTCCTCACGTTCTCCACGTTGAACGCCTTGTTGTGCTCAGGGTCGAGCCTGCGTCGGAGGTATTTCTCCTCGAAAAGTCGCCTTGCCATTCCTTTCAGCTTGCTTCGCACGTCCCATTTGTTTCCCTCGTCGACGCTTTCCTCCACGTACTCCATCAGCCAGTGGAAGAAGCCGTCCTCCACGCCTGGCCTGCTGAGCAGGTTCTCTATGGCAAGCTCCGTCACCTCGTCGTTCGAGATGTCCACCTGAAGGCGGGCGTTAAGCCCCAGCTCGTGAGCCATGTTGCGCAGCACGCTTTGGAAGAATGCGTCGATGGTGCTTACGCTGAAGTGGGAATAGTCGTGCAGGATGGTGCTGAGAGCCTCTTTGCAACGTGCCCTTATCTCCTCGTCGGTGAGGTGTTGCCCGAGCATCGACCTCACGCTCTGCAGGTAAGAGTCGCTTTCGGGTAGAGAGTGGGCAATGCCGTAGAGCTGCTCAAGGATGCGGTCTTTCATCTCCGCTGTGGCTTTGTTGGTGAAGGTGACGGCAAGTGTCCGGGCGAAAAGTCGCGGGTCTCTCCCTTCCACAAGCAGGGAGATGTAGCGTGCGGCGAGGTTGAATGTCTTGCCGCTGCCCGCCGAGGCACTGTAGATGAGGATGGAAGCAGGCATTTCTCAGGTAATTAATAATGTGCAAAGATATGAAAATCCGGGCGGATTTTCTCTAACTTTGCGCCCTAATCTAACTAAAAGAAAGGGAAAAGACTATGGCGGCTTATATTGTTGAGGACAGCAGGAAGGTGACAACCCACAGGCTCATCGAGATGAAACGGCAGGGCAAGAAGATAGCCATGCTCACGGCTTACGACTACACGATGGCGAGCATCTTCGACGGGGCGGGGCTTGACGTAATCCTCGTGGGCGACTCGGCGAGCAATGTTATGGCGGGGAACTACACCACCCTGCCCATAACGGTTGACGAGATGATATATCACGCGCGCAGTGTGGTGAGGGCAACGAATCGGGCTCTCGTGGTGTGCGACATGCCTTTCGGCTCTTATCAGGTGAACGCAACGGAGGGAGTGACCAACGCCATCCGCATAATGAAGGAGACGGGCTGCGACGCTGTGAAGCTGGAGGGCGGAGAGGAGATAATAGAGACAATAAGGGCAATCCTCGCTGCCGGCATACCCGTCTGCGGGCATCTCGGGCTCACCCCGCAGAGCATCAACAAGTTCGGCACGTATGCCGTGAGGGCCAAGGAGCAGGCTGAGGCGGACAAACTGTTGAGCGACGCCCGTTTGCTTCAGGAGGCGGGCTGCTTTGCCGTGGTGCTTGAGAAGATACCGGCAAAGCTCTGCGCCAAGGTTTGCTCAGAGCTTTCCATCCCCGTCATAGGCATAGGGGCGGGGCAGGCAGACGGGCAGGTGCTTGTCGCACAGGACATGCTGGGGATGACAAAGGGCTTCTCGCCTAAGTTCCTGCGCCGATACGCCGACCTCGGCTCTGTGATGACGGACGCTATTGGCAACTACGTGGCTGACGTTAAGGCTGGGGACTTCCCCAACTCCTCGGAGGAGTATTGATGGCTTACCCGATTATTATTTAGAGTTGGCATTTAGGTGGCTAAGGTTAACCCCGAAGGGGTTGCATTTGCGTAGCCGGGGGTTGAGCGATGCGACACCCCCGGTATCGTACATTAGTACGATATTGTGCCGAAGGTTGCTATGCAACCTAATATAAGCGCTTATGTTGTTGCCTTGCAACAACCCCATATTGGCTTCGCCGTCTCGCCTCGCTTGGCAAATCGAACGAGTTCGTTTGCTCTCGCTCTTGCTTCGATTCGCGGCAGGTATGTGCAGTACCTTCGGCACTAATTTGACTATCACCCTGTTCCGGGGGTGTCGCTACGCTCGACCCCCGGCTACCATGTTATGCCCCTTCGGGGCTTGCTACGATACGAACATCCTCATCTGGCCAGCACCGCCTTGCGGCACACTACCTGATTGACCCCTCGGCAAAAAAAGCGGGAAAGAGTTGCTCCGTATCGCTAACTTCTCTAATTTTGTGCTAAGCATTACTTTATTAAACTGACTAAACCCCACAGAAAAATGAAAAGAATTACCCTTTTATTATTGACGGCTCTCTCCGCCCTCTTCGTCTACGCTGACGACGAGCTGACAGGGAAAGTCACTGAGCAGACGAAGGCTACGGAGGGGCTTGCCACAGGGCAGTGGTACTCCCTCTACAACGGCTCTGCCTTCCTCAAGGACAATGGCGACGGCACTCTTGGCACAAGCTCCACACCCGCAGGGCATCTCTCCTCGGACTACGAGGGTGTCTTCATTCAGCTTGAGAGCGCGGGCGACGGCACTTTCTACCTGAAGACCTATCTGGGCAACTACATCGGCTCTCTTTCCTCTGGAGCGGTCACAACCACAGGAAGCACGAAGGCAGCCTACACCGTCACGCAGACAGAGAGCGGCTGGGCATTCAGCAACAGCGGTCTTTACCTGGACAGCAGCCTCAGCGGGTCGTCGTCGGCTACTTCGTGGACTGCCTACCAGCTGACGTTCTGCTCGGAGAGCGAGCTGACAGTCTCGCAACGTCTCACCTTCCACAAGAACCTCTACAACAGCGGAGACCCCGTACCCTTCCGCCTTAATTGCAGGCGCAACACAGCCCGCTACCTCACCTCCTCGGCGAGCGGCTCGGCAAGCGGCGCTGCCTTAATAAGTAGTGGCACTGATCTCTCGCAGATATGGCTTGTGACTAAAAGCGGTGACGGCTATACTTATATGAACGCCGAGACGGGAGAGTTCCTCACTTCCTCCTATGCCTCCCCTGGCAGCGAGACTGTCCTCTATATGCAGCAAAGCCCGAATGTGGATACCGATTTATACTACAATATATCGAGCGCCTCCGACTTCAGCGGTACCTCTTGCCTTAACCTTGGTAACGACGGCTCAACCCTCTACGAGTGGTCTTACTCAAAAGACGAGGGCTGCGACTGGGCTATGGAGTATGTCTATGAGGTCAGTCTTGACGAGATCTTGGAGCATCTTGACGAGAGCAACATCTACGCCTCTGAGGTAGAGGAGGGCGTTTATTATCGCATTATCAGCGACGCTTACTCACTTGCAATGACAGAGGCAAACAACGAGGTGAAGTGCCTGACGGTTGACGAGAGCAACATAGCACAGTACTGGACACTGGAGGAGAACGGCAACGGATGGAACTTCAAGAATGTCTTGACGGGCAACTATATACAGCTGCAGAACAGTAGAAGCACCACGTACAAGACGGCAAGCAGTCCGCACGCCTTCTATATTGTGGATGCAGGGGACACGTGGAAGAACACGTTTATGATATCCAACACCCAAATCACCTCCAGTAGTAACCTTAGTGAAACATACGGTCTGCACTGCGCATCGTCGCAAGGCTATTATGTGGTGAACTGGAATGTTGCCGCCGACGCGAGCAAGTGGCTTTTCCTTGAGACGGAACTCAACGAGGACGACATATTGGCTGCCCAAGAGGAGCAGCAGAAGTTTGAGGATATGAAGAGCAACCTTAGCTCGATACAGACAAGTCTCAACAACCTCTTCAGCGACAAGGCGTGCACCACCCTTAAGAGTGACATCGCTGCCCTCACAGACGATGAGCTTACGGCTAACGCAGACTATGCCTCCCTGCCCGAGATGATACAGGAGACAGTGCTGAAGGTGAAGAACGACACGTGGACTCTGCCAACCAACACAAGCACAGTGACCGACAGCTACGAGAAGTTCTTCCGCATAGCAGACTACAAGGTGTACAGCCACTACACCCAGATGTACAGGGAGCAAGGGCAGAGCAACTGCTTCGGCAAGCTGTCGGGACCTACTGGCATCTTCGTGAACAGCGGCGAAGTGCTTTGCATTTACGTTGACGAGGACGCAAGTAGCGACTGCACCTTGCAGGTGGAACTCGTCTCGACGGAAGGCGTGCCCGGAGGTCATCAGACTGGCGCTACAACGGATTTGACTGCCGGGCTTAACCTCATACAGGCAAGTGAGCAGGACATGGTCTACATATTCTACCAGCTGAACAACACGAGCAAGTATATTGCAGACTATCCCGACATCAAGATACACATCGAGGGCGGAACGCTTAACGGCTACTTCGACGCTACCCGTGGAATGACCAACCAGGACTGGTCGAACTTGAAGAATCATGACTTGCTCAATGTTTGCCCTGTTATTAACCTGAAGACCGACCACCTCGTGTTTGCCATGGATGCTGACCTGGTGCTGTCTGCCATAACGGCTGCGCACAAGAGCACTGGTGACGTGCAGGAGGACGTGGAGAAGCTGCTGCGCATCTGGGATATGATACCAGCCAACGAGGAGTCTTACCAAGGGCTGGATGACTTTGACGGACGCTTCCGCAACGTGTGGAACTGCTTCTCGGTGAACTACAATTATATGTTCGCCACAAGCTACGGCACATATTACGAGAACTCCACCCTCGCCTCAGTGATGAACTACTATAGTATGACGCACCAGGGAGAGGGCAACGGTGGCGGCTCTCTGTGGGGACCGAGCCACGAGATGGGGCATAACCACCAGAACCTCATCAATCTTGTAGGCACGACAGAGAGCAGCAACAATCTCTTCTCGAACATAAACTTCTTTGAGCAAGGGGTGAGTGTTACGCGCGGACCAAGCGCCCAGGCAAACTTCGACAACTATCTGGCGGCGGGCAGCTCGTGGCTCGACCGTGACATCTGGACAACCACCCGTATGTTTATGCAGCTTTACCTCTACTTCCATGTGATGGAGAACGACACCACCTTCCTGCCCAACTTCTTCAAGGCACTGAGAAAGAGCCCAATGTCGAAGAGCTCAACAATGTCGGGAGCGACTGACTACCTGAAGTTCGCCCAGACGGCAAGTGAAGTGGCACAGGCAGACCTCAGCGAGTTCTTCGAGGCATACGGCATGTTCGTGCCTGTGGAAAACTACTTTGTGGACGACTATTCTAAATACTACGTGACCACCAAGGCGAGCGATATACTGACAGCCAAGAAGGCTATGCAGAAGTACGAGAAGAAGCTCGGCAACATAATGTTCATCGACGACCATATAGCCAAGAAGAAGGCGGTTGCCGACAATAAGTTCGAGGCTGTGCCAGCAAGCGATGGCTATAAGGTGAACTGTGATACGGGCACTTATTACGAGGTTGGTAAGTCTGGAGACAGTGGCGACTATGAGGATTATGACGGGCATACAGAGTACGACGTGACGAATGACTACTACTCTCTGAACAGTTACACAAGCCCCTCTACAATAACGTTCAAGGGTACTGGTTACGTGGGGCATAAGGTTTACGACCTTGATGGCAACCTCATCTGGGCTTGCAACATGAAGTCCGCCACCATCCCCACGGCAATACGCAGCCTCTTCCCCGACAAAGTGGTGGTCGTAGCGGCTGAGGAGAATATGAGCGACGTTCCTTGCCCGTTCTATATGAGCGGAAGCGACGCATATAATGTGTATGGCGTGCAAGTAACCTTCCCCGACAGCGTCTCCAACAAGTGGTGGGCTAACGGCAACATAGACGAGTACTTGCCCTCTAACGCCATCGGTGTCGTCACTTCTAACAATGCCCCTGAGGCATTGACTTCCTCAACAAACGTGGTAGACGAGGACGGAACGGCACAAAGCATCGTGATAGACGGTGACGTGGCTTGCCACGTGCCGCAGACCATCAATGCCGCCCAGCTGAGCTTCACGAAGAGCGGCAGCGGCTTCCAGGCATTGCGCCTCCCGTTCACTATGCACAACGCCAACACCATAGAGAATGGCGAGTATGTGTATGAGACATACGTGTCGGCAGGCGACCCGGTCGTTGAGAACGGGGCAGTGGATATCAGCCTTACCAACGCTACCCTGAAGGCAGGCGACTTCGAGGAGACGCAGAGCGGATATGTGCTCAGCAGCGACGGCTCGGCTGTTGTGGCGGCTGAGGGAATAAGCCCCTTCGTGTATGTCTTCGACAGTGCCTTCGAGATTGGCAACCTCGACTCAGTGAACGAGATACTCTCCGCCCCCAACGCTGACCAGACCTCTGTTTACGACCTGAACGGACGGCGTATCAGCAAGGTTACTCAGTCGGGTATCTATATTGTGAACGGCAAGAAGATGCTTATTAAATAAAGGATAAGAACAGTGTCCCCCGCCCCATGTGGGTGGGGGACATTTTATGTATAGGAGAAGACGAAATAAAGTCATAGAGTATGCCTAAAAAACATAGCGAGAAGAAGGCTAAAACAATGGCGGTTTTGCACCCTCGACCGCACGAGACGAAGAGAAAAGTCGCGCCGACTTTTCCTCTCATTTCGCCATATATTTTTCTGTTCGTCGTGGTGTGGGCGTGGGCTGCCTTTTGGTATGGCGATGTCTTCCGCATAGCGAGGGAGTTCTCCTTCTGGTCATCCAACGGCACGCTTATGAGCTACGAGGACGGACGGCCGTGGGAGTTGCTCTGGCGCATAGGCTTGTTCCTCTTGCAGTTCTTCCGCTGGCCTGCCCTTGGGGCCTTGCTGCTTTCCTTCTTCGTCACCGCAAGCACCTATCTCTTCTCCTACTGCCTTCGCCTCCGCTCGTGGTGGAGGCTCTTGCAGTTCGTCCCAGCCATCCTCTTCCTCGCCTCTATAGCCTACGTCGGCTTCGACCTTTACTATGAGACGGAGACGGGTATGATAATGGGCATTCCCTTCCTTTGCTTCCTTATTCTTCTTGTGGCAGGGGTGATGATACGCTCCTTCAGCCGCAAGGGTATGCCCCCATTGCTGAAGGCAGACAAAGGGGAAAGCCGCAGGCAGAACCACGTGCAGCTTGCCCTCGCTCTTGTGCCTGTGCTTATCGCGATGGCAATAACGCAGTGGATGCGCCCCTACGTGCGTGTCGTCACAAGGATGCAACGCTACATGATGGAGCAGAACTGGAAGGATATGGCTGAGACTGGAAGGGATAACGGCAACCTGTCCTACCGCCCCTTAGCCGCTTACTATGCCATAGCACTGGTGCAGAGAGGGGAGATAGGCACACGTCTGTTCGACATCCGTATGGACTACGACACGCCTTATATGCACGGCTACAACGGCACAGGCAACGACATAGCCAACTATTACCTGCCTGAGTGCGACTTCTACGCCGGGCTTGTGGAGACAAGCATCCACCACTCTATGGAGAACATGACGATGAACGGGCCTAACCTGCGTGCCTTGAAGCTGCTGGCGAAGTGCGCCTTGCTCACGGGAGAGTGGGAGGTGGCGGAGAAATACTTCACCGTGCTTCACACCGTGCCCTTCGAGGGCAAGTGGCTGAGGAAGTACGAGTCAATGCTGCGAGACACGGCTGCCATCAACCGCGACCCTGAGTTCCACATGGTGAGGCTAACAGAGCCTGTGCACGACATCTTCGAGAACAACCTCGTGCAGCCCGTCTTCCTTGGCTACAACGCCGCCTTGCTTGAGGGAAGGAGCATCAACGCCCTTTGGAACAGCCTCGCCGTGCACATCTACACGAAGAGCATGCCCCAGTTCATCTACCGCTGCCAGCCTATGAAGGGGACAGCGCCGCCTGAGAGCTTCGCCGAGGCGTTGGCGCTGATGTCAAGCAAGCAGCCTGAGCTGAAGCAGATGTACTCGGGGCTTGACTTCCAGCGGAGCAGGCTCTCAAGGTTCGCCAGCGAGATTAAGCCCTATATGAAGGACAAGCAGAAGTACGCCAAGGAGCTTTACCCCAAGTACAAGGGATACTACCCCTATTACTACTTCTTCGGCAACCTGAAGGCTACGAAGAAGAAGGAGGATAACGCAACGTCTAAATCTGGAGTGAACTGACGATGAAGAGGATTTGTTTGTTACTCGTTTGTGCCCTCGCCCTTGCCTCCTGCGGTAAGAAGCGTTATGCCCTGCCCTCCGCCAGCGTGGACTACGCTGAGGAGGCGCAGACCTATCCAGACTATAACAACGTGGTGGTGCCGCCTAACATAGCGCCTCTTAACTTCATCCTTAAGGAGGCGGAGGCGAGCGAGGCAGTGGTTGAGTACCGAGGCTCGAAGGGAGGGCAGCTCATTACCGGGGCTGGCGAAGACCTTAAGGTGAAGATAGACACCACGGAATGGCGAAGCTTGCTTGAGAAGAACCGAGGGGCTGACCTGCAAGTCACAGTCTACGCCCACCTGCCAAGCGGTTGGCGCAAGTACAAGAGCCACGTCATCAGCGTTGCCGAGGAGGAGATAGACCCCTACCTAAGCTACCGCCTCATCGAGCCAGGCTACGAGCTCTACCGACAGCTGGGGCTTTACCAGCGCAACCTCACCAACTGGACGGTGACGACCATCTACGAGAACAACCGTGTCTACTCTGACGAGCATAACCACTGCATTAACTGCCACAACTACCAGAACAACAGCACGGAGCGCATGCTCTTCCACGTGAGGGCAAACCACGGCGGCACGGTCATCGTGGAAGGCACGAAGATAAAGAAGGTGCAGATAAAGGGCGACAGCATCCTCGCCGCTGGGGTCTACCCCTCGTGGCACCCGAAGAGCAACAAGGTCGCCTTCTCCACCAACGACACTGGGCAGACCTTCCACATCCACAGCCCCGAGAAGATAGAGGTGCTCGACGACAAGAGCGACCTCCTGCTCTACGACGTGGACAAGAACGAGGTGCGCACTATCTTGGGCGACACGATGAAGCTGGAGACCTTCCCCTGCTGGTCGCCCGACGGCAATTGGCTCTACTACTGCGAGGCGGACGAGCCCGTGGACGAAAGCTTCCCCGACAGCTTGCTCTCCCAGAAGATGGTGCGCCACTACCAAGACCTGCTCTACGACATCAAACGCCTGCCTTACGACCAGCGGACGGGCAAGTTCGGCGAGGCGGAGACGGTGGTGGACTGCCGCTCTCGCCACCGCAGCGCCTCCTTCCCCAAGCTCAGCCCCGACGGGCGCTACGTGCTCTTCGCCGAGGGAGACTACGGGCAGTTCCACATCTGGCACAAGAGCAGCGACCTCTTCGTCAAAGACCTCAGGACGGACAGCGTCTACCCCCTCACGGCAGCCAACAGCCCCGACGTGGACAGCTACCACACCTGGAGCAGCAACAGCCGCTGGATAGTGTTCAGCACAAGGCGCATGGACGGCAACTACACCCGCCTCTTCGTCGCCTACTTCGACCGCAAGGGGCAGGCGCACAAGGCTTTCTGCCTGCCGCAGGAAGACCCCGAGCAGAACATCATGCTGCTGAGGAGCTACAACGTGCCTGAGCTGACACGGGATGCCGTAAGGGTGACGCCCTCGGAGCTGCGCCAGTGCATCTACGAGACAGAAGGAGAACCAGCCAAATACATAAGCCAATATGAGAGTAATCATTGAACCCGACTACGCCAGCCTGTCCCGATGGGCGGCGGACTACGTGGCGGCGCGCATCAACGAGGCTTGCCCCACACGAGAGAAACCCTTCAAGCTCGGCTGCCCCACGGGCAGCTCCCCCCTCGGGCTTTACCAGCGCCTCGTTGAGCTATGCAAGGCGGGCAAGGTGAGCTTCCGCAACGTCGTCACCTTCAATATGGACGAGTACGTCGCCCTGCCCGAGGAGCACCCCGAGAGCTACCACAGCTTCATGTGGACGAACTTCTTCAGCCACATCGACATCCTGCCCGAGAACGTGCACATCCTCAACGGCAACGCCCCCGACCTTCAGGCGGAGTGCAAGGCTTACGAGCAGGCGATAGCCGACGCGGGAGGCATAGACCTCTTCATGGGCGGCATAGGGCCCGACGGGCACATAGCCTTTAACGAGCCTTTCAGCAGCCTCCAGAGCCGCACGAGGGTGAAGAGCCTGACCACGGACACCATCATAGCCAACAGCCGCTTCTTCGGGGGCGATGTGAGCCAAGTGCCGAAGACAGCCCTCACGGTGGGCGTGGGCACGGTGATGGATGCCCGTGAGGTGCTGATAGTGTGCAACGGGCACGGCAAGGCACGTGCCTTGAGGCACGCCATCGAGTGCGGAGTGTCGCAAGAGTGGACGATAAGCGCCCTCCAGCTCCACCCGCACGCCATCATCGTCTGCGACGAGGCAGCGACGGACGAGCTGAGGCACGGCACGTACAAGTACTTCAAGGACATCGAGAGGGACAACCTTTAAGTCCCCGACCCCACTAACAGGAAGCCCGCGAGCCACAAGGCAGCGGGCTTCGTCGTCTGCGGCTGGTTAGCGTTGCGCCTGTATTATAGGCGTCGTACACCTGCTAACAAGCAGGTCAGTTGAGGTGCTAACAAGCAGGTCAATTGAGGTGCTAACAAGCAGGTCAATTGAGGT
>JAJPYQ010000039.1 GCA_021204865.1 Prevotellaceae bacterium | reverse complement strand
GCGGTAGTTGTCTCCGCCCACCACCACTATCTTGTTCCCCTTCCGAGGCTCGCGCTTCAGGCAGTCCCTCTTCGTGCCGTAGCCCACGCCTCCGGCAAGCATTATCACCTTGTCGTAGCCGTACTGCTCGCCCCGCTCCTCGTGCTCGAAGGTGAGCAGGGAGCCCGTTATCAAGGGCTGCCCGAACTTGTTGCCGAAGTCCGACGCCCCGTTCGATGCCTTGATGAGTATCTGCTCGGGCGTCTGGTAGAGCCACTTGCGAGGGGGCAGGGGCTTGCCCTCGGTGCGAGGGTAGCTGGTCATATAGACGGCCGTGCCTGCTATGGGCCACGAGCCTACGCCTCCCCCCATACGGTCTCGTATCTCCCCACCCGTGCCGGTTGAGGCACCGTTGAACGGCTCCACGGTGGTCGGGAAGTTGTGCGTCTCTGCCTTAAGGCTTATCACGCTCTCTATGTCCGTCACCCTGAAGTAGTCGCTCGTGGAGTGGTCACGAGGGGCGAACTGCTCCACCACCGGTCCCTGTGCGAACGCCACGTTGTCCTTGTAGGCGGAGAGTATGCGGTGCGGGTTCTCCTTCGTTGTCCGCTTGATGAGGGCGAAGAGGCTTGAGGGCATCTCCCGTCCGTCTATGATGAACGTGCCGCCGAATATCTTGTGGCGGCAATGCTCGCTGTTAATCTGGGCGAAGCCGAACACCTCGGAGTCGGTGAGCCTTCTGCCCAGCTGCCTCTCCACGTCGCGCAGGTAGTCTATCTCGTCCTTGCTCAGCGCCAGCCCCTCCTCTTCGTTGTAAGCCTCGAGGTCGCTGATGTGGCGTATGGGCTGGGGCTTTATGTCGACGGTGAATATGTCCTGGCCGAGCCCACGGTACATGCGCTGCAGCATAGGGTCGCGCTCAGCCTCGGGGGAGCTGACGGGGAAGTACTCCTCTATCCTCAGGATGCCCCGCAAGCCCATGTTCTCAGTTATCTCCACGGCGTTCGTGCTCCAGGGCGTTATCATCTCACGCCTTGGACCGACGAAGAAGCCCCCAAGCTCCTCTTCCCGTGCCACAGTCGCGTCCCCGTAGAGCCAGCGGAGCTTGGCGGTCTCGTCCGGGGTGAGAGGCTCGAGGCTCTGCGTGGCGATGACGCTGCCCTCTGGTGTCTTGAAGAATGTGATGGTCATCTCTCTCTCGTCTTTGTTTCTCGCCCGCGAAGATAGCGAAAAAAGGGATAGGGAGCAAACGGGAGGGATATGCGCCTCGCCTTGACCCTTCGCAGAGACTTCACCGAGGCCTCTGCGGAGACTCCACTGGGGTCTCCACAGAGACTTATAAAGCACAAGCACGTGAGCTAAGGGCAAGGGCAACAAAAAACCGCCCTATCCATCACGGACCAGGCGGGAGTATGAAAACAAAAATTTGGTATGCCAGCAGGGGGCTCTGCCCCTCTGACGATGGCAAAGGTATTGAAAGCCAACGTTATGTGCAAACTTCGGGGCGAAAAAGTCGCCCTAAAGCCATCCCCATCGCAACCGAAGTGTCGGGAAGACAAATCCCCCTTGCGGATTTGCCAATCATCGGTAAAACGACTACCTTGGCCTTCAGCGAAGGTAGGCTGCGCTCGGCAATCGCAAGGCAGAAAGCAAAGCTTTCCCTTGCTTATTGCTCTCGTTTGCACTACCTTTGCCCCGTCGATGCCCTGCATACTTCACATAGAGACAAGCCAGAGCGTCTGCTCCGTCGCCCTGAGCCAAGACGGGGCGGTCATCTTCCACGAGGAAGACCGTGAGGGGCATCAGCACTCACAGAAGAGCGCAGTGTTCGCCCGCGACGCACTCTCCTTCGCCGAGAGCCATGCCATACCGCTGGACGCTGTGGCGGTGAGCCAGGGGCCTGGCAGTTACACTGGCCTTAGGATAGGCTTCTCGCTGGCCAAGGGCGTGGCTTACGGCAGGGGGGTGAGCCTCGTGGCAGTGCCGACACTGGAGCTTCTGTGCGTGCCTGTGCTGCTCTTCCACGAGGAGATAAGGGAGGACGCCCTGCTCGCCCCGATGATAGACGCGAGGAGGATGGAGGTGTACACTGCCCTCTACGACCGCTCGCTCCGTGAGGTGGAAGAGCCAAGGGCGGAGGTGATAGACGAGAACTCCTTCCTTAATATACTAAAGGAGAGGCAGGTGTGCTTCTTCGGCGACGGGGCTGGGAAGTGCCGCAAGGTGATAATCCACCCCAACGCCCTGTTCATTGAGGGCGTAGAGCCGCTCGCCAAGCACATGATGCCTCTGGCGGAGAGAAGGCTTGCGAGGGGGGAGACGGAGGACGTGGCTTACAGCGTGCCGTTCTACCTGAAGGAGTTTCAGGCCACGGTGCCCAAGAGACTGATATAAGTAAAGCTAAATATGACATACAACACACAGAGAGAGAAGATGCGGCTGCCCGAATATGGCAGGTACGTGCACGAGATGGCAAGGCACATAGCCTCGCTGCCCGACCGAGACGTGAGGCAGCGTGAGGCGGAGGCGCTGGTGAGCATAATGGCTAACATCAACCCCGACGACAAGGACCAGCCTGACTTCATGCAGAGGATATGGGATCATCTGGCCTACCTGTGCGACTACCGGCTGGACATTGACTTCCCCTACGAGGTGACAAGGCTGGGAGAAGAGGCGCGGAAGCCTGAGAGGCTTCCCTACCCCTGGCACGACATTGGGCAGAGGCACTACGGGCACCTCATAGAGGAGGCGCTGGACATGCTCCGGCAGATGCCCCCTGGCCCGAAGAGGGACAAGATGGCTGAGAGGGTGGCCAACCAGATGAAGCAGAGCCTCTTCGTGTGGAACCGTGATGCGATGGACAACGAGAAGGTGGCAGCCGATATGTACAACTACACCCAAGGGGAGGTGGAGCTTGACCTGCGCTCCTTCCGCTTCGCTCCCGTGTGCGACATGCCCCGCTCCTACGACCCGCTGAAGAAGAAAAAGAAGTAAGCCAGCCCCGCAGTATGCCTTCATTCATCATAGAGGGAGGACGACCCCTCAGGGGGGAGATAAAGCCCCAGGGAGCGAAGAACGAGGCCCTGCAGGTGCTTTGCGCCACACTGCTCACCGACGAGCCTGTGAGGATAAAGAACCTGCCCGACATCTCCGACGTGAGGAACCAGATTAAGCTGCTCTCCGACATCGGGGTGAAGGTGAAGAGGAACGCCCCGGGGGACATGACCTTCAGGGCGGACGAGGTGAACCTTGACTACCTCAGGACTGACGACTTCATAAAGAGGTGCGGCAGCATAAGGGGCAGCGTCCTCTTCCTTGGTCCTCTCGTGGCAAGGTACGGCAGGGCGATGGTGGCGAAGCCTGGGGGCGACCAAATAGGCAGGCGCAGGCTTGACACTCACTTCCTTGGCCTCAGCCGACTGGGGGCAAGCTTCAGCTACGACGCTGAGAGGGGGATCTTCGACATAAGGGCGAAGGCGCTGAAGGGCTGCTATATGCTATTGAACGAGGCTTCCGTGACTGGCACAGCCAACATAGTTATGGCTGCCGTGCTGGCTAAGGGCACCACCACAATATACAATGCTGCCTGCGAGCCTTACGTGCAGCAGCTCTGCCACCTGCTCAACTCTATGGGGGCGAACATATCGGGCATAGCAAGCAACCTGCTGACCATCGTAGGTGTGAAGAGCCTGCACGGGGCTACGCACACTGTTCTGCCTGATATGATTGAGATAGGCTCGTTCATAGGGATGGCTGCCCTCTGCGGAGAGGGGGTGAGGATAAAGGGCGTGGACATGAGGCAGCTGGGGCTGATACCCGACACGTTCCGCCGACTGGGTGTGAGGGTGGACTGCGAGGGCAGGGACATAGTGGTGCCAGGGCAGGAGCATTATGAGATAGAGTCGTTCCTCGACCGCTCCTTTATGACCCTCTCCGACGCTCCCTGGCCAGGCTTCACGCCCGACTTGCTGAGCGTCTTGCTGGTGGTGAGCACGCAGGCGAAAGGCTCTGTGCTGATACACCAGAAGATGTTCGAGAGCCGCCTCTTCTTCGTGGACAAGCTGATAGACATGGGGGCGCAGATAATCCTCTGTGACCCTCACAGGGCGGTGGTCGTGGGGCACGACAAGCAGATGCGCCTGAGGGCGGGCAGGATGACAAGCCCCGACATTAGGGCGGGCATTGCCCTGCTGATAGCCGCCCTTAGTGCTGACGGGGTGAGCAGGATAGACAACATCGGGCAGATAGACCGTGGGTACCAGGACATAGAGGGGAGGCTGAACGCCCTTGGGGCTAACATAAAGAGGGTGGACTGAAAGGCGATGCTGAGGGAGGAGGACTGCTACATGATTGGCACGCTTGGCAAGGCGCACGGGGTGAGGGGGGAGATGCTCTTCTCTTTCTCTGACGACGTGTGGCAGACCCACGGGGATGGCTTCCTCCTGTGCAAGGTGGAGGGCTTGCTGGTGCCTTTCTACGTGGAGGAGTACCGCCTGACGGGTGACACGAGGGCTCTCGTTAAGCTTGAGGGCATCGACTCCCCTGACGAGGCGAGGGAGATGCAGGGGGACGAGGTTTATGTGCCTTACAGCCTGAAGAAAGACTGTGGGGACGAGACTTACTCTTGGCAGTACTTCCGTGGCTTCACCCTAAGGGACACAGAGGGCAGGGTGATAGGCAGGATTGACAAGGTGGACGACACTACGGCTAACATCCTTTTCTGCATAGGAGACACCCTGATACCTGCCGCAGAGGAACTGATAGAGGACATTGACCACGAGAATAGAGCCCTGACGATGGCTCTGCCTGAGGGGCTGACCGAGATATGAGAAAGAAGCTGGCTTTACTGGGAAGCACGGGGAGCATAGGCACACAGGCGCTGGAGGTGGTGGACAGACATCCCGACCTCTACGAGCCGTACGTGCTGACAGCTAACCATAGGGCGGACTTGCTTATCAGTCAGGCGAGAAAGTACAAGCCTCAGTCTGTGGTGATAGTGGACGAGGCGAAATACCAGCAGGTGAGGGAGGCTCTGCGGGACACGGACGTGCAGGTCTTCGCCGGCAAGGAAGCCCTCTCCCAGGTGGCGCAGAACAGTGAGGTGGACGTGGTGCTGGTGGCTCTCGTGGGCTTTGCGGGGCTTGAGCCTACCCTCTCAGCCATAGAGGCGGGCAAGACGATAGCCCTGGCGAACAAGGAGACACTTGTGGTGGCTGGGGAGCTGGTGACAAGGCTGGCGAGGGAAAGAAGAGTGGCTATCCTGCCTGTTGACAGTGAGCATTCCGCCATCTTCCAGAGCCTTGTGGGCGAGAGGATGGACGAGATAGAGGAGATAGTGCTGACTTCCTCGGGGGGGCCCTTCCGTATGTTCAGCAAGGAGGAGCTGGAGCAGGTGAGCGTTGAGCAGGCTATGCGCCACCCCCGCTGGGAGATGGGGGCGAAGATAACCATAGACAGCGCCACGATGATGAACAAAGGCTTCGAGGTGATTGAGGCTAAGTGGCTGTTCGGCGTTGGGCAGGAGAGGATAAGGGTGGTGGTACACCCTGAGAGCGTGGTGCACAGTGCCGTGGTGTTCCGCGACGGGGCGGTGAAGGCTCAGCTCGGAGTGCCTGACATGAGGATACCCATACAGTACGCCCTGAGCTACCCGCAGAGGCTCAGCAGCGACTTCCCAAGGCTTGACTGGTACAGGATGCAGCCCCTCACCTTCGAGAAGCCTGACACGGAGAGGTTCCCCTGCCTCTCGCTTGCCTACGAGGCGCTGAGGAGAGGAGGCACAGCCCCCTGCGTGATGAACGCAGCCAACGAGGTGGCTAACCTGGCTTTCCGGGAGGGCATTCGGAGCGAAGCGACTAAGCCCTTCCCTGGCGGAAGGGTTTGGGATGGGGATAGACAAACGCGGGGCACGAAGTGCCCCTTCACGAGGATTGCCGGGATAATAGAGAAGACAATGGACACAGTGCCGCTGAGGCTAAGCCCCACGCTCAAGGACTACATTGAGTGCGACCGGGAGGCAAGGCTTGTGGCAGAGGAGCTGACAAGGAGGCAAGGCGATGGGCATTAGCAAGGCTTCGCGACAACGTTCGTGCAAACGAGAGCAAACGAGCTTGCTCGATTTGCCGAGTGCAGCCGAACCTCGCCGAAGGCCACCAGCCGCTCCTCTTCGCGACAACCAGCCGCTCCTCTTCGCGACAACCAGCCGCTCCTCTTCGCGGCAACCAGCCGCTCCTATTCGCGGCCCCTCGTACGACCCTTCGCAAGCTTCTCGGGGAGAATTACGATAACCATAGGAACTAACAAGGAGACAAGACACAATGGACATTAATATAATAGGTATAAAGGCGCTGCAGCTGCTGTGCTGCTTCTGCCTATTGGTGGTATTGCACGAGGGGGGGCACTTCCTCTTCTGCAAGCTCTTCGGGGTGAGGGTGGAGAAGTGCTTCATCTTCTATGACCCTAAGTTCCACCTCTTCAGCACCAAGGACAGGTGGTTCACACGCCTCTTCCCCCGCTTCCTCAAGAGCGAGACGGAGTACGGCATAGGCTGGCTTCCCCTTGGCGGATACGTGAAGATAGCGGGGATGATAGACGAGAGCATGGACAAGGAGCAGATGAGGCAGGAGGCACGCCCTGACGAGTTCCGCAGCCAGAAGGTGTGGAAGCGCTTCCTCATAATGGTGGGTGGTGTGCTGGTGAACCTCGTGACAGCCTTCGTCATCTTCTCTGCCGTGATGCTGCACTGGGGGGAGGACGTGCTGCCTATGCGCAACATTGAGGCTGGCTTTGCCTTCAACGAGGCTGCCGAGGAGATAGGCTTCCGAGACGGGGACATACCCGTCAAGGTGAACGGAAAGGAGATACGAGGCTACTCCGCCACGCTGATAAGGGACTTCTCAAGGGCTAAGACTGTGACCGTCTTGAGGCATGGCAAGGATGTGACCCTGAAGATGCCCGACAAGGGGCTGAACATGATGGACATGCTCGACATGGAGCCTGCCTTCTTCACCCCCTTGGCTGAGGCGGTGATAGACTCCGTGCTGCCTGGCTCTCCCGCCGACTTGGCTGGCTTGACCAAGGGAAGCCGCATAATGGCTGTGGACGGAAAGGAGATGGCTTACTGGAGCGACTACGACTCCCTTATGGCGGGGCGCACTGAGAGGGAGATGACCCTTGTGCTTGCCCGCCCCGCGGGGGGCTTGCTCGACACACTCTCCCTCACGCTCGACGAGGATATGAAGATGGGCGTGGTTAGGCGTATGCCCATAGGCGAGGAGCAGATAGAGCATATCACCTACAACGCGCTTACGTGCGTTCCTGCGGGGATGAGGCACGGCTGGGAGGTGCTGGCGGGATACGTGAGCGACCTGCGCTACATCTTCACTGCCAAGGGCGTGAAGAGTGTGGGCTCCTTCATCACGATAGGCAGCATCTTCCCCGACACGTGGGACTGGCTTCGCTTCTGGAGCCTCACGGCCTTCATCAGCATTATCCTTGCCGTTATGAACATCCTGCCCATACCCGCCCTCGACGGGGGGCATGTCGCCATCCTGCTCTACGAGTGGATAGCGGGCAGGGAGCCGAGCGAGAGGGTGATGGTGTGGCTGGAGTACATAGGCCTCGGCATTATCGTCGCCCTTATGGTGCTCGCCTTTGGCAATGACATAGTAAGGTGGGTGCTGCCCCACTTCGGGATGTGAACAAGATAACCTAAACAACAATAACGCTATGAAGAAGACAACGATTATCAGCCTTATGCTCTGTGGGCTTGCCCTTGCAGCCTGCCACAAGCCCACCGACGAGGAGATGGGGGCGAAGATGCTACAGGAGGCTCGGGAGCTGCTCCAGCAGGGCAACACCTCCGCCGCGAGAGACACCATCATGTCCCTCAGGCAACGCTACCCCCGTGCCGTGGAGGCGAGGACGCAAGCCATTCTCACGCTTGACAGCATTGAGCTGCTCGACGCAATCAACGAGCAGGACTCCCTCAAGACGGAGTTCTACAAGCGCAAGATTGAGGACGACAAGAAGAAGTAATGAAGAGGCTCACGAGGGAGGAGATAAGGGAGAGGCTCAGTGACCCGCTGTTCAGCCTCATCGGGCAGACGGCTGACGAGCTGGGGCTTGAGTGCCACCTCGTGGGCGGATACGTGAGGGATCTCTTCCTCGAGCGACCCTCAAAGGACATTGACTGCGTGGTGGTGGGCAGCGGCATCAGAGTGGCTGAGGCTCTGAAGAGAAGGCTTGGCAAGGGGGCGAGCGTGGCAGTGTTCCGCAACTTCGGCACGGCGCAGGTGAAGTGGAAGGGACGGGAGATAGAGTTCGTGGGGGCGAGGAGGGAGAGCTACAGCCGCGACTCACGCAAGCCCGTCGTGGAGGACGGCACGCTGGAGGACGACCTCGAGCGAAGGGACTTCACCATCAACGCCCTCGCCCTCTGCCTCAACAGGGAGAGGTTCGGCGAGCTTACCGACCGCTTCCAAGGGCTGCTCGACATGGAAGACCGCCTCATAGCCACGCCCCTCGACCCTGACGTTACCTTCTCCGACGACCCTTTAAGGATGCTCCGTTGCATACGCTTCGCCTCGCAGCTCTTCTTCCAGATAGAGGAAGAGACGCAGCAAGCCCTCACCCGCAACGCCGAGAGGATACGCATCATCTCGCAGGAGCGTATCACCGACGAGCTGAACAAGATAATGCTCTCCCCCTGCCCAAGCATTGGCTTCACCGAGCTGCACCGCTCGGGGCTGCTCTCGCTCATACTGCCCGAGCTCGAGGCTCTCGAGGGAGTCGAGACACGGGATGGCAGGGCGCACAAGGACAACTTCTGGCACACGCTCGAGGTGCTTGACAACGTATCGAAGCGCTCCGACAACCTATGGCTCCGCTGGGCTGCCCTGCTGCACGACATCGGGAAGCCCCGCAGCAAGCGCTGGGAGAGCGAGGCGGGATGGACGTTCCACAACCACAACAACATCGGCTCCCGTATGGTGCCCTCCCTCTTCCGCCGCCTTAAGCTGCCCGTGGACGAGCGTATGCGCTACGTGCAGAAGCTCGTGGAGCTGCACATGCGCCCCATCACTATGGCGGACTCAGAGGTGACGGACAGCGCCGTCAGGAGGCTTCTCTTCGAGGCGGCGGGGGACATAGACGACCTGATGACCCTCTGCGAGGCGGACGTCACGAGCAAGAACGAGCAGAGGAAGCAGCGCTTCCTCGATAACTTCCGCCTCGTCAGGGAGAAGCTGGCAGACCTCCAGGAGAGGGACAACTACCGCACGTGGCACAACCCCGTCACTGGCCTTGAGATAATGCAGGCACTCAGCCTTCCCCCCTGCCACGCCATCGGCGAGCTGAAGCAAGCCGTCAAGGACGCCATCTGGGAGAGCCGCATCCCCAACGACCACGACGCAGCCTTCGCCTTTATGCTGGAGAAGGCGCGGGAGATGGGCTTGCAGACGCCCCAGTCCCTCTAATCCTTCTTCCTCCTCGTCCTCGCTGGCATGACCATCGAGTGGTCGATGCTCATCCTCACCTTCAGCGCCTTCCTCAGCAGCCGCTTCTTGGGGTAGAACACTATCCTCGGCACCTTCAGCGTGTCCTCGACGGTCACGTCCTCGGGGCTGCTCTCATACCTGCTGCTCACCTCAAGGCGGAACGTCCCCAGCTCCCCGAGGTCGACGTTCCTGCCCTCGCTTAGCCCCTCGGCCAGCACCTCGGCGAGGCTCGTGATAGCGTTCTTAAGGTCTCCCCTTGTCAGGGACGTGGCGTCGACAATGGTGTCCATAGCCTCGTCCGGCCTGAGCCAATGTGTCGACTTGCGCTCGGCGTAGTACACCATCTCTCCCTTCGAGCCGTTGAGGTTGCTCTCCTTGTACCTGATCAGAAACTCTAATGCCATAGTACTTATCCTTTAACTTAGCTAATATCTTTCTTAGTGGACTCGTCGAAGTCACCTTGGTGGACTCGTCGAAGTCTCTTAGGTGGACTCGTCGAAGTCACTTATGTGGACTCGTCGAAGTCACTTAGGTTGACTCGTCGAAGTCACTGCGCAAAGTTACGTATATCTGCGGCAGGATGTACCAGTAGGGACCGATCATTGTCAACGAATAAGCCCCCGCCTCGAGGTGAGGTGGGGGCTTATACCCACGTGTAACAGGCTGTGGTCAGGCTTCCCGTAGGGTGAAGCCGACGGAGGCTATGGCCCGGGAGAGGGCTTCCCGTGTGGCGGTGCCTGTCACTCGGGCGAGGGCTGATGGCAGGTCTACCGTGGCCGCCTCCACGCCCTCAACGGAGAGGAGAGCCCGCTCAGCCGTCATTCGGCAGTGGTTGCAGCTCATGCCCTCGATGCGGAATGTCTTTGTGTTCATGTCGGTCTGGTTTGTTAGGGGTTTGTTCTTGTGTCTAAGAGGCTCGACGGCGAGGGCGTTCAGGAGGAGAAGCAGCAGTATGGCGGTGCACGCCCAAGAGAGCCACTGGGAAGAGCCGTGACAGCTCATTGCCATCTGGCTTGTTCCCCCAAGGAAGTCTACAAGACCCTCGGCTTGCAGCCAGTCTATCAGGCAGCCGAACGCCACCGAGCCTGCCACTATGCTCACGAGGTAGGTCACAAGCGAGCCCGTGCCCATCACCTTGCGCACCACGAGCATCGAGGCGAAGTTGCACGCCGGGCCTGCCATAAGCAGCACGAGCGCCGCCCCCGGGGTCAAGCCCTTCAGCATAAGGGCGACGGCGATGGGGATGCTCCCCGTGGCGCAGACGTACATGGGCATGGCTATCACCAGCACCAGCAGCATGGAGGCGAGGGTGTTGCCCCGGAACAGCGTGAAGGCTTGGTCGGGGATGAGGACGGTTATCAGCCCTGCCACCACAAGACCCACGACGAGCCACTTGCCGATGTCCTGCATCATAGTGAGGTAGGCATAGCGCAGGGCTTCGAGGAGGCGTGCCCTGAAGCCTCGAGGCAGCTCCTCAGGGGTGCAGTCCTTTGAGCAGGCTGTCTCCTCGCTCTTGTCCGTAAGGTTGGCGAGGCAGCCCCCGAAGAGGCTCGTCACGAGAGCTGCCACGGGGCGCAGGATGGCGAAGGGCAGCCCCAGGAGGGCGTAGGTTGCTATGATGCTGTCCACCCCCGTCTGAGGCGTGGCGATGAGGAAGCTTGTGACAGCCCCCTTCGACGCTCCCTCCCTCCTCAGGGACATAGCCGTGGGTATCACCCCGCACGAGCAGAGGGGCAGGGGTATGCCCAGCAGGGCTGCGTTGACTACGCTACGGAAGCTGCGGCGTGAGAGGAAGCGGGAGTAGAGGCGGGCGGGTATGAAGGCGTGCATAAGCCCTGCCAAGAGGAAGCCCAGCAGCAGGTAGGGCGACATCTTGCCCACGAGGCTTACGACTTCTTGCATCCCTTAGTCGTTGGAGGGGTAGGGGGACATTATCTGGTGGTCGGTGACGCTAAGCACGCCCTTGGTGTTCTCCAGCAGGGTGCGTGTCTCGCTCTTCTTAAGTCTCAGGGTAATGGAGCAGGCGTTGGAGTCTCTGCCCATCACCTCGCAGTCCTGCGTTGAAAGCACTGCCTCAAGGGGACCGCTGCCAGTCTGTGGGTCGTAGTACACCGTCACCACGTCGGTGGGCTTCCTTGGCTTTGCCACCTGCTTGATGTCCTTGATGACGGGCTTGCCGTGCTGGGGCTTCTCTATGGTGACCATCACGGGCTTGCCGTTCTGCCCGTTGCAGAAGTAGCTGAGGAGCGTCGACTCCCCCTCCTCGCTCGTGGTGAGCCATATCGGGGTGTACTGCAAGCCGCCGTAGGCCTCGCTCACACGGTTGAAGAACTGCACGTCCTTCTGCGTGAGGCTCTGCGTCTGGCTGTAGGAGTAGGTGAGTGTGTCCTGCCCTTTCGTGCCTTGCCCAGTGGCGTGCCTTGAGGCTGAGCAGGAGCAGGCGAGGAGGCAGATAAGTAAGACTGTGATGCTATGCTTCATAGTGGTTAAGGTGTTTCGTCAGGGGCAAAGGTAACAATAAATGCTTTAAGGCTATGCCTTGGGGGAGGGAAACTTGCGCTCGTGCCTCCATATCTCCACGCTGTTCACGATGTTCTGCCACAGTATGTAGCAGCCCGGGCCCACGGAGCTGAGGGGAGTGAGGAAGGCTGTGGCAGTCCAGATGGCGAAGGTGGTGTTCTTCTGCCCAAGCCCTTGTCCTGCCTCCGTCTCCCTGCCGCAACGCCTGCCCAAGAGCTTGCCCAAGGCGAACTGCCCAGCGCAGACGAGCATAGCCATAAGGGCTATCGTGAGGAGAAGCAAGAGGGTGGTGCTTGTCCAAGCGTCGAGTATGTTCATCACCGTCGTGCCTGTTATCACGATGAGGGAGATAGCCCAGAGGTTGTAGCTGAGGTCTCTTATAGAGGTAATAAGGCGGTGCAGGGGGCGGAGGAATGCCTTCGTGAGCAATGCCAAGGCAAGGGGGAGGAGCAGGACTGCGCTTACCTTGGAGAGGATGGCGAGGAAGAGCGGGAGGAAACCCTCGCTCTCGCTGGGCAGGCAGAGGAAGCAGAGGGGGATGAGCAGGGTGGCAAGCAGGTTGGAGAGCAGCGTGTAGGCGGTCATCTCCTCGAGGCTGCCCCCAAGCTTGGCTGTGACCACCGCAGCAGCCATTGCCCCGGGGGAGATGACGCACACGAGGGTCGCCTCAAGGAAGACGAGCCGGTGCCCCTCTGCGTGAAGGCAGAGGATAAGAGCCATCACCATAGCCACAAGCACCGTCTGCCCTATGCACAGCCAAAGGTGCCACCTCTTGAGGCGAAGCTTAAGGAACTCCACCTTGCAGAATGTCACGTATAGCACGGCGAAGGCGCAGAGGGGAAGGGTGACGCTGTTGTAGGGGAGATACCACGAGGCTACGGGACGGAGGGCGGGCACAAGGCGGAAGGGCAGGTAGAGGGCTACGCCGAGGCATATAGCCAAGGGCAGCGTCCAGTCCTTGACGAAACGCCTCACTCTGTTAGTCTTCCCGCTCATCGCCCGCGAAGTTACGCAATTATCCCGTCGCCCCGTGCGGCCGAGCAATTAAGCCGCTGTGGTCGAGGGAAAAACATCGGGGGTTTGGGG
>JAJPYQ010000016.1 GCA_021204865.1 Prevotellaceae bacterium | reverse complement strand
CGGCTGCACTCGGCAAATCGAGCAAGCTCGTTTGCTCTCGTTTGCACGAACGTTGAAACCCACGGCTATCCCCGTGCAACCCCTCCGGGGTTGTATAGGAAGCCGCTTTCGCCTCAACGTAGTTGAAGCGGCGGATGAACTTCTGGTTAGTGCGCTCGAGGGCGTTGTCAGGGTTAAGCCCGTAAAGGCGTGCGGCGTTGATGAGAGCAAAGAGGAAGTCACCGTACTCGCCCTCGGCTGCCTGCTTGTCGCCCTTCTGCATCTCCGCCCGAAGCTCCCGAAGCTCCTCGTCCACCTTTGCCCACACGTCCTCTTTCTGCGCCCAGTCGAAGCCCACGTTGCTCACCTTCTCCTGTATGCGGAAAGCCTTGATGAGCGAGGGCAGTGCAGCTGGCACGCCCGAAAGCACCGTTTTGTTTCCGTCCTTCTCCCGGCGCTTTATCTTCTCCCACGCCTGCACCACCTCGCCCGCCGTGCTTGCCGCAGCGTCTCCGTAGACGTGGGGATGGCGGAAGATGAGCTTGTCGCAGAGTTTGTGGCATACGTCCGCAATGTCGAACTCCCCCTTCTCGCTGCCTATCTTGGCGTAGAAGCACACGTGCAGCAGCACGTCGCCAAGCTCCTTGCATATATCCCGCTGGTCGTCCCGCTCGAGGGCGTCGCACAGCTCGTAGGTCTCCTCAATCGTGTTCGGGCGCAGGCTCTCGTTGGTCTGCTTCCTGTCCCAAGGACACTTCTCTCTCAGCTCGTCGAGCACGTCGAGCAACCGCCCGAACGCCTCCATCTGTTCTTTCCTTGTATGCATAGCGGTGCAAAAGTACGAAGAATTTAGTAATTTTGCAGCCGCAAACTTCACCTAAACCCCACAAGCAATGGAATTAGCGGCACATTACTCCCCAGCCGATATCGAGCGGAAGTGGTATCAGTATTGGCTCGACCACAAGCTCTTCAGCAGCAAGCCCGACGACCGTGAGCCTTACACCATAGTCATCCCGCCGCCCAACGTGACGGGCGTGCTTCACATGGGTCACATGCTCAACAACACCATACAGGACATCCTTGTGCGCAAGGCAAGGCTTGAGGGCAAGAACGCCTGCTGGCTGCCCGGCACTGACCACGCCTCGATAGCCACGGAGGCTAAGGTGGTGGCAAAGCTCGCAAGCGAGGGCATAAGGAAGAGAGACCTCACGAGGGAGGAGTTCCTCAAGCACGCTTGGGCGTGGACGGAGGAGCACGGGGGCATCATCCTCAAGCAGTTGCGCCGACTGGGGGCGAGCTGCGACTGGGATCGCACCGCCTTCACGATGGACGAGGTGCGGAGCGAGAGCGTGCTGCGTGTGTTCGTGGACTTGTACAAGAAAGGGCTTATCTACCGTGGCTTGAGGATGGTGAACTGGGACCCCAAGGCTCAGACCGTGCTGTCCACAGAGGAGGTGGTCTACCGCACGGAGAAGAGCCACCTCTTCTACCTGCGCTACTACGTTGCCGACAGCGAGCCGATAGTCCCCACGGGCGAGGAGGGCGAGCGTGTGTACAAGGACGAGAGCGGGCGCTACTACGCAGTGGTAGCCACCACACGCCCCGAGACGATAATGGGTGACACGGCTATGTGCATCAACCCGAAAGACCCGAAGAACCAGTGGCTGCGAGGGCACAAGGTGAGGGTGCCGCTCGTGGGCAGGGTAGTGCCTGTGATAGAGGACCGCTACGTGGACATCGAGTTCGGCACGGGCTGCCTTAAGGTCACTCCCGCCCACGACATCAACGACTACAACCTCGGCAAGGCGCACGACCTTGAGACGATAGACGTGTTCAACCCCGACGGCACCATCAGCGAGGCGGCGGGGCTGTACGTGGGGCAAGACCGCATGGAGGTGCGCAGGCAGATAGCCCTCGACCTTGAGGCGGCGGGGCTTATGGAAAGGGTGGAGGACTACGAGAACAGCGTGGGCTACAGCGAGCGTAACCAGGACACGGCAGTAGAGCCGAGGCTCTGCAAGCAGTGGTTCCTCTCGATGAGGCACTTCGCCGACATCGCCTTGCCTCCCGTGCTTGAGGGCAAGATTAAGTTCTATCCCACCAAGTACGTCACTACCTACCGCAACTGGCTTGAGAACATACAGGACTGGTGCATCAGCCGCCAGCTGTGGTGGGGACACCGCATACCCGCCTACTTCCTTCCCGCAAAGGAGGGTGAGGAAGAGCGGTACGTCGTTGCCCTTACTAAGGAGGAAGCCCTTGACGAGGCGAGGAAGATAAAGGGCTTCGAGGGCTTGAGGCAGGAAGACCTGAGGCGGGACGAGGACGCACTGGACACGTGGTTCAGCAGCTGGCTGTGGCCCATCTCCCTCTTCAACGGCATCAACGACCCGGGCAACAAGGACATCAGCTACTACTACCCAACATCGGTGCTCGTGACCGGGCCTGACATCATCTTCTTCTGGGTAGCCCGAATGATAATGGCTGGCGAGGAGTACCTCCACGACGTGCCTTTCCGTGATGTCTACTTCACGGGCATCGTCCGTGACGGCATCGGCAGGAAGATGAGCAAGTCGCTTGGCAACAGCCCCGACCCCCTCGCCCTCATCGACCGCTACGGGGCGGACGGCGTGCGCATGGGCATGCTGCTTGCCGCGCCCGCTGGGAACGACATCCTCTTCAAGGAAGAGCTGTGCCAGCAGGGGGCAGCCTTCTCCAACAAGATATGGAACGCCTTCCGCCTCGTCAAGGGATGGACTGCCGACCCCTCGCTCCCTCAGCCTAAGAGCAACAAGAAAGTCATCGCTTGGATGCAGGCAATGATACGCAAGGAGGTGAGCGAGATAGACGACCTCTTCAGCAAGTACCGCCTCAACGAGGCGATTATGGCAGCCTACAAGCTCTTCACCGACGAGTTCTCGGGCTGGTATCTTGAGATGATCAAGCCTGCCTACCAAGCCCCGATAGACCAGCCGACGCTCAAGGCGACCCTTAGCCTCTTTGAGCAGCTAATGCAGACGCTCCACCCCTTCATGCCCTTCATCACCGAGGAGCTTTATCAGCATATCGCCCCGAGGCAAGAGGGCGAGAGCATAATGACCTCGACGCTTTGCCTCGATGAACCTTCCGAGAGCGACCGACGGCTCCTCGCCCAAGTGGAGGAGGCGAAGCAGGTGATAAGCGGAGTGAGGGCGGTGAGGCAGAGCAAGAACATCAGTCCACACGAGCCGCTGCGCCTTGAGGTGGTGGTAAGTTCGCCCGAGGAGAGGCGTGTGACCCGCTGCCCCGCCCTCGGCCCAGTGATAGAGAAGCTGGCGTGCCTCAAGGTGATAGCCTACGTCCCGCAGAAGGGCGAGGGCAGCCAAGCCTTCCTCGTGGGCACTGACGAGTACGCCGTACCCCTCGGCAGCCTCATCGACCGTGAGGCGGAGACGCGCAAGGCGCAGGCGGAGATAGAGCGGCTGCAAGGCTTCATGGCAAGCATCGAGAGGAAGCTCGGCAACCAGCGCTTCGTAGAGAACGCCCCCAAGCAGGTGGTGGAGCTTGAGCGCAAGAAGCTCGCCGACGCGGAGAGCAAGATAGCTGTGCTGAGGGAGACGGTAGCCTCGCTCGCCAAGTAGCCTCAAGCGACAAGGCATAACGGCCCGCCCCACATCAGTGTGGCGGGCCTTATTGTATGCCCGTGAAGCCCCACGGCTAAGCGTCAAGTAACCCCTCGCAAGGGGTACCTTCACGCCTCTTATACAGGGACCACGGCCCCTCTTATACTCCTTTCATAAAGCCTCTATATCAGTCGTCACAGTCACCCTTGTTAGGGCCACGACTGTCACCCTTGTTAGGGCCACGACAGTCACCCTAACAAGGGTCACCTCGACGACCATTATATAGGAATCACGCCCCCTCCCTTATCTTCCTGAAGTTCTTCCACCCTGTGGCTGAAGCGTACGCATTCTTCGAGCCTACGGGCACCAAGAGCGTGCAGACGCTCATGTCCACACCGCTGAACGCATAGGACGAACACGATGGTGGGGTGGGGTTAAGCGAGGTTACTGAGGTAAGGCTGCTGCAATCGGAGAATGCATAGTCTTTTATGCTTGTAACGGATGCACCTATGGTCACAGAGGTAAGGCTGCTGCAATTCTGGAACGCATATTTATCAATGCTTGTCACGGAGCTGGGGATGGTCACTGATGTTAGGCTTCCGCAATCAGAGAATGCCCACTCTCCTATGCTTGTCACGGACTCGGGGATTGTCACGGAGGTAAGGCTGCTGCAACCATCGAATACGTTCTTTCCTATGCTTGTCACCGAGTTGGGGATGGTCACAGAGGTAAGGCTGCTGCAATACTCGAATATCCCCTCACCTATGCTTGTCAGAGACTCGGGTATTGTCACGGATGTAAGATTGGTGCAATCAGAGAATGCATAGTCTTTTATGCTTGTCACGGAGCTGGGGATGGTCACAGATGTAAGGCTGCTGCAGCTTGTGAATGCATAGCTTCCTATGCTTGTGACGGACTCGGGGATTGTCACGGAGGTAAGGCTGGTGCAATTAAAGAAAGCAGACCATCCTATGCTTGTCACGGAGCTGGGGATGGTCACGGAGGTAATACCACTGTTATCACTAAGGTATATGCTTTTCACCGTATAGCTGCCCGAATAATAGCTGTCAGTAGCGTCCTCATAGTATATGGACGAGGGGATGTCCACAACCTTCCTCCCGCTGCCTACGACCTTGGCGGTTCTGGCTTCGAAGTCAAGAGTGTAGTAGATGCCGTTCAGCATACAGTCATAACTCCCACCGTTGATAGTGAGTTCGTCTTCATCCCCGCAGGAGGCGTAACCAAGGCAGAGGGCAGCGACCGCAAGGGTCATTCCCATTAATCTTAAGGTCTTCATAGTCATAAAGGTGTGTTAGTGAGTGTTCCTTGGGGGCAAAGTTAAGGATAAAAGGCACACGGCAACGCAAGGCGACAAGGAAATCCCTCTCACGGGCAGCGTCACGCCCAGCCGTGGGTTACAACGTTCGTGCAAACGAGAGAAGAGCAGCTTGCTGACTCTTCCGAGTGCAGCCGAACCTCGCCGAAGGCCACCCACGGCTATCCCTGTCGAGTACCTTCGGCACTCTTATCGGTACGTCTGTTAGAGGGTCTTATAGGAGGCAGCCGTACCGTCGGCGAAGGCTATGCGGAGGAGCCTCACACCGCTGCCCACAAGGATGGTGTTGCCCTTGCTTGTGGCTACGAGACGGCCAGCCACGTCGAAGGCCTCGATGCCCGCAACGTCGCTTGTGGCGCTGACCGTGAGCGTGTCGCCCGAGCGGGCTACCTTAAAAGACTGCTCCGCCTCCGTGGTCTTGGGGGCTCGCACGCCCGTCTCAATGCTCATGTCTATCGTGTAGGTCTCCCCTTCCTGGGTGGGCAGCAGGATGGTGTTGTCGTCGAGGATGGTGTGCTGTGCCTCCTCGCCCGCCTCGTCGCTTACCTTGCGCAGCCCTATGCCCGGGTAGCGGAGGGGGCAGTCACGCCCCGAGAGGCTCTTGATGGTGACGAGGGTGAGCGTGTCGCCGCTCCACTCTTGGCTCACCTCGAAGTTGCCCACCGCCTTCAGCCCGTAGGCGTGCCCCTCGCTCCACGTGGAGGGAAGGGCGGGCAGCAGTTGGAGCGTGTCGGTCTGGCTCTGGAGAAGCATCTCGGCAATGCCTGCGCAGCAGCCGAAGTTGCCGTCTATCTGGAAGGGGGCGTGGCTGTCGTAGAGGTTGTAGTACACGCCCCCGGCGTACTGGTTGGTCTCGTAGGAGGTGGAGTGCTTGAGGGCGTTCTTGAGGATGGTGTGGGCGTGGTCTCCGTCCTGCGCCCTTGCCCAGAGGTTCACCTTCCAGCCCATGCTCCAGCCCGTCGCCTCGTCGCCTCGGAGCATCAGGCTCCTTACGGAAGGGTTGAAGAAGGGGCTCTGCGGGTCTATCTGCCTCAGGGGGTAGAGAGCCATCAGGTGGCTGAGGTGGCGGTGCGAGGGGTCGGTGGAGACGTCGTAGGGGCTGTACTTCCATTCCCTCAGTATCGTGTCTCCCTTTGCCACGCCGTTGCGTGGGTCAGTCCAGCCGCTGTTGAGCGCCGTGTTTGCAGTGTACACCTCGGTGTGCAGCCCTTGGTCGGTCTTCTCAAGGTAGAGGTCGAGCTGGGCAAGGTCATCGTCAGAGAGACCAGTGACAGCGGGGTCGAGTATCTCTGTAGCTTCCTTCACGCTAATCAGCAGGTCGTAGATGAGCTGCTGGGCGTGCGCCGTGCCGTCCTCGCTCGAGTGGGCGTCCTGCTCGGGGCTGTACTCGTCGGGGGCGACGTAGGTGCCGTCAGGGTCGAAGCTGTACGCCGTGCCTTTATAACCGCTGTTCTGCTTACTGCTGTTGTAGCCCTTGTCCTCTATCATACGCTCCATCCAGAACTGTGTTGCGCTCCACATGGCGGGGAACGCTCGGGCGAGGAAGTCCTCGTCGCGGGTGTAGCGGAAGTGCTGCCAAAGGTGGCTGCAATACCAGGCGTTGGCCACGAAGTAGTTGCTGCCCCACGTGCTCATTCCCCCGAAGATGTTGCTCTCGGTGAACACCGTCCAGCCGTTAGATACCCCAGCGTAGCTCTTAGCCACACGCTGCCAGTTGCTGGAGGCGGCGTTGCGGATGATGTAGTTGAGGAAGGGCAGGTGCGTCTCGCTCAGGTTAGTGGGCTCGGCAGGCCAGTAGTTCATCTGTATGTTGATGTTCGTGTGGATGTCGCTGTTCCAAGGGGCGCTGCTGAGGTTGTTCCATATCCCTTGCAGGTTGTTGGGCACGTCGATGCCTCGGCTGCTGCTTATCTCGAGGTAACGCCCGTACTGGAAGTAGAGCTGCTCGAGGAAGCGAGCCTCTGGGTTGTCGAGGTTGCTCAGAGTGTTGTAGTAGGTGATGAGGTCTTTGGTGGTGCGGCTGCTGCTTCCCTGAAGGTCAACGTCCACCCTTCCCGTGAGGGAGAGGAAGTCGCTCACGTGGTCTTCGTAGATCTGGTCGAAGCCTTTCTCGTAGGCAGCGGTGCAAAGGTCGAGGAAGCGTTGGCGCAGCTCTGTGCTTCTCTCCCCCGACTTGCGGTCATCGCTGTCCGAGGCGAAGTTAGTGCCGCCCAAGAGAAAGAGTATCACCTCCGTAGCGTCGCTAACCAGCAAGCCGTCGTCCGTCTTCTCCACTGTGCCGTCGATAGGCACCACCCTCATCCTTGCGGCGTAGGTGAGGGTGGTCAGCGTGCCCATAAACGCCCCGTAGGCAGCCCCCGTCGTGCCTACGCTGTAGGTCACCTCGGTGTTGTTGATGTCGTCGCCTGGCACGATGCTGAAGAGCAGGTTGAGCTTGTCCTCGCCCTGGACGGTGTAGCGCACGGCTATGACTTGGTCGGGGTAGGAGGCGAGGTAGGTGCGGTCGTAGGTCGTCGTGCCTGAGGCGTTAGTGAAGTGCACCCTGCCCACGCCGCTCTGTATGTCGAGGCAACGGTAGTAGTCCTTCGCCCCGTCCTCCTCGGTGAAGCCTATCGCTCCGCTCTTGTCCTCCACGAAGACAGAGCCGAAGTTCTTGTACTGCCCGTACGAGCCGAGGTCGGTGGGAGAGCCAGTCCATAGGGTCTTCTCGTTGAACTGTATCTCGTCCTTCATTATGCCGCCGAAGAGGCTTGCCCCCAGCTGCCCGTTGCCGATGGGCAGTGAGTACTCCATCCAGATGTTGGAGACGCCCGTGGCTGTTGCGGGCTCGTCGTACCAGAGCGTCATGGGATGCTCGGGGGTGAAGCTTGCAGTGCCAGTGGTGTAGAACTCGGCATACTCGATGTTGTCGGGGTCTATAAGCAGGAACTTGTTGTTATTGTCACCGCTTGTCCACAGTCCGAGGCTGTATCCAACGCCTGTCCCTCCCCATTGGTTCATATATGCTTCTGATGAGGACGTGCCGTTCCACTTAAGCTGCCAGTAGGAAGAGCCGTCGGTGAGCGACCAGCCTGAGGCGTCCTCTGTGGCGCTTGCCTGAAGGCGAGAGGCGGACGAGCTGTAGACAGCGTACTGCCCTGCCTTGTTCACGAGTTGCAGGCTGCTTTGCGAGCCTACGAACCGCCACAGTTGTTGGTCGGTCGCGGTGTCGTAAGTACCCTCTTGGGTGGTCAGGTTAGCGTTGTTGTCACCAGCCGTAAGATAGAGCGAGCTGTTGGTGAACTCTATCATGTAGTATGTCTCAGAGCCGAAGTCAGGCTCTGTGATAGCCTGAGCCGCGAGGGGCAGAATGAAGGAGATGAGGATTAATGAGTTTCTCATAATTGGTGTAAGTTATAAAGGGTTATTGTTCCAGGTTGGGTCGGTATTTAATGTCTCGCATTGCGGCGGAAGGCTCGCCCATATTAATATGGTATGTGCCTCCCGCTGAGGTGTTAAGGAGGATGGTGTTGTCGTCGAGGCGGATGGCAAGCACCTCGTTGCCCTCCTCGTCGGTCACCTTGCGGTCGGCTATGCCTGCGTATCGCACTGGGCAGGGCAGCCCTGAGAAGCTCTTTATCGTCGCCTCGGTCAGGGCGTTGTCACGCCACGCCTCGTCAACCTCGAAGTTGCCCACTGCCCTAAGACCGCACACTTGCCCCTCGCTCCAAGCGGAGGGCAAGGCGGGCAGCAGCTGCAGCGTGTCAGTGTGGCTTTGCAGCAGCATCTCGGCTATGCCCGCACAGCAGCCGAAGTTGCCGTCTATCTGGAACGGGGCGTGGCTGTCGAAGAGGTTGTAGTACACCCCTCCAGCGCTTTGGTCTATGTCGTAAGAGGTGGAGTGCCGCAAGGCGTTGCGCAATATCCTGTGGGCGTGGTCGCCGTCCTGCGCGCGAGCCCATAGGCATACCTTCCAAGCCATGCTCCACCCCGTAGCCTCATCGCCACGCAGGCGTAGGCTGTTCACAGCAGCGTCGAAGTAGGGGCTGCCTGGATAAACCACGTTAAGAGGGTAAAGCGCCATAAGGTGACTGAGGTGGCGGTGCGAAGGGTCGCGGCTCACGTCGTAGGTGCTGTACTTCCATTCCCTCAGTATCGTGTCGCCCTTAGCCACCCCGTTGCGTGGGTCAGTCCAACCGCTTGCCGCAGCTTCGTTAGCAGTATAGACTTCAGTGTGCAGCCCCCTGTCGGTCTTCTCTATGTAATAGTCAAGCTGGGCAAGGTCGGCAGGCGAGAGTTCTCCCAGAATGTCGTTAGCCTGCTTCACCGTCTCGAAGAGATAGCAGATGAGCTGCTGAGCGTGAGCCGTACCGTCCTCCACCTTATGGTCGTCCTGCTCGGGACTGTACTCCTTGGGGGCAACGAGCGTGCTATCGTTTTTATCAAGTATCAGGCGGTTCATCCAAAACTTAGCGGCGCTCCACATAGCGGGGAAGGCACGTGCGAGGAAGTCTCTGTCCTGCGTGAAGCGGTAGTGCTGCCAAAGGTGGGTGCAATACCAGGCGTTAGCCACGAAGTAGTTGCCGCCCCACGTGTTCATCCCCCCGAAGATATTGCTTGCGGTGTACACGTCCCAACCCTCGTTCGCCCCGGCGTGGCACTGAGCCATCCACTGCCAATGGGCGCTCCCCGCATTACGTATAATATAATTAAGGAAGGGAAGGTGCGTCTCGCTCACGTTCGTCGGCTCAGCGGGCCAGTAGTTCATCTCCACGTTAATGTTGGTGTGGATATCGCTGTTCCAAGGCGCATGGCTCGTGTTGTTCCAGATGCCTTGCAGGTTGTTAGGCGCGTCCACCCCACGGCTGCTGCTCAGCTCAAGGTAACGCCCGTATTGGAAGTAGAGCTGCTCAAGGTAGCGAGCCTCCTCGTTGTTGGGGTTAGTGTTATAGTAGTCTATGAGGTCTTTGGTGGTGCGGCTGCTCCTGCCTTTAAGGTCAAGCCTCACCCTGCCCATCAGCGAGCTGAAGTCCTTGACGTGATCCTCGTATATGCTATCGAAGCCCTTCGCGGAAGCTTTGGCGCAGACAGAGGCTATGCGCCGGTGAAGCTCCGCGCTGGTCTCGCCCGTGGTGCGTGAGGGACTGTCAGCGTCGAAGTCCGTGCCTGCCGCAAGGTAGAGCCACACCTCTGTCGCCCCCTTCACCGTGATGCCCCTCTCGCCGCTCTCCACCTTGCCGTCCTTGGCGGCTACGCAAAGCCTTGCGGCATAACGGACGGTGGTCAGGCTTCCCTCGAATGAGGCAAAGCCGTGGGAGTAAGCCACCTGACTTGCGTTAATCTCTTGGTCAGGCACAAGGCTTATGAGCAGGTTGAGCCTGTCCTTCCCCCTTGCCTCGTACCGCACGGCTACCACCTTGTCGGGGTACGAAGCCAAGTAAGTGCCCTCGTACGTGGTCTTCCCCCGTGAGTAGTGCACCCTGCCCACGCCTTTCTCTATGTCGAGGCAGCGCCAATAGTCCTTAACACCTTTCCTTCCTCCCAAGTCCCCAACGAACACCGAGCCGAAGTTCTTGTACGTCCAGTACGCCCCGAAGTCCGTCGGCGTGCCGCTCCACAGCGTCTTCTCGTTGAACTGTATCTCGTCCTTCCCCGTGCCGCCCATAAGGCACGCCCCGAGCTGCCCGTTGCCTATGGGCAGCGAGTACTCCATCCACTCCGTCGCAGGCTCGTCGTACCACAAGCCGAGCCCTATGTCAGGCGAGGCAGAGGCTTGCATAGCCAGTGCCAAGAGCGTAAGGGTTGCGGTGCGAATGGTGCGGTTCATAACGGGTTAACGTCTTCGGTCTCATGTCTTGTTCGCCTCCTCCACCTCCTTGACCTTTCGGAACAGGTCGCTCGCGAAGATGAACGAGTTCAGCCTCTCGTTCGTGCTCGACATAATCTCGTCCTTCGTGCCCTGCCACTCCTTCCTCCCCTTCTCTATGAAGATTATGTTCTCGCCTATCCCCATCACAGAGTTCATGTCGTGCGTGTTCATTATGGTCGTTATGCCAAGCTCGTGCGTTATGCCCGATATGAGGTCGTCGATGACGAGGCTCGTCTTCGGGTCAAGCCCCGAGTTAGGCTCGTCGCAGAAGAGGTACTTCGGCCGCAGCGCTATGGCTCGGGCTATGGCCACGCGCTTCTGCATTCCGCCCGACAGCTCGCCCGGCATCTTCTTTTCCACCCCGTCGAGGTTCACGCGGTGCAGGCAGAACTTCGCCCGCTTCACGCGGTCAGCCACGTTCATGTCCGAGTACATGTCGAGGGGGAACATCACGTTCTCAAGCACCGTCATGCTGTCGAACAGGGCGGCGCTCTGGAATATCATCCCCATCTCCCGCCTGAGCGTCGTGCGCTCCCTTTTCGAGAGGGTGACGAAGTCCCGCCCGTCGTAGAGTATCTCCCCCTCGGTCGGCTCAAGCAGCCCCACGATGTTCTTTATCAGCACCGTCTTGCCGCTGCCGCTCTGCCCGATGATGAGGTTCGTCTTTCCGTCCTCGAAGACGGCGTTGATGTCCCTCAACACCTCCTTGTCCTCGAACGCCTTCGACAGGTGCCTTACCTCTATCATGACAAGAGCTGCGTTAGGAAGATGTCGGCGAAGAGGATGAGCATGCTGCTCGACACCACCGCGTTGGTGCTCGCCTTGCCCACGTTGAACGAGCCGCCCTCCACGTTGTAGCCGAAGTAGGCGGAGACGCTCGAGATGATGAACGCGAAGAACAGGCTCTTTATGATGCTCATCCACACGAACCACTGGTTGAAGTCGTACAGCATACCCGTCGTCAGCTCGTCGGGAGTTATGATGCCCGCGTATGCCGAGGCGTACGCCCCGCCGAAGCCCGCCGCGATGCTGAAGATGACGAGGAAGGGTATCATCGTCATCAGCCCCGCTATCTTGGGCAGCACGAGGTAGGAGGCGGAGTTCACGCCCATTATCTCCAAGGCGTCTATCTGCTGCGTCACGCGCATAGTGCCAAGCTCCGAGGCTATGTTGCTCCCCACCTTCCCCGCCAGTATCAGGCACATGATGCTGCTCGCGAACTCCAGCAGCATTATCTCGCGGGTGGTGTAGCCCGTCACGAACGAGGGCATCCACGGGCTCTGTATGTTCAGCTTTATCTGTATGCATATCACCGCACCTATGAAGAACGAGATGAGAAGCACGATGGCTATCGAGTCAACGCCCAGCTGGGCCATCTCCTTCACGTACTGCTTGCCGAACATGCGCATCCGCTCGGGCACGGAGAACACCTTGCCCAGGAAGTCCAGGTATCTGCCGAACGCCGCTATGCCTTTACTGATGAACATAAGCCTCGAGTGTGCTTGTCGTGCGGGCAAAGGTAGTGCAAACGAATCTAAATAGCAAGCGTATGCTCGCCACAAATATCCCCGAAGGGGCTGCATATGGTAGCCGGGGGTCGAGCGACGGAAGAACCCCCAGAGGGGGTGGCCTTCGGCGAGGCTCGGAACCGAGGGTTTGCAACCCCCGGCTATCCATCTTCCTACCCTTCCAGGGTGGTATAGGAAGCAAGCTGCTCTTCTCTCACTTGCACGAGCGTTGAACAACCCACGGTAAGGGGCGCAACCAATCAGAACCCCCAGAGGGGGTTCAATACGAGTAGCCGTGGGTGGCCTTCGGCGAGGCTCGGCTGCGCTCGGAAGAGCCAGCAAGCTGCTCTTCTCTCACTTGCACGAGCGTTGAACAACCCACGGTTGGTCGGCACGACCAAATGAGTGCCGGAGGTACTCAACCCTTTTGCTTGCGTTTGCGGGTGTTGTTGAGTACCTCCTGCACTCAACCTACTATCGCACCGTATCCGTGGGTATCGCTTCGCTTAACCCCCGGCTACTCTTCTGAAACCCCCGCTGGGGGTTTACTTCGCCACGCCTTACTACTGACCGTTCGCAATCCCTCCGTCGGACCCTTTGCGGTCGCTCCGTCGGACCGTTTGCAATCCCTCCGTCGGACCGTTCGCAATCGCTCCGTCGGACCGTTCGCAATCCCTCCGTCGGACCGTTTGCGGTCCCTCCGCTTATTCGCCCCCGTTTGTAGCCTATAATTGAGGCGAAAGCTGCCCCGGCGCGTGCTATCTTACTTTTTCGCACCCTTCGTGCCAATTGTGCGCTCCCGCCCGAGGCGGGCTTTACTGACCTCCGGAAATCGCCCGTTAAGCCCCTTACGGTCGCCCCTGGGCCACCATCGCGGATTGTGCGCCCTCTGTGCCGCCGCGGGGGCGTTAGGGTTAAATATGGTGTACCGTCTAAAATTATCTGTTAAAACGTTTTTGGGG
>JAJPYQ010000005.1 GCA_021204865.1 Prevotellaceae bacterium | reverse complement strand
TTCAAAAAGCGCCGGAGGTGCTTAAGAAGGATAGCCGGGGGTTGCAAACCCTCGGTAGCCGTGGGTTGAACAACCCACGGACAGGCGGCATCACACCTATTGAGTGCCGGAGGTACTCAACATAAAGAGGTGCGCATCCGTGGGTGTTGTCGAGTGGCTTCGCCACTCTTAAGCGTTTTATAGGTTGCGGAGCAACCTCCGGCACTCAACCTACTATCGCACCGAATCCGAGGGTACAGCTTCGCTTGCTAACGCAAGCAACCCATACCTATCGGGAAGAACTCCGTTCTTCTGGCCTCGGCTACTCTTATTGAACGCTCGTGCAAGCGAGAGCAAACAAGCTTGCTTGATTTGCCGAGCGCAGCCGAGCCTCGCCGAAGGCAACCCCCTCTGGGGGTTCTCCGTAACCGCCATAATATCTCTGCCGCGAAGGGTCTCTTGCGACTCGCCGCGAAGGGTCACGGTGAGGCGTTGCAAAGGGTCATTATGACTCGTTGCAAAGGGTCATTATGAGGTGCTGCGGTGGATCATTATGAGGTGCCACGAAGGGTGTAGGAGGTCAGCTTATGCGGGTGACGGTCTTCACCTCGCTTATCTTCTTAAGGTCGTTGGTGACGAGCTGCACGTCGTGGATGTCGTGCACCTCCATCTGAATGAGGCACTGGAAGAGCCCGTCGCTGGCCTGGACGCTCAGCTTGCGTATGTTCAGGTTAAGCTGCTGCGAGAGGATGCTGGTTATCTGGAAGAGCACGCCCTGGTGGTCGATGCCGTCCACCCGTATGGAGGCGGGGAAGAAGAGCTTCTTGTGGGTCTGCCACTCGGCGTGCAGTATGCGGTTGCCGTCCTTCGCCTTGAGCTTGTCCGCCTCGGGGCACTGGCGCTTGTGTATGACTATGCGCTTGGTGAGGGGGTCCATGTAGGCGAGCACGTCGTCTCCCGGTATGGGCTGGCAGCAGGGGGCTATGACGTAGTGGCTGATGGTCTCCTCGTTGAGGATGAGGGGCTTCTTGCGGTCCACCTTCTCGTAAGTGGCGGTGGAGGCGGAGCCGTCCTGCGGGGCGTTGTCCTCCCTCTTGTCGGAGGAGCGCTTGAAGGGGTTGAGGTACTTCTTCCACGACTTGCGGCGGCGGCTCTTGTTGCGGAGCATGGCGAGGTCCTCCTTGCCCAGCACCACCGTCTGCGTGCCGATGGCAGCGTAGAGCTGCTCTCGGCTGTCCGTCTGGTGGAGCAGGCAGAGCTTGTCGATGTTGAGGCTGTTCACCTCCACGTCGTTCCGCTGGAAGAAGTCCCTAAGGATCTGCTCCCCCGCCTTCTGCTTCTCCCGCTCCTTGCGGCGCAGGATGTTCACCACCTTGCTGCGCGCCTTGGCGGTGGTTATGAAGTGGAGCCAGCTCTCGTCCACGGTCTGGCGGTTCGATGTCAGCACCTCCACCTGGTCGCCGCTCTTGAGGACGTAGTTAAGCGGCACGAGGTTGTGGTTGACCTTAGCCCCAATGCAGTGCGTGCCGAGGAAGGTGTGTATGCTGAAGGCGAAGTCGAGGGCGGTGCAGCCCGCGGGCATAGTTTTGAACTCGCCCTTGGGGGTGACGACGAATATCTCGTTGGCGTAGAGGTTGAGCTTGATGGCGTCGAGGAAGTCGAGGGCGCTGGGCTGCGGGTTGTCGAGTATCTCCTTGATGGTTTGCAGCCACTTGTTGAGCTCCGTCTCCGAGGTCTCGGACGACTTCTCTCCCTCCTTGTACTTCCAGTGCGCGGCGAAGCCCTGCTCCGCTATCTCGTCCATCCTCTCGCTGCGTATCTGCACCTCTATCCACTTGCCTGTCTTGCTCATAAGGGTGGTGTGCAGAGCCTGGTAGCCGTTAGCCTTGGGGTGGCTGAGCCAGTCGCGGAAGCGCTGGGGGTGGGGCTTGTAGATGTTGGAGGCTATGGCGTATATCTGGAAGCACTCGGCTATCTCGTTCTCCGGGTCACGGGGGGTGAAGACGATGCGGGCGGCCAGTATGTCGTACACCTCCTCGAAGGGTATGCCCTTGTGCTGCATCTTCTGCCAGATGCTGAAGGGGGCTTTGACGCGAGCCTTCACAGAGTAGACGATGCCCCGCTTGTCAAGCTCCTCCCGTATGGGGCGTATGAAGTCCGTGAAGGTGTTGTCCAGCTTAGCCTGCATGCCCGAGAGCTTGCTACGGATATCGTCGTACTCCTCGGGGTGCTCGTAGCGGAAGCTGAGGTCCTCCAGTTCCTCCTTCACCTTGTTCAGCCCGAGGCGGTGCGCCAAGGGGGCGTAGATGTAGAGGGTCTCGCCCGCTATCTTGTACTGCTTGCCGGGCAGCTGGCTGCCGAGGGTGCGCATATTGTGCAGGCGGTCGCTTATCTTCACGAGTATCACCCTTATGTCCTCGCTCATGGTGAGCAGCAGCTTCTTGAAGCTCTCCGCCTGCGCCGAGGCCTTCTCCCCGAAGATGCCCCCGCTTATCTTGGTCAGCCCGTCCACTATCTGCGCTATCTTCTCGCCGAAAATGTTCTGAATGTCCTCCACGGAGTAGTCCGTGTCCTCCACCACGTCGTGCAAGAGGGCGGCGCAGATGCTCGTGCTGCCCAGCCCAATCTCCTCGCACACTATCTGAGCCACCGCCAAGGGGTGCATTATGTAAGGCTCGCCCGAGAGGCGGCGCACCCCCTTGTGGGCGTGGTTGGCGAAGTTGAAGGCGCGGGTTATCAGCTCCACCTTCTTGCGGTGGGGCGTGGAGAGGTAGGTGTCGATCAGGCGCTGGAACGCCTGCTTGACCATCTGCTCCTCGCGGGTGTCGGGCATTGTTGGTTGTTGGTTATCCATAATCTTCGTTTAACGAGTTAGAAAACGTTCGTCGAACAAGTTACAAACGGTCCGACGGACCAGTTCCAAACGGTCCGACGGACCGATTCCAATCCCTCCGACGGACCGATTCCAAAGCCTCCGACGGACGATTTTTGCTGCTCTCGTTATCCCTCATGCTACTTCACCCTCAGCTTCTGCCCTGCCCTTATGCCGTCGCCCCTGAGGCCGTTCAGGCGCTTAAGCTGAGCCACGGTGGTGCCGTTGCGGCGTGCTATTGCCCCGAGGTTGTCCCCGCTCTTCACCGTTATGTACGAGGCGCCTCGGCTGCTCGTCTTCCCCTTCCCCTTCGAGGAGGAGGTGGTCTGAGTGGACTGCACAGGCACTTCCACTTGCCTCTTGGCGAGCAGCTCCTCCGCCTTGTAGTTGAAGACGCTGTCGCCCAGCGTGAGGAATGTGTTCAGGGCGTCCGTCGTGAGGCGAATGGACGAGGGGCGCGCCTCGCCCGGGACGAGCGTCGTGCGGTACTGCGGGTTGAGGGCACGTATCTCCTCCAGCGATATGCCGCAGAGGTCGGCTATCTGCTCGAAGCGCACGTCACGGTTGACCAGAATGGTGTCCGTCCCCGTGGCAAGCTCTGCGGAGGCGGGGCAGATGTTGTGCTCGCAGTAGTAGTTCATTATGTAGTTGGCGGCTATGAAGGCGGGCACGTAGCCTCGTGTCTCCTTGGGCAGGTAGGTGTATATCTTCCAGTAGTCCGTGCTGCCGCCCGCCCGCTTGATGGCCTTGCTCACGTTGTTCGGGCCGCAGTTGTAGGCGGCAAGCACAAGGTTCCAGTCGCCGAAGATGGCGTAGAGGTCTTTGAGGTAGCGCGCCGCTGCGTACGACGACTTGACGGGGTCGCACCGCTCGTCGACGAGGCTCGTCACCTCCAGCCCGTACTGCTTGGCGGTGGTGATGACGAACTGCCACAGCCCCACCGCCCCAACCCGGCTGACCGCCTTCGGGTTGAGGGCGCTCTCGATGACGGGCAAGTACTTAAGTTCCAGCGGCAATTGGTACATCTCCAGAGCGTCCTCGAAGATGGGGATGTAGAAGTTGCCCGCCCCGAGCATGAGGGAGACGGTGCGGCGCAGGCGCACGCTGTATTGGTCGATGCACTGGCGCACGGCGTCGTTGTAGGGCATCTCTATGACGTTGGGCAGGTGGCTGAGCCGCTGCGTGTACTCCTCCTTGCTGAACTCAGGGTTCTCGCTGCTGGCGAGGCAGCTCTCGTCGAGGGTTATGTACTTGCGCACGTTCCACTCCCGCAAGAGGCTGTCGGAGGTTGCGGCGCCCATCCCGTCGGGGAGCTCTATCTCCTCGTTCCGTCCCGTCTGCTCGTTGTAGACGGAGAGGTCGCTCTGCGCCCTCGACAGAGCAAAGGGCATCAAGGCAAAGGCTATAACTATGGTGCGTTGTGTGTTCATATATAGTTAGAATGTCAAGTTCATCTGTATTCCGTATGCTTTGTGGTTGTCGGCGAGCGTGCGGGAGAGGCTTGTGCCGAACACGGCTGGCTCGAAGTGCAGGCTTAGGTCTCTCGATATGTCGAAGGTGCTGAGCTCAGCGTCCACGTAAGCGTCCACTATCGAGAGGGCGTAGACCCCGATGAAGGCGAAGACGCTGAGGTCACGGTACTTGCGGTAGCGGTCCTTCTTGTTCTTGAAGATAGTCTGGAACCGCTCCTCCTTGCCCTCGATGCTGTAGCCCAAGGGCAGCATCTGCTCGTAGCTTTTCGTCTCAGGGTCGTCGTCCATTATGTCGAGATAAGCCTGCGAGTAGTCCCGCAGCATCATGTTGTTCCACGTCAGGGCGTACATGCAGCCCAGAAACCCACCGTAGAAGACGGGCAGCTTCCAGAACTTGCGGTTGTATATCTGCCCGCCCCCGGGGAAGGCTATGCCTATCCACATCGCCCTCATAGCGTCAGGCGTGAAGCCTTCCTTGCGGTTGGGGCGCAGCCTCGAGGCATCGAAGGTCATCGTCAGCGAGTCGCCCACGAGTGTGCTGTCGTTCCTAAGCAGGCTGTCCGCCAACTCAATGACCGTGCTGTCAAGCGGCAAAGCCTCAACGCTATCAGGCAGCACCTTAAGCGTGTCAGGCAACTCAGCTCCCCTTGCCTCGCTCCCCGCCCACAGCGACAAGCTGAGCATCATAACGAACGCGAGTGCCACCCCCTGAGACCACCCCTGTGGTCGTCTCGCTATGTCTTGGCAATCGTCTCGTGATATTCTGGCAATCGTCTCGCTATGTCTTGGCAATCGTCTCGCTATGTCTTGGTCAACGTCTCGCTATGTCTTGGCAATCGTCCTCACCTTTTCAACTGGTCAAACATCTCCACTATGCGCAGCAAGTCCTTCTCGCTGGCGAAGGCGATGCTAATCCTTCCCCTGCCCGTCTCGCTGCAGGTGAACTGCACCTTCGACTGGAAGAGGTTGCTCAGCTCCTTCCTCAATTCCTTGTATTGCGCTGACAGGCTGCCCCGCTTCCCCTTTATCTTTCCGCCAGCAGTGCTGACCTCGCCGCCAGCCAGCAGCTCGTTCACCATCTGCTCCACACGCCTCACACTCAAGCCCTGACGCTTTATCTCCTCGAACACCTTGTTCTGCAGCGTCGGGTCGGCAAGCGAGAGCAGAGCCCTTGCGTGCCCCATGTCCAGCTCACGGTTCTCCAGCGCCACCTGTATGGAGGCGGGCAGCTTCAAGAGGCGCAGGTAGTTGGTCACCGTGGAGCGGTTCTTTCCCACCTTCTCCGAGAGGCGTTCCTGCGTCATGCCGTACTGCTCCAGCAGGTGCTGGTAGGCGAGGGCTATCTCCATCGGGTTCAAGTCCTCACGCTGGATGTTCTCCACCAGCGCCATCTCCATCATGTTCTCGTCGTCGGCAGTGCGGATGTAGGCTGGTATCGTGCTAAGCCCCGCAATCTGGCAGGCACGCCACCGCCTCTCCCCCGCTATGATGGTGAACGTGCCGTCGTCCATCTTGCGCACGGTTATGGGCTGCACCAGGCCTATCTCGCTGATGCTGTCGGCAAGCTCACGCAGAGCCTGCTCGTCGAACTCACGTCGTGGCTGGTTAGGGTTAGCGTTTATCCTGCTTATCTCCACCTCGTTGATTGAGGAAGAGCCTTGCGTGCGCACCTCCTCGGTGCTTATCAATGCGTCGAGCCCTCTGCCAAGGGCGGGGTATTTCTTGTGTACTGCCATAGCGCCTATTTAGCCTTGTGCTTGTCGATTATCTCCTTGGCAAGGGAGATGTGGTTCTTGGTGCCAGTCGAGTCAGCGTCGTAGAGGATGTTGGGCAAGCCGTGGCTTGGTGCTTCGGAGAGCCTCACGTTGCGGGCGATGACAGTCTTGAAGACAAGCTCCTGGAAGTGCCGCTTCACCTCGTCGTATATCTGGTTGGCGAGGCGGAGGCGGCTGTCGTACATCGTCAGGAGGAAGCCCTCCACCTCGAGCTGCGGGTTGAGGCTCTGCTTAATAATGCGGATGGTGTTCAGCAGCTTGCTTATGCCCTCGAGGGCGAAGTACTCGCACTGCACGGGGATGATGACGCTGTCGGCAGCCGTCAGTGAGTTCACCGTTATCAGACCCAGCGAGGGGCTGCAGTCTATAAGGATGTAGTCGTACTCGCCTTTGATAGGCTCAAGCAGGTTCTTAATCACCTTCTCCCTGTTCTTAAGCTGGAGCATCTCTATCTCCGCCCCCACGAGGTCGATGTGCGAGGGGATGATGTCCAGCCCGTCTATGTCGGTGGTGTAGATAGCCTCACGTATGTCCGCCCCGTCGATTATGCAGTTGTAGAAGGTGCAGTCCACCTGCGCCACGTCCACCCCCAAGCCCGAGGAGGCGTTAGCCTGCGGGTCGGCGTCAATGAGCAGCACCTTCTGCTCGAGGGTCGCCATCGAGGCGGCGAGGTTTATGGCGGTGGTGGTCTTCCCCACCCCGCCCTTCTGGTTCGCTATCGCTATTATCCTGCCCATATCTCTTTCCTTTCTCTTCGTGAAACTTCCCGAGGGGGAAGCCTTGCTTATCGGTGCAAATGTAAGCAATTAAAGCGTGGAACATAGCATAAAGGGGCAAAAGATTAGTGCCTTTGTTGATAACTCCCCCCTTTTGTTGATAAATCAAGGGGCTTTGCCTACCTTTGCCCGCACCTAACCACTTACTATGAGCGAACGAAAGCTTATCCTTGTGACTAACGACGACGGCTACCTATCCGAGGGGATAGCGGCTCTTACTGCCGTCATGCGCAGGCTTGGCAGCGTGATTGTCGTAGCGCCGGAGGCGAGCCGCTCGGGGGCTGCCTGCTCCCTCACCTCCGCCTCAACCGTCAGGCTTCGTGAGGTGAGCGAGGAGGAAGGGCTGAGGGTTGTGGCTTGCACGGGCACGCCTGTCGACTGCGTCAAGCTTGCCCTCGAGCGTGTCTGCCCCCGAATGCCCGACCTTGTGGTGAGCGGCATCAACCACGGGGACAATGCAAGCATAAGCGCCTTCTACAGCGGGACGCTCGGCGCCTGCCTCGAGGCTTGCATACAAGGGGCGAGAGCCGTCGCCTTCAGCCTTCAGGACTTCTCGCGCCACTGCGACTTCTCGCCCTTCCTCGCCGCGGTGGAGAGGGTGGCGAGCCTTGTGCTAAGGCAGGGGCTGCCCAAGGACGTATGCCTTAACGTCAACTTCCCCGTCGTCCCCCAGCTCAAGGGCATACGGGTGGCAAGGATGGCAAGGGGGCAGTGGCAGGCGGAGTGGGAGGAGGCTCACCACCCAAGGGGCGAGCGGCACTACTGGCTCTCGGGCAGCTTCACCGACCTTGAGCCGGAGGCAGAGGACACTGACTACTGGGCTCTCCGCCACGGCTACGCCTCCGTCACCCCCATCCAGCTCGACAACACTGCCTACAGCGCCTTCGAGGCTCTTAGCTCCCTATGAAATACTACCTGATAGCCGGCGAGGCAAGCGGAGACCTGCACGCCTCACGCCTTATGCACGAGCTAAGGAAGGCTGACCAGGAGGCGCAGTTCCGCTTCATCGGCGGCGACCTAATGCGGGAGCAAGGGGGCACGCTGCTCTGCCACTACAGCCGCCTTGCCTACATGGGCGTGGTGCCCGTCGTGCTTCACCTCGGCACGATACTCAAAGCCCTGCGCCTCGCAGAGAGGGACATCAGAGAGTGGCAGCCCCACGCCCTCATCCTCGTGGACTACCCGGGCTTCAACCTCAAGGTAGCCAAGTACGTGAGGCAGCGAACCGCCGTCCCCATCTTCTACTACATCGCCCCGAAGCTATGGGCGTGGAAGGAGTACCGCATACGTTATATTAAGAGGGACATCAGCAGAGTGTACAGCATACTGCCCTTCGAGGTGGACTTCTTCGAGCGCAAGCACCACTGCCCCATTGACTACGTGGGCAACCCGAGCCTCGACGAGGTGAACGAGTACCTCCTCCGTCACCCGTCCTCCCCCTCGGAGTTCCGCCTTCGGAACCAGCTCTCGCCCAAGCCCATCGTCGCCCTCCTGCCCGGCAGCCGAAGGCAGGAGATAAGGGACAACCTCCCCCTCATGCTCCGAGCCCTCGAGCCTTACGCCAACGACTACCAAGCCGTCGTGGCAGGCGCACCAGGCTTTGAGGAGCAGCAATACCAGCGCTATCGCGCCTCCACGCCCTTCCGCGTGGTCCACGGGCAGACTTACCAGCTGCTCCAGCACGCCGAGGCTGCCCTCGTCACCAGCGGCACGGCGACGCTGGAGACGGCACTGCTTGGCGTGCCCCAAGTGGTGTGCTACAACATGCGGGCGGGCTGGCTTGCCAACCTCGGGCGAAGGCTTATCCTCAAGGTCCCCTACATCTCGCTGGTCAACCTCATAGCACAGAGGGAGGTCGTGCCCGAGCTTGTGGCCGCCCGGATGACCGTGAGCCGCCTCCGCCAGTGCCTCGCCAGCATACTGCCCGGCGGACGGGGGAGGCAGCAGATGCTCGAAGGCTACCGCCAGGTCAGGGAAAGGCTTGGCGAGCCCGGCGCCCCCGAGAAGGCCGCCTTGCTGATGACGGCGAGGCTTCGTGAAGGGTAGCGGCTACCCTTCGAACACTCCCTTGCAAGGGGGTGTCAAGCGTCTATATAATAGTAGCGACGAAGCCTTAAGGCTACCCTTTCCTTCACTTCAACTCAGAAAGGTATTGTATCAGTTGCGTTGTGGTTATCGCTCCTTCGGGCGGTTCATTCTCAACCACCATATAGTAGCGGCATTTTCCATCGGCAAGACTTGCCCATCGGCTACCAAGCCAAATCTTATTCTTCGTGTCTTCGCTTGCCTTAAGATGTCCGCCCTTGGTTTCCACCAACACCGTGTGGTTATTCCTCGTGTACACGATGAAGTCGGGGTAATGGTTGATGAAGCCGTTTATGCAGAAACCATCAGGCGAATGCTGTGAGTTTCGATGCCAGAACTGAACGTTCTCGCATTCGGCTATGGCTCTTATCACTCGGTTCTCAAAGGCATTGCCACTCTCTTCTGCCACATAGAGACCTTTGCCTACCGATTCGAGTTCGGGCTTTTGCAGAGTCACTTTATCCAGCATCTTATACTTTGGACGTAACTCTATCTTCCCCACGTTCAGCCAATCCTCGAACTTCCGCTTGCGGTATTCCAGCATTATGCCGTCCAGTTTACTGACTATTCTGTCCTTTGCGTCTTCGGTGTTATCGAAGTAGAAGAGCAATTGCCTTTCATCCAGCCCCTGGATAGCTCTCTGCACGTACTCCTTTATTTGCAATTCAGGCACGCAGTCCAAGCGTATCCTTTGCACTATTTTGCCAGCCAGTTGCTCCCGGCGTTGTTTTATGGGCATAGTCGTGAACTGCATTCTCACATCATCAAGTGCTTTGGGGTTATGACATATCTTCGGCACATAGTCCTCACCGCTCTTTTGCAGGTCGATGAGCGTTTCATGTTGCTCCGTCACTGTGAAGTCAACATCGGAGTCTTTCTGGCTGAGGTCGATGCCTTCTGTCAACCTCTCTTTATTCAATAGCTCCCACTCATCACTGAAGAAGTTGTTTGGATGAACCTTCACCACAAATTGGTGGAGGATAATCTGCTTTCCCTCCTCCCTGTATTCTTCCTGCATCGGGTACGTGTGCTGTTTCCTCATAGCGTCCACAGTGTTAGTTTCGTCTGATGTCTCATTTGCCTGCTCTTCATATTCCTCGCCCATTTTGTCCGCAGCGTCCTCTATGCTCTCAACCTCATCATCGCTCCCTTCTTCTATCTGTTGCTTGATGTTCTCTGCGGAGTCATCACCAAGGGGGTCTTGTTCCTCGTCTGTCTGCACGGGCTGGTCTGGTATGAACGATGTCTGCCCGCCTGCTCCAACACTCGTGTGCGGTGCTGCTGAGCCAGATTGCGAAGTGGATATCTCATCGTCCAATGTGTCCTCCGCACTGCGGAAGTCCTTGCGGCTATAGCCTAAGTTAAGCAGCGAACGCACTATTCCATCCACAGTCTGACCGAAGTCTGCGGAACTGGTGAACACGTAGGCGAGGTTTAGCAGGCGGTCGGGTTGGTTCTCAGTGTATGGCTGCCTCAGCACTCTGCCCAGTATTTGCTCCACATCCACTGGCGACGTGCGGTTTGCTATCGAGGCAAGGATATAGGCGAAAGGGCAATCCCAGCCCTCTTGCAGGGCGTTCACGGTGATGATGTAGCGCACCTGGCAGTCTCGGCTCATAAGGTCAATCCCTTTCAGCTCGTTTATCTTCGCAGTCTTTATCTTAACGTGTTCCTCTGGTATGCCCGCCTTTATCAGTGTGTTCTTTATCTTGTCGAACGTCACACTGTCAGTCTCCGTTTTGGGCTGAGCTTGCAGCAAGGCGATGGGTCTTATGTAGCGGCCTCCCTTGCGCTCTGCCTCTGTGGCGTGTCTTTCCAGACTGCGGCGCATACGTATGGCTGTAGCTACCACGTCATCTGCCTTTCGCCTGTTCACCACCACGACAGGGAGCTTCACCATATTAGCCTTCTTCAGGCTCATGGCATCAACAAACGAGATAACGTTATTGGTTTCTCGTGGCGTGGCGGTAAGCTCCACTATGAGCCGTGGCGACAGGTTCTTCATAAGTTCCACTCTGAGTGTTGAATTGAAGTGATGCCCCTCGTCCACTATGAGCAGGGGGCATTGCTGCGCTATCACCTGAATGAGCGAAGTGGGGTCTGCCCCTTCTATCTTTGCCTCCGGGTGGGTGTAAGCGTCGGCATGCTCTTGCAGAGAGCCGTTCTGCCTGTAAGCGCAGGACTTGAGTGGGTCTTTCTTGTTTTCTATGAACGACTGGGCACTTAACACGAAGACCGTGAGGTTCTCCTTCAGGTTGAGCGGGCTGATGTCCTGCCCCCTTAGCGCCTCTTCCTTGCTTACCACCGTGACGTGGTGTGCAAAGAGAGCGTCCAGCTTCTGGCGGTAGGGGTGGTTAGGGTCTTGCAGGTTGCGCAGTGTCTGGGTGAGTATGGTGTCGCTCGGCACGAACCACGCCACCACCTTGTTGTCGTTCATCCCTGCCCTAAGGTTGGAGAAGACGGTCTGAAGCGCATTGCAGGCAATGAACGTCTTGCCCCCGGCGGTCGGCACTTTCAGCGTCACACGTGGCACACCCCGCACGCTGTTATCGTAAGGGTGCAGGTACGAGGGGTTCTCGCTTATCTCCACTCCCTTCTGCCTCCAGTACTCGGCATAGATGGCAGAGAGGCTTTGTCCGCCCTTGTTCAGCAGGGAGATGTAGTCCTGAAGGTCTCGCAGCACGTGTCTTTGGTATCTCTTTAGTTCCATGGCAAGGTCAGAATTTGCTTATGTCTCGGGGTATCTTCTTGAAGGTTATGCCGAAGCCCGCCAGTCTCCGCTCGTCCAGTGTGCAGATGTCTGCGTAGACGACGTGGCGGCTTGCCTCCGTGGGCGAAAGTATGCCGAGCGTGTCGATGGAGAGGGTGGTGGGTGCGCAAGGGTCGTAGTAGAAGTAGTAGCCAATGCCGTCCAGGCAGTCGAGCAGCCACGGCTTCGCCTCGCTTCTCTTGCGGGTCAGGGGCTGGCGTGTCTCGGTGTAGTAGACATAGCTGCGCAGCGTCTCCTCGTCAACTGATGGGTTCAGCTCGCCCTCAGCGGTGAAGAGAGGCACGCCCAGCTCGTAGTAGTCGAACTCCCCGTCGCGCCCTTCGAGGCGCTTGGTGTGATACTTAGTGCCAATCACCTTCAGCTTGTCTTCGTCCACCTTCACCTCCACCTTGTCGTACTTGCCGCGGCTCGCCTCGACCTTAGCGTCCGCCTCCGCCATCATCTTCCCGGGCTTGCGCAGGCGGGACACTGTGAGCTTCTGCTCGTAGAGCTTCTCTTGGCTCTTGAAGGGGCAGCCGCTCATCACGCGCCTCATACGCTCTGCCGTGAGGGTCTCGGCGTAGTCCATCATCTCCACGAGTATGAACCTGCGGCTGCCTCCGTCGCGCCAGTTGGCGAGCAGCGTGGCGTGCCCCGTGGTGCCGCTGCCCGCGCAGCAGTCCAGCACTATGCTGTCCTTCTTCGTGGCTATCCGCAGGATGCGCTCCACGAGCCTCGTGGGCTTGGGGGTGGGGAAGCTTATCCTCCCGAATATGCTTATTATCTCCTTCACCGCCTCGTCCGTATGCCCCACCTCCTTGAACTCCCAGAAGTTAGTGGCTATCCTGCCGCCCACGTCGTCGGCATACACCTTCCTGCGTATGCCGCCCCTGCCCCCGTCGGTGAAGTAGAAGCGAGGCCAAGGCCCTGCCTCAAGGATGCCCTGAGCCTTCTCCCTCGCCGTCTCCAGCGGCTCGTCCAGCACTATGCCCTTTACCCCCCTTGCGCACTTCGTCCACGCCGATGCCGCATATCTCCGCCCGCCTCGCCTCGTCGTGCATGTCCTCGAGGCGGTAGCGGCACCAACCGTTCATATAGCCCAGCATCTTGTCCTGACTGTAGCGCCAATGAGCCGTGCTTGTCGGGTATATCATCTCGCCGGTGAAGGGATGCTGGATGGCGTAGACCATTCCAGGGTGGGTATTCGCACCTGAAGCTACAGGAGAGCCGCTCATCCAGGCGCAGCGGTCGTGGTCGGGGTTCTTGTAGGCAGCGTCCATCTTCTCGGTGCGCTCCAGCTTGTTGGGTGTCCAGTGCGGTCGCTTGGCGGAGACGAGGATATGCTCCACCTCAACGGGCACCTCCTTCGAGTCGTTGCGCAGGGAGTATGTCCTCTGCCAGGCAATGTCCGCCACGAAGCACTCGGTGCCGAATATCTCGTCCATAATGAGGCGCAGCGACGCCGCCTCGTTGTCGTCGGCGGAGACGAAGAGCGCCCCCCGGGGGGAGAGCAGCCTCCTGAGCAGCAGCAAGCGGGGGTACATCATCGAGAGCCATTTGTCGTGGCGCGAGAAGTCCTCGCTCTCCTTTCCCACCACCTGCCCCAGCCAGCGCAGCATCTGGGGGTCGTTGGAGTTGTCGTTGTACACCCATCCCTCGTTGCCTGTGTTGTAGGGAGGGTCGATGTACACGCAGTCCACCCTGCCCTCGTACTGTGGCAGCAGAGCCTTCAGCGCCTCGAGGCTGTCGCCGTGTATTATCATGTTGCCGCTTCCCGTCCGGCTTCTGTCCTCGGGGCTGGCGGAGCGGAAGCCGTACTTATGATCGAGGGTGCGGAAAGCCACCTCGGCGTGGTGGTTCACCACCTTGTCCTTGCCTATCCATCTTAGCGTCGGCATAGTGTGCTTGTCTTTGTTCTTCGGGGTATTATGGTATGTTCGCTTGGCAAAAGTAATACATTTCTTCCGCAATCCATAACCTTAAGGCTTCCAGTTCCCCTAAGGCGAGGCTTCGTGAAGGGTAGCCGCTCCTCTTCGCGACAACCAGCCGCT
>JAJPYQ010000019.1 GCA_021204865.1 Prevotellaceae bacterium | reverse complement strand
CTGCCCAAGAACAAGCCCCTCATCAAGTTCCTCTCCGAGCCTGGCATCAAGGCTGGTATGCTCAAGACGGAGGAGTACTATATGGAGAACAACAACAAGCGTATGCCCGAGTGCATAGAGCCGCTCTACTTCGTGGTGGACGAGAAGCAGAACAGTGCCGACCTCACCGACAAGGGCAACGACTGGCTCGCCCGTCAGGTGAGCGACAAGGAGCTGTTCGTCCTGCCCGACATCACCTCGCAGATGAGCCAGCTTGAGGGCGACGAGAGCCTCACCGAGGAGCAGCGTGTGGAGAAGAAGGATCAGCTCTTCACCGACTACGCCATCAAGAGCGAGCGGGTGCACACCCTGCAGCAGCTCTTGAAGGCTTACGCCATGTTCAACCTCAACGAGGAGTACGTCATCATCGACGGCGAGGTGAAGATAGTGGACGAGCAGACGGGGCGCATCATGGAGGGCAGGCGTTGGAGCGACGGCTTGCACCAGGCTGTCGAGGCTAAGGAGCACGTCAAGGTGCAGGCAGCCACGCAGACCTTCGCCACGATAACGCTTCAGAACTACTTCCGTATGTACCACAAGCTGGCTGGTATGACTGGTACAGCCATCACCGAGGCGGGCGAGTTCTGGGACATCTACAAGCTCGACGTGGTGGAGATACCGACCAACCGCCCCGTCATCCGCAAGGACATGAACGACCGTGTCTACAAGACGCAGCGTGAGAAGTACAAGGCGGTGATACAAGAGATTGAGCTGATGCGCAACAGCGGCAGACCCACCCTCGTGGGAACAACCAGCGTGGAGATAAGCGAGATGCTGAGCAAGATGCTTCAGATGCGCAAGATACCCCACCAAGTACTCAACGCCAAGCTGCACCAGAAGGAGGCGGACATCGTGGCTCTCGCCGGGCAGAGCAGCAAGGGGACGTACACCGTCACCGATGCTGAGGGCAACAAGCACACCGAGGAGGGGATGCTGGGAGCCGTGACCATAGCCACTAATATGGCGGGTCGAGGCACTGACATCAAGCTCTCGGAGGACGTGCGGCAGGCGGGAGGGCTTGCCATCATAGGCACCGAGAGGCACGAGAGCCGCCGTGTGGACCGTCAGTTAAGAGGTCGCTCGGGCAGGCAGGGCGACCCCGGCAGCTCCGTCTTCTTCGTCTCGCTCGAGGACAAGCTCATGCGCCTCTTCGCCAGCGAGCGCATAGCCAAGGTGATGGACAGCCTCGGCTTCGAGGACGGGGAGATGATAGAGCACAAGATGATAAGCAACAGCATCGAGCGGGCGCAGAAGAAGGTGGAGGAGAACCACTTCGGCGTGCGCAAGCGGCTGCTTGAGTACGACGACGTGATGAACAAGCAGCGCACCGTCATCTACGGCAAGCGCCGCCACGCCCTTATGGGAGAGCGCATTGGTATGGACATAGCCGACATGCTCTGGGACAGGGTCTGCCACATCATCGAGGAGCAGGACTACGTTGGCTGCCGCGAGCAGTTCATCGAGCTCTTCGCCATGGAGTGCCCCTTCTCGGAGCAGGAGCTTGCGGAGACCAAAAGGGACGAGCTTGAGGAGCAGGCGTACCAGAAGGTGATGGAGCGCTTCGGGCAGAAGACGAGCCTTATGGCGAGCCGAGCCTACGAGGTGATAAAGATGATATACGAGAGCCCTGAGGGGCAGAAGTACGAGCAGATCAGGGTGCCCATCGTTGACGGCAGGCGTGTCTACCAGATAAGCGTGGACATGAAGCTTGCCTACGAGACGGAGGGGCAGGAGGTGGTGAAGGCGTTCGAGAAGCGCATCCTGCTGTACACCATCGACGAGGCGTGGAAGGAGAACCTCCGCCTGCTCGACGACCTTAAGCACTCCGTGCAGAACGCCTCGTACGAGCAGAAAGACCCCCTTCTCATCTTCAAGCTGGAGAGCGTCAAGCTCTTCGACTCGATGGTCAACCAGATAAACAACAAGACCATAAGCACCCTCATGCGGGGACAGATACCCGAGCTTCCCCCACAGGTGCAGCAGGCACCAGCCCAGCGTGTGCGCCAGCCCAAGCCGCAGTACACGGAGAGCCGCAGCGACCTCTCTGACCCTGCCCAGCGCAGGGCGGCGCAGCGAGACACCCGTCAGCAGCCCCGCCAGCCAGCAGTGGCGCAGAAGCTCCCAGGGCGTAACGACCCCTGCCCCTGCGGCAGCGGCAAGAAGTTCAAGAACTGTCACGGCCGTAACATCTAAGGCGCACTCACCGTCACGCCTGTATAAGGGAAACCGTGAAGGGTACCATATAGGGACCGTGGTCCCTGTATGTGAGTCGTGAAGGTGGCCCTTGTTAGGATGACCGTCGTGGCCCTTGTTAGGGTGACCGTCGTGACCCTTGTTAGGGCCACCCCGACGCTTAGCTGTGAGGGATGACGAACACCTCGCTTACCTTCCAGTCATGCTCACAGTGGGGGACCGCGGCGACGAGCTGGAAGGGGAAGCATATACCTATATATATATTGCGCGCGAGGAGGGGGAGGAGGCGGTCGTAGTAGCCCCGTCCGCGGCCCAGGCGGTTGCCTTGTGGGTCGTAGGCGAGTGCGGGGATGAGGGCGAGGTCGATAGCACGGAGGTCGGTGAACTCCCTGCCCGTGGGCTCCATTATGCCGAAGGGGCCTCGGCTGAGGCTCTGCTCCCCTTCGTACTCCCGCAGCTGTAGGCTTTCGCCCGAGACGACGGGGAGCAGGATGCGCTTGCCTTCACGGAAGCCTTCCTCAATGAGGGGCGAGAGGCAGACCTCGTCGGGCAGGGCGTGGTAGAGCAGTGCGGTGCGTGAGGCTTGCCATCGGGGGTCTCGCCTGAGAGCATTGCATATATCAAGGGAGAGCTGCCTAAGCTCCTCGCTCGTGTGCTCTGCCTTACGCTGGCGCACCCACTGGCGAAGCTCCTGCTTAGTCATCTGCTTTAAGCTTACGATTGCGTGCCTCCTCAAGGGGGAGCAGCTCAGCCTTGGGCTCTGAGGCTTGGAGGCGAAGGGCTTCCTGCTCCCGTCGCAGCTCAAGGGCTGCCTCGGGGGCGGTCTCGGGGTTGATGAAGCGCTGAGCCAAAGGGGCGTTCTCCGTCGCGTCCTTCACCCACACGACGGGAGCGCTGTAGAGGGGGGCTATCCTAAGGGCGGTGTGCAGGCGGCTCGTGGTAGCGCCGCCTATCATCACTGGCACCCGCACGCCCTCACGCTCGAGCAGGGAGACCACGACCCTCATCTCCTCGAGCGACGGGGTGATAAGCCCCGAGAGGCCGATGATGTCGGGGCGCAGCTCCTTCGCCTTCTCCACTATCGTCTCCGCCGGCACCATAACGCCGAGGTCGACGACCTCGAAGCCGTTGCAAGCCATCACAACGGAGACGATGTTCTTGCCAATGTCGTGCACGTCGCCCCTCACCGTGGCAAGCAGCACTCTTGCAAGCGAAAGCTTTCCCTCCGCCCTCTCAGCCTCGATGTGAGGCTTGAGGATGCTCACCGCCCTCTTCATCGTGCGTGCCGCCTTCACCACCTGCGGGAGGAACATCTTGCCCTCTTGGAAGAGCCTGCCCACAAGGTTCATCCCCTCCATAAGCGGTCCCTCGATGATGTCTACTGCTCGGGGGTACTGCCCCAGGGCTTCGCCGAGGTCAGCCTCAAGGTTGTCCGAGTTGCCCCTCCGCAGAGCCTCAATGAGGCGTGCCCTAACGTCGAGAAGTACCTCCGCCTTAAGCCCTTGCCCCGTGGCGAGCCCCTTCCCCTCGTCGTGAAGGCTCTCGGCAAGCTCTGTGAGCCTCTCGCTTGCCTCAGGCGAAGGGCGCAGCAGAGCGTCCTCTATGATACGCAGCTGCTCCCCGGGGATGTCGCTGTACGCCACCTTCGACGCTGGGTTGACTATGCCGAAGTCCATCCCCCTCCGACGGGCGTGGTAGAGGAAGACGGCGTGCATTGCCTCACGCACGTAGTTGTTGCCCCTAAAGGCGAAGGAGAGGTTGGACACGCCTCCGCTGACGTGAGCCTGAGGCAGGTGCTGCCTTATCCACTCCGTTGCCCTGAGGAATGAGAGGGCGTAAGCGTCGTGCTCCGCCATCCCAGTGGCTACGGCAAGGACGTTGGGGTCGAAGATTATGTCGAGGGGAGGGAAGCCCGCCTTGTCGACCAAGAGGCGGTAGGCTCGCTGGCACACCTCAATGCGCCTCTCGAAGGAGGTAGCCTGCCCCCGCTCGTCGAAAGCCATCACCACAGCCGCAGCCCCAAGCCTCCTGAGCTCCTCGGCGTGGCGGAGGAAGACCCGTTCCCCCTCCTTAAGCGAGATGGAGTTGACTATGCCCTTGCCCTGAAGGCAACGCAGCCCCTCACGCACCACCTGCCAGGAGGACGAGTCTATCATAACAGGCACTCGGCAGACATCGGGGTCGGAGGCGAGCAGAAGGAGGAAGTGGCGCATCTCCTTGGGAGCATCGAGCAGGCCGTCGTCCATATTGATGTCGAGAGCCAATGCCCCGTCCTCCACCTGTCGGCGGGCGATGGCGAGAGCCTCGTCGTAAGCACCCTCCTTTATCAGCCTGAGGAACTTGCGGGAGCCTGCCACGTTGCAGCGCTCCCCAACGTTGACGAAGCCCACCTCAGGGGAGACATCCAGCAGCTCCAGTCCGCTAAGCCAGAGGCTCGTGGGCTTAGGGGCAGGCTTGTGGGGCTTGCCCTTGGTAAGAGTGCTGAGCAGTGCTATGTGCCTCGGGGTAGTGCCGCAGCAGCCCCCGATGATGTTCACCAGCCCCTCCTCCACGAAGGGGCGCATCTCCTCCAGCATCATCTCAGGGGTCTGGTCGTAGCCTCCCATCGTGTTGGGCAGCCCTGCGTTGGGGTGAGCCGAGATATAGTAAGGCGCTTTGCGGGCGAGGGTGCGCAGGCAAGGGAGCATATCCCTTGCGCCGAAGGAGCAGTTAAGCCCCACGCTGAAGATGCTGGCGTGAGAGACGGAGGCGAGGAAAGCCTCAAGCGTCTGCCCGCTAAGCGTCCTGCCCGCCTTGTCGCTAACCGTGACGCTGAGCATAAGCGGCACCCTCTTTCCTGTCTTCCGCATAGCCTCCTCGGCAGCGTCTATGCCTGCCTTGGCGTTGAGCGTGTCGAAGATGGTCTCCATCAGCAAGCCGTCCACGCCTTCAAGGAGCAGGGCGGTCATCTGCTCAAGGTATGCGCCCTGAAGCTCATCGTAGGTGATGGCCCTTGCGGCAGGCTGCTCAACGTCGGGACTGATGGAGAGGCTCTTGTTCGTCGGTCCTATGCTTGCCACTACGAAGCGGGGCTTCCCCTCAGTGGAGTATTCGTTGGCAACGGCTCTGGCTATGCGCACCGCCTCACGGTTAATCTCCCCGACGAGAGCCTCGCAGCCGTAGTCGGAGAGGGAGACCCTCTGGCTTGAGAACGTGTTGGCGGTGATGATGTCCGCCCCAGCCTCAAGGTAAAGGCGGTGGATGTCTCTTATCACGTCGGGGCGGGTGAGGCAGAGAAGGTCGGCAAGCCTTCCTGCCTCGCTGAGGCGGCGGGCTTGTATCATCGTGCCCATAGCCCCGTCGAGCAGCAGTATTCTTTTGCCCGTCTCCTCTCTGAGGGAAGCCTTAGCCGCCATTAGTATCAGAAACTCTTTTTGAAGCTGCGAGCCATCTCCCTACGGTCTTCCTTGTCCTTCAGGGTCTGCCGCTTGTCGAAGCTTTTCTTTCCCCTCGCTATGTGTACGTCAAGCTTCGCCCTGCCGTTCTCGTCGATGAAGAGTAGGGTGGGGATGAGCGAGAAGCCAGGTGCCTTGAGGGCATTCTCTATCCTGTGTATCTCCCTGCGGTTAAGCAGAAGCTTGCGGTCTCTTCGCTCGGCGTGGTTGTTGTAGCTCCCGTTCTCGTACTGGGCTACGTACATATTCTTCACCCACACCTCGCCGCCTATCACCATACAATAAGTGTCAACAAGGGAAGCCTTGCTCGCCCTTATGCTCTTTATCTCCGTGCCCGTCAGCACTATGCCAGCGGTGTACTTCTCAGAGAGAAAGTAGTCGAACGCCGCCTTCTTGTTCTTTATGTTAACCTTACTTGGTGTGGGTTTCAGCTTAGCCATATCACTTCAAGACAGTGACGAAGTTCCCTATATGCTCGTCCACATAGTGGGCGACGATGGCTGTTGCCTTCTCCTCCATCATAAGGAAGCGGTCGTCAAGCTCGTCGAACTGGGGGTACTTCTCGAACAAAGCCATAAACTCCTCGTCCGTGCAGTCACGTGTCAGCTCCTTCTCGTTGGCTTGGAACAGGCTTGATGCCTTGCGTATCACAGCGGGAAGCTCGTCCACTCCCCACTGCCTTATGGCTTTGACGAAGGGGTTGCGGAAGAAGAACGGGCCGTAGCCATTATGCAAGAGCTGCACGAAGCCGCCGTCAAGCACCTCCTCCCTCAGTATCTCGTAAGCCAGCAAGGTTATCTGCTCGGAGTTCAAGAGAGGCATAGTCTCAGCGTTAAGCTCGCCTCCTATGGCTTGCAGAATAGCGTCCCGCACCACGCCAATGAATGCGTCCATCCCCTTCAGAGCCGCATCCTTCAGTCTCGTTTCTTCTATCTTTATGTCCATAATTGGTGGCACAAAGATAGTGAATTAAGCCGCCATGCGTGAAATATTAGCCCCTTTTGTTAGGTTATCTAATCATATTTCGGTACTTTTGCCGAGCGTTGAAGCATAAAACAGTTCAAACTATAATCAGTTAATCAGCACTAATCACTATGGTTTATTCAAAAGAAGTACAGAACATGTGTTGCGTGGCTAAGGGCCCCAACCATGGCCCGGCTCCCATACCTGAGGAAGGGAAGTGGGTGCAGGCAAAGGAAATCAAGGATATCTGCGGTCTTACCCACGGTATCGGATGGTGCGCCCCTCAGCAGGGAGCTTGCAAGCTAACGCTGAACGTGAAAGACGGCGTTATTGAGGAGTGCCTCGTGGAGACTATCGGCTGCTCGGGCATGACCCACAGCGCCGCTATGGCAAGCGAGATACTGCCTGGCAAGACCATCCTTGAGGCAATGAACACAGACCTCGTGTGCGATGCCATCAACACCGCCATGCGTGAGCTCTTCCTGCAAATCATCTACGGACGCACTCAGAGTGCCTTCTCAGAGGGCGGCTTGGCCATCGGCGCAGGTCTTGAGGACCTTGGCAAGGGGCTCATCTCTCAGACAGGCACGCTCTACGGCACTAAGGTGAAGGGCACTCGCTATCTGCAACTGACCGAGGGGTACATCACCAAGATGTTCCTCGACTCCGACGACCAGGTGTGCGGCTACCAGTTCGTGCACATGGGCAAGCTTATGGATGCCATCAAGAAGGGAATGCCCGCCGACGAGGCTCTGAAGAGCGTGACAGGCACCTACGGCCGCACGAAGCCAGAGGAGGGGGCTGTGAAATCTATTGACCCACGTAAAGAATAAGTAAGGAGGAACAGAACTATGATAAGAGAAGTCAGTTTCGAGTCACAAGACCGCCGTATGAAGCAAGTGCTGGCTTGCCTTAACAAGCACGGCATAGCTTCCGTGGAGGAAGCCAACCAGATATGCGATGCCGCAGGGCTTGACCCATACAAGACCTGCGAGGAGACGCAGATGATTTGCTTCGAGAACGCCAAGTGGGCGTACGTCGTTGGCACAGCCATCGCACTCAAGGAGAAAGCTAAGGACGCTGTTCAGGCTGCCCAGTATATTGGCGAGGGCTTGCAGAGCTTCTGCATTCCCGGCAGTGTTGCCGACGACCGCAAGGTGGGCATCGGGCACGGAGAGCTTGCAGCACGTCTGCTCACCCCAGAGACCAAGTGCTTTGCTTTCCTCGCAGGTCACGAGTCATTCGCTGCCGCAGAGGGAGCCATCAAGATTGCCCAGATGGCCAACAAGTCCAGACCAGCCGACAAGCCACTGCGCTGCATACTGAACGGCTTGGGCAAGGACGCTGCTATGATTATCAGCCGTATCAACGGCTTCACGTACGTGCAGACGAAGTTCGACTACTTCACGGGCGAGCTTAAGGTAGTTAAGACTATACCTTACAGCAACGGTCCTCGTGCAGCTGTCAATTGCTATGGTGCTGACGACGTGCGTGAGGGTGTAGCCATCCTTTGGAAGGAGGACGTGGACGTGTCCATCACGGGAAACTCCACCAACCCCACACGCTTCCAGCACCCCGTTGCGGGCACGTACAAGAAGGAGCGTATCCTGGCGGGCAAGCCTTACTTCAGCGTGGCAAGCGGTGGTGGCACAGGTCGCACGCTTCACCCCGACAATATGGCAGCAGGTCCTGCCTCCTATGGTATGACGGACACGATGGGACGCATGCACAGCGACGCTCAGTTCGCAGGCTCCTCGTCAGTTCCCGCACACGTGGAGATGATGGGCTTCCTGGGCATAGGCAACAACCCGATGGTGGGCTGCTCAGTGGCTTGCGCTGTCAACGTTGACCTCGCCCTCAACAAAAAGTAAAGACACAACTCAATCATACGTGATCTACTGTTAGCCCCCTGCGGACACTGTTCGCGGGGGGCTTTCTTATTGTGCCCCACGTCTCAACGTGACTCGTCGCAGCGTCTCACCGTGACTCGTCGCAGCGTCTCACCGTGACTCGTCACAGTGCTTTCAGTGAGGTCACTTAGGTGGAGTCAGTGAGGTCACTTCGGTGGAGTCAGTGAGGTCACTTAGGTGGACTCGTCGAAGTCTCCCTGAAGCCTACGTTTAGGTGTCGCGGTCCCTCAGTTGAGGCTTTGGAACCGTTTCGCCCCATTTCCCTTCCCCCATCTCCCATCTTCAATCCCATCTCCACGAGCGACCATAAACAGAGAGAGAGAGCCGCGCAGGCGGCTCCCTCTCTTCTCACTGCTGCCTTGAAGGGCTTATTTCCCCTTCTTCTTGTTCCTCTCTTCCTCCTCCTCGTATGCGAGGTCAGCCATCTCAGCCATCTCCAGCTTCGAGGCACGAGGCCCGCCGCTTCTCTTGCGCCTGTCCATACGCCCGTAGAAGTTCATCCTCTGGCTGCGGTCCGCCTCCATAGCGTATGCCACACCGTCATTGTTATAGCTAAAGCTGCGGGTATTGTTTATCGCCATCTTGGCAGCCTCCTCTATGACGTCCTGGTTCGTCCCCATATAGGTGAACGTCCAGCCCTCTTTGCGCAGATCCTTCACGAGGTTGTTTATAGCCTTGGCGCTGTACTCCCTCGAGGCGTTCTCCATCCCGTCGGTGATTATGGTCACCACCACAGTTGCGTCAGGGATATTCTTCACATAGTCGCGCATACTGGTTATGGTCAGTCCCATTGCGTCGTACAGAGGGGTGCAGCAGCAAGGCTCATAGTCTGCGGGGGTAAGCTCCCTTGCCTCGAGGGCGGGAGTCTTGTCATAGACATTGTCCATGTGGCAGCTGCAGAAGGTGAGCAGGCTTACGAAGTGGTCCTGCGTCTCGGCGAACTGCTTCTGGGCTTGCTGTATGCCCCTCAGCGTCTCGTTGAAGCCTGAGAGTGCAGCCTGCCTTATGCTCGACATTGAGCCGCTGCGGTCCAGTATCACCACGTTGAACACCTGTGTCTTGCCCCCCGTTGTGGTGTTTTCCTGATTGGCGAAGAAGTCCTTGATCTTCTCGCTGAAGCTCTTGTTCTCGTTTTTGTTTGCCATAGTTGTAATGATTAAGTTGGTTTATAATGTTGCTTGTGCCTCTTAATGGGGGAGCAGTGGGGAAAGTAACCATCCCTCCTCCAGTTTTTTTTTATCCCCTGCGATAGGGACGTAGTATCAGCTGTGGACACTTTCCCGGGTGTCCATCATTCTTAGCCTAAAGGCGTGGGTGTCAGTGTGTCAGTCCTTCTCCTTTATGCCAGCGGGCTGCATTTCAAGATAGCGGTCGAACCACTGTTGCCTGCCTGGCTCTTCCATATTGCAGTATGAGTACACGAGGCAGCCCGTCGTGAGGTCATCGGCAATGGCGAGGATTATCTCAGAGAGCTCCAGCGTCTGCTCAAGCTCGTGTCCATCAGGGCAGAATAGGTTCAGGCGTTTCAGAGCTTTATAGCCGTGCAGTGCGCCTATCATATTGCCCGTGATGGATCCTGTGGTGTCGCTGTCTCCATCGTGATTAACAGCCGCTATAATAGCCTCCTTGGGGCTGCCGATATGCCTCACCAAGCAGAAGAGGCTGATAGCCCACGCCTCCTCCCCAGTCCAACCCTCACCGAGTTGGTGGATAGCCTCATGGTCACTCGTGTCGGACTGTGCCAGGCTCATCGCTTTCAGAGTCAAGTCCTTCAGCTCCTGCTTGCAGTCCTCTTCTTCTCCTTCGTGGATGTATTTTAGGGTATCAAGTGCCTCGTTCACTAAAACCTCCATCCTCGGGGTCGTGTCAGGGCTGAGGGGAAGCAGCTGCCTCACCAGCACTGCCATCAGGGCGGCAGGCAAGTAGCCAAGGGGATGCTTGTGCGTAAGCTCTGCCATATAGGCGGCTGCCTGAGCCACTTGGGGCAGTGTAAGGTAAGCGTCCATCAACCCGGCTGGAGCCACCCTCATTATTCCCCCGCAGCCCTTGCTGTTGTTCGGCTTCCTGAAGCCCTCACGGCAAGCGCTCAGGCAGGTGTTGCCTGGAGCTCTGCGGTGAGCCATGGCAGGAAGGGCAACGAGCCAAGTGGTGTGGAAGCGTGTGGTGTCCACTTTCGTCTGCGTCTCATACCACTCTTGGTATGCGCTATCCACATAGTAGTGAGGTACGCCTCCCACTCCTCTCGTGTGCCCTCTGGTGTCTCCCATCATCATCCCGTTGGCTGTGAAGAGTGTCATCTGTGTGTCGTCGCTTATCTGCGCCTTCCCTCTCTTGTCAAGCTCGAACTGCCTTATCCCTTCTGATCCGTACTTTGAGAGTATGCTTTTCCTTGTCATAAACTCCACGGGGTAGCCCAGTGCGTCGCCCATAGCCCCGGCCATAAGGCAACCCCTTGTCTTGTCTCGCCTGAAGGCTTGTGGCATCTTCCTGATGTCCACAATCCTTCCGTCTTTCTCTGTCAACTCTCTCTCCATAGTCTTACTCCTTTTCATACATTAAAACTCCAGGCGGAAGCCCTTCTCCTTCAGCTCCTCGTACTTCTCGGGGCGGAAGCGGAACAGGAAAGCTTCCCTCTTTGGTGTTGGCTTCGCCTTCTCGTCCAGCTGCTCCAGCAGGTCCAGGTGCCTCATCTTGTTGTAGAAGTTCCGGCGGTCGAAGCACACGTCCAGTATTGTCTCATAGAGGTACTGCAACTGCTTTATGGTGAACTTCTCGGGCAGCAGCTCGAAGCCCACTGGCTCGAAGTGTATCTGCCTGCGCAGCTCCGTGAGGGCGGTGCGCAGTATCATGTCGTGGTCGAAGGCGAGCGAGGGTATCTCGTCCATAGCGAACCAGCGTGCCTCGTCAGCGTCGTCAGCCCCCTTCACCTCGCTCAGCCTCACCAGTGCGTAGTAGCCTATGGTGATGACCCGCTCGCGGGGGTCTCTCTCAGGGGCGGAGAAGGTGTGGAACTGGCGCAGGGGGGCATCTTTCAGTCCCGTCTCCTCTTGCAGCTCTCGCAAAGCCCCTTCCCTTGCGCTCTCGTCCATGTGCAGGAAGCCCCCCGGAAATGCCCACTGCCCTTTGTAAGGTTCTATGCCTCGCCTTATGAGCAGCACCTTCATCTTAAGCCCGTCGAACCCGAACATCACGCAGTCTGTCGTCACTGCTGGGTGCGGGTACTTGTAGCAATACATTCCGTTTTCTGTCTTGTTCTCCATATCTTCTTGTGTTAAGTTCACGCCGCAAAGTTATGCTCTTAGTGAATATGCTCCAAACATTTTGCGTAAAATTTACGCATCATCAGTGAGAATTTGTCTCGAGGCTGGCGGTCAGTGCCTTAATGCGTCCGCTGCCCAGCGCAGATACATCGCTGCTTTCTCGTCGGCCTCAGAGGCGTGTCTCATCTCTGTCTTGTAGCTGTCCATCTCTCTCTGGGCGTAGCGTGTCTGCGTCTTCGCCTTGCCTACGTCCCCTCTCTTGCTGTAGTAGGCTGCCTCCCGCTGGTAGCTCTCCGCCCTCCTCAGGTGATACTCCGCCTCTCTGCGGTGGCTGGCCGCTTTCTTTTGGTAGTATTCCGCCTCACGCTGGTAGCCGCGGGCTTTCTTCTGCCAGTAGTCGCTCTGGGCTGAGGCGTTAGGGCAGAAGGCCGCCAGCAGAGCGATGATGAGCATTAGCTTTCTCATGTCTTTGTCTCTTTGTCTACCCTTAATGTCGTGGCAGGGCGAAAAGTAACCCATCAGCGTCTTTTCTGCATCATATCAGCGGGAAATGAGGCAGAAAACCTGCCTGATGAGGCAGATAATCAGGAGATATGCCTTATCTTTGCGGCAGATAAAGGAGCAAGGAATGCACATATTCGACTATCAGGAGCTGCCAAAGAGCCTGCTCACACCCAGTGTCGTCCGCCTCTTGTCCTCGCTTCACGAGGCCAGAGGCGGGCAAGATCTGCTGCTCGGCTCACAGAGCCGGACGCTGAAGGCTCTGGTCGACGTGGCAAGGATACAGAGCACGGGGGCTTCCAACCGCATTGAGGGCATCTTCACCTCCGACGAGAGGCTGCGGGAGCTGGTGATGAGGCAGAGCGAGCCTCGCAACCGTTCGGAGCAGGAGATAGCAGGCTATAGGCAGGTGCTTGCCACTGTGCAGGAAAGCTACGAATATATTCCCCTGCGCCCCGGCAACATCCTGCAGCTTCACCGTGACCTCTACAGCTACAGCGCCACGGAGGGAGGCCGGTACAAGCTTGCCGACAATGTCATCGCCGAGACCGCCCCGGACGGGAGTCAGAGGGTTCGCTTCATCCCTGTCGCGGCGTTTCAGGTCAATGACGCTATGGAGGACCTCTGCCGTGAGTTCAACCTTGCCATTGACAAGGGGGAACACGACCCCCTGCTGCTTGCTTCGATGTTCATTCTCGACTTCCTTTGCATTCACCCTTTCACCGATGGCAACGGGCGACTTAGCCGTCTCCTTATCCTGCTTCTGCTTTTCCGCTGCGGCTACCACGTGGGCAAGTACATCAGCATTGAGACTCTTATCGAGCAGACAAAGGAGAGCTACTACGAGGCATTGCAAAAGAGTTCTGAGGGGTGGCACGAGGGCAGCAGCGACTATGCGCCTTTCGTGGAGTACAGTCTGGGCGTGGTGGTGAGGGCGTACCGTGAGCTTGCCGACCGCCTTGGGCAGCGTGCGGAGGGAAGTCGCGGCAAGGTGGATAGGGTGAGGGCGGTGTTCTCTCAGAGGCTCGGCATTATCAGGAAGAAGGACATAGCGTCCCTCTGCCCCGACATCAGCCAGACAACCATCGAGCGGGCGCTTGGCCGTCTGCTCGAGGCGGGGCTTATCAGCAAGGTAGGCAAGGGGAGAGCCACAGGCTACGTGTGGAACGGGCAACGATAAGCCTTTTATCAGCGCAAAATGTCAATGCCCTTATATCATTTACTATCGTAAATAGTTTCTTTGATATAGTTACTGCTGATAAAGAAAGAAGATAAAGAAAAGAAAAAGAAAAGAAAGCGAAGAAAGAAGTTCCCCGCCTGAACGTCCGATACGACCGCGCGGTTCTCGCTTCCCGACCGCGCCGACTTTTTCTCTCGACCGCGCATTGTTTTGCCCCCAAACCCCCGATGTCTTGGGCGCCAGCGCGCGGGGGGTTAGCCGGGGGGGGGAGGGAGGCGGGGGAGGGGTTTGGTAGTGGAGGGGCAGGCGGTG
>JAJPYQ010000028.1:5476-13808 GCA_021204865.1 Prevotellaceae bacterium | reverse complement strand
TTTGGGGACGGGGCGATTGAGACTGGGCATTGGGGCAATGGCGGCAATCGCAATTGAAAAAGCTGCGCTTTTTCTTGCTTATTGCTCTCGTTTGCACTACCTTTGCAGCCGCAATCCCCTGAGGGGGATGGTGCAATAGCTTTTGAGTAGCGTCCTTAGCTCAGTTGGTAGAGCAGCTGACTCTTAATCAGCGGGTCCAGGGTTCGAGCCCCTGAGGGCGTACAAGACGACGGAGGGAGCGTGTGTAACGCTCCCTTTTCTTGTTTAGAACAGCCCGAAGAGCAGGCCGTCTATCTGCTCGGTCACGCTGAGGAAGTCCTTCGATGAGGAGGCGAACTGGTAGCGGTCCGCGTCTATGATGATGTGCTTGCCCGGGTATTGTGCTATCCACTCCTCGTAGAGGTCGCCCAAGCCTTGCAGGTAGCCGAGGCTGATGCCCTGCTCGTAGCTTCTGCCCCGCTGCTGTATGCGCTTGGCGAGGGTGGCAACGCTTCCACGGAGATAGATGAGCAGGTCGGGCAGGGGCAGGCGGTCGGTTAGCAGGCGGAAGAGCTGCGAGTAGCAGTCGTAGTCACGCTGGCTCATCAGCTGACGCTGCCTAAGGTTGCGGGCGAAGACGTGAGCGTCCTCGTAGATGGTGCGGTCTTGTATGACGTAGCCTGCCGTGCGCCCTATCTCGGAGGTGTCCCTAAGGCGCTTGGCGAGGAAATGCACCTGCGTGTTGAAGCTCCAGCGGGGCATGTCGGCGTAGTAGTCAGCGAGGTAGGGGTTGTCCCCCGTCTCGAAGTAAGGTGTCCATCCGTACGCCTTTGCGAGCATACGGGTTAGGGTGGTCTTGCCGCTCGCTATGTTTCCTGATACCGCTATGTGCATGGCTTTGTGCTTTTATGGTTGCTAAAGGGGGAAGAGGCCGCTGACGAGCGGGTCTACCTTGTCGAGTATCAGGCGGAGGTCTGAGGCGTTGTGCTGGAAGTCGAGGCCGCTAACGTCTATCGTCAGCACCCGCCCCGGGTATATCTCGCCCACGAAGCGGTCGTAGAGGGCGTTAAGCCCTTGCAGGTAGTCTATGCTGATGCCCTGCTCATAGTCACGCCCCCGCCTGCCTATCTGCCTGACGAGGTGCGCTATGTCCGCCTTGAGGTAGACGGTGAGGTCGGGAAGGCGGAGCTGCCTCTGCATCTGCTCGAAGAGGGAGATGACGGTCTGGTAGTCACGCCAAGCGAGGTTGCCCATCCGCATGTTGTTCTCCACGAAGACGCTCACGCCCTCCCACACGGAGCGGTCTTGCACCACGTTGCTGCCGAGGGCTGCTATCTCGAGGGCTTGGCGGAAGCGCTCCTTGAGGAAGTAGACCTCGAGGTTGAACGCCCAGCGGGGGATGTCGCTGTAATAGTCGGAGAGATAGGGGTTGTTGATTACCGGCTCCAGCTTCGCCTGCCAGCCGTAGTGCTTGGCGAGCAGGCGTGTGAGCGTCGTCTTGCCTGAGCCGATGTTGCCTGATACTACTATGTGCATAGGGCTGCCTCCTTTCGTCGTTGATGTTGGGGCAAAGGTAACAAATTGCAATGCCTTTGCCTAATGTTTCGTTATAATTGTTAACTTCGCCCCCGAACTATGAAGCTTTACGACACTCTTAGCTCCCTTGTCACCTCCATTGACGACTGCCTCTGGGGCTGGCCGATGATAGTGCTTCTGCTTGGCACGCACCTCTACCTCACCTTCCGCCTCGGCTTCCCTCAGCGTCATCTGCTGCGAGCCATACGCCTCAGCGTCAGCAAGGACGAGGGGGCGAGGGGGGACGTGTCTCAGTTCGGCGCTCTCGCCACCTCGCTGGCTGCCACGATTGGCACGGGCAACATAGTGGGGGTAGCCACAGCCGTCGCCCTCGGAGGACCGGGGGCGGTGCTGTGGTGCTGGCTCACGGGGGTGTTCGGCATAAGCACGAAGTACGCCGAGGCTCTGCTCTCGGTGAAGTACAGGGAAAGCACGGGGGACGGCAGGACGGTGGGCGGACCTATGTACGTGCTCAGGAACGCCCTGCACTGCCGCTGGGGAGGCGTGCTCTTCGCCCTCTTCGCGGCGGTGGCGAGCATGGGCATAGGCAACATGGTGCAGAGCAACGCCATCTCGATGCTCTGCGGTGAGAACTACGGCGTAGCCCCTTGGCTGTGCGGCTTGGTGATGGTTGGGGCTGTGGCTTTGGTCATCCTCTTCGGCGTGAAGGGGATAGCCCGTGTGTGCAGCGCCTTCGTGCCGCTGATGGCATTGCTCTACGTCGTGGGCTGCGTCTACATCCTCTGCCTTAACCACGGGCAGCTTCTGCCCGCCGTGAGGCTTATCGTGGTAAGCGCCTTCAGCCCGAGGGCGGTGGGGGGAGGCTTCGTGGGCGTAAGCGTCATGCAGACGGCTCGCTACGGCATAGCACGGGGCTTGTTCAGCAACGAGAGCGGCATGGGCTCTGCCCCCATCGTGGCGGCAGCGGCGCAGACACGCAACCCCGTCAGGCAGGCTCTCGTGAGCAGCAGCGCCACGTTCTGGGACACGGTGGTGATATGCGCCCTGACGGGGCTGGTGCTCGTGACGAGCGTCCTCGCCTACGGGGACATCAGCTACGGCGACGGCGCAGTCTTGACGAAGATGGCCTTCGACAAGATACCCTTCCTCGGCAAGCCGCTGCTCACGTTCGGCATCCTCACGTTCGCCTTCAGCACCATGCTTGGCTGGAGCTACTACGGCGAGAGGGCTGCCGAGTACCTTGGCGGCAGGCGGCTGATACTGCCCTACAGGCTTGTCTTCATCCTCCTCGTGTTCGTGGGCGCGACGGTGCGCCTCTCCCTCGTCTGGGACCTTGCGGACAGCATGAACGCCCTGATGGCAATACCCAATCTTGTCTCACTATTGCTCCTTGCGGGAGTGGTGGCTAAGGAGAGCCGTGAAGCCTCACTGTGAGGCTCCGTGGTCCCTCACTAACACCCTTCGGACAACCCCTTGCGAGGGGTCCAACCGAACCCCTTGCGAGGGGTTGCCTTGAACCCCTTGCGAGGGGTTCCTTCACGCCTCATATACAGGGACCACGAAGGGTATTATATAGGCTCCGCGAAACCTTGCTCGTTGCCTTCCATTTCACTACCTTTGCGGGCGGTAAGAACGACTAAGGCTCACAAGAGAGAGATGAAGGTACTGAAATTCGGAGGCACGTCGGTAGGCTCTGCGGAGAGCATCCTTAACGTCAAGGGAATAGTGGAGGCTCAGGAGGAGCCCGTCATAGTGGTGGTGTCCGCCCTCGGCGGCATAACCGACCAGCTGCTCAGGACAGCCGAGATGGCTCTCGCGGGAGACGCTGCCTACCTCAAGAGCTTCGGGCAGATGAGGGAAAGGCACGAGCGTATGGTGGAGGCGGTCATCCCCGACGGGCGAGACCGAGACACGCTGCTTGCCGTGGTGCGAACCATGCTCACAGAGCTTAGGAGCATCTACCAAGGGGTCTTCCTCATCCACGACCTCAGCCCGAAGACGAGGGCTGCCATCGTGAGCTACGGCGAGCGTATCTCGTGCCGCATCGTCTCCTGCCTGATAACTGGCTCGGAGTGGTTCGACAGCCGTGAGTTCATACGCACGGAGCGCAAGGCGGGGCGCAGCTCCCTCGCAACGGAGCAGACCTACAGCCTCGTGCGCAGGAACTGGCAGAGAGTGCCCCGAGTGAGCGTTGTGGGAGGCTTCATAAGCAGCGACATCAGCACTGGCGAGACCACTAACCTGGGCCGTGGGGGAAGCGACTACACGGCGAGCATCATAGCAGCCGCCTTGGACGCCAAGGAGCTGCAGATATGGACGGACGTGGACGGCTTCATGACCGCCGACCCGAAGGTGATAAGCGCAGCCTACGTCATACCGGAGCTCTCGTACATCGAGGCTATGGAGCTGTGCAACTTCGGGGCGAAGGTGGTCTATCCTCCTACCATCTACCCAGTCTGCATCAAGAACATCCCCATCCTCATAAAGAACACCTTCAACCCCGACGCTCCTGGCTCGGTCATCAAGGCGCAGGTGGACGAGGACCTTCGCAAGCCTATTAAGGGCATATCGAGCATCAACGGCACGAGCCTCATCACTATCTCGGGTCTCTCGATGGTGGGAGTGATAGGCGTGAACCGCAGGATATTCACCTGCCTCGCCGACGAGGGCATATCTGTCTTCATGGTGTCGCAGGCAAGCTCGGAGAGCAGCTCGAGTATAGGCGTGCGTGAGGAGGACGCAGAGCGGGCGTGCCGAGTGCTTGACGAGGAGTTCCAGAAAGAGATAGCCGACGGCTCGATGTTCCCCGCCCAAAGGGAGAGCGGGCTGGCCACGGTGGCCATCGTCGGGGAGAATATGAAGCACACGCCAGGCATTGCGGGCAAGCTCTTCGGCACGCTGGGCAGGAGCGGCATAAGCGTGATAGCTTGCGCCCAAGGTGCCTCGGAGACGAACATATCCTTTGTCATAGACGCTCACTACCTGCGCAAGGCGCTGAACGTGATACACGACAGCTTCTTCCTGAGCGAGTACTCGGTGCTTAACCTCTTCATCTGCGGGGTAGGCACGGTGGGGAGCAGCCTCATAGAGCAGATAGCGGGGCAGCAGGAGAAGCTGAAGCGTGAGCTCAGGCTGCACCTCAAGGTGGTGGGCATAGCCAGCAGCAAGCGGGCGATGTTCTCTCGCGAGGGCTTCCGCCTCGAGGGCTTCCGTGAGCAGCTTAACGCCGCCCCTGCGAGCGACATCCGCCGCCTACGGGACGAGGTGATAGGGATGAACATCTTCAACTCCGTCTTCGTGGACTGCACCGCAAGCCCCGACGTGGCAGGCTTGTATCAGGAGCTGCTTGAGCATAACATCAACGTGGTGGCTGCCAACAAGATAGCCGCAAGCGGTGACTTCGGCACGTATCACCAGCTGAAGAAGACGGCTCAGAGGCGGGGCGTGAAGTTCCTCTTCGAGACCAACGTGGGGGCGGGGCTGCCCATCATACGCACCATCAACGACCTCATCAACTCAGGCGACAAGGTGCTGCGGGTGGAGGCTGTGCTCTCCGGCACGCTTAACTTCATCTTCAACAAGATAAGCCGTGACATCCCCTTCAGCGAGACGGTGAGGATGGCGAAAGAGGCTGGCTACAGCGAGCCTGACCCAAGGGTTGACCTTAGCGGGGTGGACGTCGTGCGCAAGCTTGTCATCCTCTCCCGTGAGGCTGGCTACGAGATTGAGCAGAAGGACGTGGAGGCGAAGCTCTTCATCCCCGAAAGCCTCTTCAAGGGCTCGCTCGACGACTTCTGGCGTAGCCTGCCCTCGCTCGACGAGGACTTCGAGCGCCGCCGCCGAGAGCTTGAGCGGAAGGGCTGCGTGTGGCGCTTCGTCGCCAAGCTGGAACACGGCAAGGGAAGCGTCTCCCTTGAGGAGATACCCGAGGGGCATCCCTTCTACAACCTTGAGGGCAGCAACAACATCGTCTCGATAACCACGGAGCGTTACCGCGAGTACCCGATGCTCATCCAAGGCTACGGCGCCGGGGCAGGCGTGACGGCTGCTGGTGTGTTCGCCGACATTATGTCCCTTGCGTAACATATATATAAAGGTATAAAGGAAGGAAACAATGAAGTATATCATTCTGCTTGGAGACGGCATGGCGGACTGGCACGAGACCATCCTCAAGGGCAAGACGCTGCTGCAATATCTCGACATCCCCAATATGGACTGGCTCGCCCGCTGTGGGCGCAACGGGCTGCTTAAGACGGTGCCTGAGGGCTTCCACCCCGGCAGCGAGGTGGCTAACAGCAGCATCCTCGGCTACGACCAGAGGCTTGTGTACGAGGGGCGAGGACCCCTCGAGGCGGCAAGCATAGGCGTTGACCTCGAGCCGGGAGACTTGGCTCTGCGCTGCAACCTTGTCTCGCTCGAGGGCGACGTGCTGAAGAACCACTCTTGCGGCAGGCTCGAGACGGAGGAGGGGCAGAGGCTCATAGAGTTCCTTCAGGAGAGGCTCGGCAGTGAGCGTGTGCACTTCTACCCCGGTGTGCAGTACCGCCACCTGCTCGTCCTGAAGGGCGGCGACAAGAGGCTGCGCTGCGTGCCGCCCCACGACATACCGCTTAAGCCTTGGCGTGAGAACCTGCCTGAGGCGGAGGTAGAGGAGGCTGAGGAGACGGCTAAGCTTCTCAGAAGCCTGATGGAGGAGAGCCAAAGGCTCTTGCCCACGCACCCGCTTAACGTTGAGCGAGTGCAGAAGGGCTTAGACCCTGCCAACAGCATCTGGCCGTGGGGTGGGGGATACCGTCCTCAGATGGAGCCGCTCACGAAGACGTTCCCCCAGCTTCGGGGAGGGGCAGTGATAACGGCGGTAGACCTTATCCGAGGCATAGGCAAGTACGCGGGGCTTCGTGTGATAGACGTTGAGGGGGCGACGGGGCGTTGGGACACCGACTACGAGGCTAAGGCTCGGGCAGCCATTGAAGCCCTGAGGACGGACGACTTCGTCTACCTGCACGTCGAGGCGAGCGACGAGGCTGGGCACGACGGCGACCGCGAGCTTAAGCTCCGCACGATTAAGGACTTCGACAGCCGCCTCGTAGGTCCAGTCATCGAGGCTCTTGGGGCGAAGAACACCGACCCCACGGCAGACCGTCTTAACATCGACGGCGAGCCAGTGGCGATAGCCCTGCTGCCCGACCACCCCACGCCCGTCAAGCTCCGCACCCACACCGCAGAGCCTGTGCCCTTCTGCATCTGCAAGCCCGGCCAGAAGCCCGACGGAGTGTCTGCCTTCAGCGAGGCGGACGCTGTCTCAGGCTCTTACGGGCTGCTTCGGGGAGATGAATTCATCCGTGCATTCCTACAACTATGAGATACTACAGCACTAACGGCAAAGCCCCCCTCGCCTCGCTCGAGACGGCGGTGGTGGAGGGGCTTGCCCCAGACCGAGGGCTATACATGCCCGAGCGCATCAACCACGTTCAAGGCGCGGAAGGGGGCAGCCTGCACGAGACAGCCTGCCGTGTGGCGGAGGCTTACTTCGGCGAGGACATCCCCGAGGCGGAGCTAAGGGCGATGGTCACGGACACCCTCTCCTTCCCCATCCCCTTGGTCAGGGTCAAGGACAACGTCTACAGCCTTGAGCTCTTCCACGGCCCCACGCTCGCCTTCAAGGACGTGGGCGCGCGCTTCATGGCTCGCATGCTCAGGCACTTCCGCCGCAGCGAGGAGGTTAACGTGCTTGTGGCAACGAGCGGGGACACTGGCTCGGCTGTTGCCAACGGCTTCCTTGGCGTGGAAGGCATAAGGGTGCACGTGCTTTACCCGAAGGGCAAGGTCAGCAAGATACAGGAGTCGCAGTTCACTACCTTGGGGCAGAACGTCACCGCGCTGGAGGTGGACGGCACCTTCGACGACTGCCAGGCTCTCGTCAAGCAGGCATTCATGGACGACGAGCTTAAGGCGAGCCTCAGCCTCACCTCCGCCAACAGCATCAACGTCGCCCGCCTGCTGCCACAGTCGTTCTACTACTTCCACGCCCTCTCGCAGCTCCGCAGGCTTACCGACAAGGAGGCCGTCGTCTCAGTCCCCTCGGGCAACTTCGGCAACCTCACGAGCGGGCTCTTCGGGGGGCGTATGGGCTTGCCCGTCAAGCGCTTCATAGCCGCCAACAACCGTAACGACGTGTTCCTCGAGTACCTCCAGACGGGGCAGTACCGCCCGCGCCCAAGCCTCCAGACCCTCGCCAACGCTATGGACGTGGGCGACCCGAGCAACTTCGCCCGCATACTTGCCCTCTACGGCAACTCGCACAAGGCTATCACGCAGGACATCAGCGGGGCTGCCTACTCGGACGAGCAGATATCGGAGACCATGCGCCAGTGCTACGACGAGACAGGCTACCTGCTCGACCCCCACGGGGCTTGCGGCTACCGAGCCCTATGCGAGGGGCTGCGCGACGGTGAGGCGGGCATCTTCCTCGAGACTGCCCACCCTGCCAAGTTCCTCACAGTGGTGGAGGAGAGAGTGCCTCGGGCGAAGGTGGACCTGCCCGAGCGCCTCCAGGCCTTTATGCGGGGGCGGAAGCAGACCGTCCCGATGAGCCGCCGCTACGACGACCTCCGAGAGTATCTGAAGCGTTGCCGCAACTGACATCCAACCTTAGCTAACTCAGGCCATCACGCCAATATAAGCTCGCCCCGACCGCCTCGGGGCGAGCTTTTTATGCCCTTAGCTGTGACTCATCGAAATGCACTCAGTGAGTGCATTGTAGTCCACTCAGTGAGTGCATTGTGGTCCACTCAGTGAGTGCATTGTGGTCCACTCA
>JAJPYQ010000028.1:0-5376 GCA_021204865.1 Prevotellaceae bacterium | reverse complement strand
GTCCACTCAGTGAGTGCATTGTGGTCCACTCAGTGAGTGCATTGTGGTCCACTCAATGAGTGGAGTCAGGTCCACTCAATGAGTGGAGTCATGTCCACTCAATGAGTGCACTTCAACAACTCACGGCAGAAGCCGCGGCCCCTTAGCGTAGGGGCCGCGTGAAAGAGGTTAGGGGAAGGTTAGGGTTGTGCTTAGGCAGTTGGCGAGCCGCCTAAACGTCAGAAGCGGATGTACGTCTCAGCCCAGAGCTCGTGGTGGGAGTGGCTGGCCGCCGTCTTGTCGCACACGTAGTTGTACTGCACCTGAAGCATGAGGTTCTTGTGCAGCTGGAAGTTAGGGCAGATGGTGTACATCGAGCAGAGGGTGGCGTTGGTCTTGTCGGAGCGGTAAGCGTCGTACTTGGCGTAGAGCTTAAGCCACGGCGTGCAGGGGACGCCGACGGTGACGTACCATGCGTCGGCACGGGCGTTGCCCTGCCAGTGGGCGGGCTCGAGGTCGGTGGCGGGGACGTAGTCGGAGATCTTGTGCCCCACGTGGTGGGCGTACTCGGCGCGGGCAGTCCAGTCCTTGCGCTCGTACTGCGCCCCCACCGCCCAGCGGTCGCGGCTCACGGTCACGCCGTCCTCCGTGAGGCTTCCCTTCCAGCCGAACACCCCGAGGTACAATCCCTCCACGGGTTGAAGCTGGATGTTGCCCATCCAGTCCTTCTTGCCGTTGGCGTCCGTCGTGTTGATGCCCTGCCCGTTGAAGACGCCAGCCTCGTAGTGGAGCAGGCGGTAGCGCCCTCCTTTGAGCTTTATGAGGTCGCCGCTAAGCTGGAGCCCCAAGTCCCTGCCCCCGTTGTTGCCCGAGGCCTCGGAGTAGGAGTAGTCGCTGTAGCCGGCGAGCTTCTTCGCCAGCTGCGAGTAGTCGCCCGCGCCCACGTCCCAAGGGTTGAGGGGGTTCTCGAAGGTGAAGGGGCGCTTGTACTGCCCGAGCTTCACCCTGAGCTCCGTCAGGCGGCGCCACTCGAGGTAAGCGTCCTTCAGGTGCGGGCTGCCGCTAAGCTCCGCCTGCACACGGTAGTAGAAGTCCCTTAGCACCGTGCCGTTGACGTACACCCTGAGGTTGCGTATGCCGAAGCCAGCCCCGTTGTGCGCCCCTTGCTCGGAGCTGTACTTGTAGCTGCCAACGATGTAGCCGCCGAAGACGGGGGCGCTGGCGTACTTGCCGACGTTGCGCCCGTACTCGGGCTTGTCCTCAGCCTGTGCGGTGTCCGCCTTGCTGACCGCCCGCTCGAGGGCATCGTTGAGCATCGATGTGACAAAGCCCCCCGGCAGACAGTCGTCGTCCCTGCTCTCAGCGAGGGCAAGCAGGGGGGAAAGAATGAAGAGAGTGAATAGTAAGTGTTTCATACCTGCGGGCAAAGGTAGTGCAAGTGAGAGCAATAAGCAAGGGAAAGCGAAGCTTTCAGTCTTGCGATTGCCGAGCGCAGCCTACCTTCGCTGAAGGCCAAGGTAGTAATTGTTATGGCAAAGAGCCTAATATTACCGCCTAAATCCTTACCTTCGCACTTGGAAACACTAACCTTAACCACTTAACAAAGCCTTAAACTATGAAGAAGAAGACTTTCCTTGCAGCCCTTTGCCTGTTGCTCTCGCTCTGCGTCAAGGCACAAGCTGTCTTTAGCGGCATTTCCCCAGTGAAGACCGTTGCCTCGGAGGGGGCGTGGTGCTGGTTCGCCGACCCGAGAGCCCTGCACTACGAGAACGAAGAGGGCACCATCAACGCCTCGTGGCTCGGCTACATCGACGTGCACGGCTCTATCAAGGCGACGCAGATGGACTTCGTCTCTGGGAGGCAGACGGACGTGCTGGTGCGTGCCTACTTCCAGCCCGACGACCACGACAACCCCACCTTCCTCGTCTTGCCCGACGAGCGTGTGCTCGTCATCTACAGCCGCCACACCGACGAGGCAGCCTTCTACTACCGAGTGTCGAAGACCCCCGGGGACATCACCACCCTCGGCGAGGAGAAGAAGATCGTGACCGCCAACAACACCACCTATCCCTCGCCCTTCATCCTTAGCGACGACCCGACGCACTTCTACCTCTGCTGGCGAGGCATCAACTGGCACCCCACGATAGGACGGCTCACCCTCCCTGACGAGAACGACGACGTGCAGTTCGACTGGGGGCCTTACCAGACAGTGCAGTCGACGGGGGCAAGACCCTACGCCAAGTACGTGAGCAACGGCAAGGACAAGATATACGTGACCTACACCACTGGTCACCCCGACAACGAGCAGCCCAACTGGCTCTACTGCAACGTCATCAACATTAACGCCAGCCAAGACGGCACATGCAAGCCTACGCTCGAAGACCTCAAAGGCACGAAGCTCTCAACGATAGCGGACGGAGCGTTCAACGTCTCGAAGGCCTCCTCCTACCAGTCTTCCTACCCCAACACCATTGTAGACGCTCCCTCTTCTGTCCGTGACTGGGTGTGGCAGATAGCCCTCGACGACGAGGAGCACCCTCGCATAGCAATGGTGCGCATCAGCTCCGACAAGAGCCAGCACGAGTATTACTACGCCCGCTGGACTGGCTCTGCTTGGCAGCTCACCGACGTGTGCGACGGCGGGGCGAAGTTCCACTCCTCCAACACTGAGTATTGCTACAGCGGAGGGATGACGCTCGACCAGCAGGCTCCCTCGGAGCTCTACGTCTCGAAGCCTGTCGACGGTGTCTACGAGATATGGCACTATAGCTTGAGCGACGACGGCACGGTGTCGGAGGGCGAAGCCATCACCGAGAACAGCGAGAAGAACAACGTGCGCCCCTTCATCGTCAGTGGCTCGCAAGGCTCGCCCCTGCGCTTCGGCTGGATGAACGGTGATTACTACTACTGGATGGTCAACAAGTCGTACCCTCTCGGCTACCCGACCTCCCTCTTCGCCAACTATATCCTGCCCGAGGCGGAGGCGACTCGAAGCGAGACTCTTAGTCCAGACTATGCCGCCTCGCCCAGTGACCTTAGCGGAGAGTGGACGCTCTCCTTCACCTGCTCCCTGCCGTCCGACAGCTACTACGGGCAGCTCCTTAGCACCTCCGCCCTTGAGTTCGGGGTGGACCAAAGCAGCGTGTGCCCCTACTTGACCGTTGGCGGCAGCACATACTCAAGCACGTCGCAGCTCTACTCTTCCGACGATTGGGCTTCCAACTCCTCAGGCACGAACAGTGACTACTGGCCCACGAAGCTCTCCTCCGTCAACTTCACCCTCACATACAGCAACGACACGCTGCGCGTCTTCCGTGACGGCTTGCTCGACCAGCAGTTGACCGTCGACCTCTCCTCCCCGTCGTTCACCACCGACTCGTTTGGTTCGGCTGTAAGCGACGTGGTGGCAATCAACGGGGCTTTAAGCCCGGTAGAAGTTGAAACGCTGCTTCGCCTCGAGGCTCTCGAGGAGTTGACGATGCCTGAGCAGGCGCACACCGACCTTGTCCTGCCTACGAAAGCAGGCTCAACCCCTTTGACGTGGACTTCCTCCGACCCAAGCATCATAGCCTCAGACGGCACGTTCACCGCCCCCGATGAGCAGACTTACGTCACTCTTACCGCAAGCACCGACTGGGCGGAACGCTCTTTCAGCGTGCTCGCCCTGCCCCGTGACCCCGCCTCGGCAGTGCGGGCACGGTACACCTTCGAGGAGGCGGATGTAAGCACTAACGCTGAGGGGACGACCCTTGTAAGCGACGTGAGCGGCAACGGGATGGATCTCTCCGTCTTCGGCAACGCCACTATTGACGGCACTCTCAACCTGACGGCGAACACCGCCTCAGGCTTCTCCACCAACGGCTACGCTGTCGTCCCCTCGGAGATAGTCGACTCGCTGCGCAGCTACACCTTTATGTTCGACGCAACGCCACAGAGCCTCTCGAGCCAGCCACGCTTCTACGACTTCGGCTTCTCCAACGGCAACAGCTTCTTCTGCAGGGCGAACGCTCTCTCGGCAGGCATAAAGTACTCGGGCGGCACCACGACGATGACCTCCTCCTCCACGTCCCTCGAGACGGGGCAAACCTATAACGTGTGCGTGACCTTTCTGGCTTCCAATCATAAGACTTGCATCTACCTCGACGGGGTATGCGTGGCTACTGGCAACGAGAACGAGCGTGAGCCTTACGAGCTCGCTTTGCTCTCGCCCTGCACACGTAATTATATAGGGCGCACCCAGTGGTGGGACTCGACTAACTACGCCAGCGAAAACGTGGACTTCAAAGGCACTATCGACAACTTCACCGTCTATGACATCGCACTTACACAAAGGGAAATCAACGACCTCCTTGGTATCCCTAACGAGGACGAGGCGCTGAACATCGACATGAGCGAGCGGATAGAGAACCGCGGCTTCGAGGCTTCTTACTCTGTCCTTGCCAACTCAGGCGTGCAGTCTGATAGGGCTATCTACCTGCCCTCAGCTTGGGACATCACTTATACCAACAGGGATGAGTGGGATCTAAGCGTGCTTACGTCCGCCGACCTCTATGCCTCGCTCTTCGCCGACGTGCCTGTCTACGAGGGCAACGCCTCCTATCGTGTCCGCCAAAACTGGGGCAAGTCCACCATCTCGCTTACGCAGCAGCTCGACACACTGCCCGCTGCCGTCTATAGCCTTGGCGCTATGGTGTGGAGCAGCGGCAGCGGAGGGCAGGCCACCATTGGCGTGACAGTTGACGACAACGCAGCGACCTCTGCCGCACCCTTGAACGGCAACCTCTCGGAATGGCAAAGCGTGGAGATCCCTTTTGTGGTTAACGGGCAGCAGAACACCACCATCGCCCTCAACGCTGCCCACACTTACGACGGTTCAGCCAAGTTCCTCGGCTTCGACGACGTTACGCTCTTCGACATCACCGCCAACGCCACGTCCTCGCAGTTGTTTGAACTTCTGTCATCTATGCTTCCGTATGCCGAGACGCTTGCCGAACAGCTGCCCGAAGCAACCAATCTCTCCACCGCCATAGCCGCTGCCAAAGGGGCAACGGCCGACGATGAGCAGTCCGCTCTCTACGATGACTACTTGCAGCTTCGCAATGCCATCCTCAACCCCGAAGACGAGGAAACTGGTATAACTTCTCCGCAAGCAGCCCCCAGCTCCTCGAAGATTTACGACCTCTCAGGCAGGCGCTTGGCACGTCCCGCACAAGGCCAGCCCTACATAACTGAAGGAGAGAAGCGCATAGCCCGATAATTAATTGTGGCAGGCATTTAGGTGGTTAAGGCTAACACCGCGAAGGGGTTTCATTTGCGTAGCCCCTTCGGAGCTGCTCTCCCCGTGCGGTTGAATGATTCGCCTCGTGCGGTCGAGGGAAAAAGTCGGTGCGGTTGAGG
>JAJPYQ010000076.1:12719-13924 GCA_021204865.1 Prevotellaceae bacterium | reverse complement strand
TGGCTCGTTGTAGTCGCCGTCATAGTGGTTGGCTTGATCGTAGGCTTCTCTGTCAGGGGCTGCGACAAGACGGACAGCCACAGCTGGGAGGCAGTTGATAGCAATGAAGTGATGGCGGTTGATGAACTACCCTTTGACACTGCGTATATACCGCATACCGTGAATGGAGCAAAGATGACCTACAATGGTGTGTCATACAAATACACTGGAGATGTGAACGAGGATGGGCAGCCCGAAGGGAAAGGCAGGGGTGTATATGAGGACGGGACTTACGAGGGAGAGTACGTCAACGGTTGCCGTCAGGGCGAGGCTACGTTCGTGACTACTGGCGGAGAGGACAAGTTCGAGGGCTTATTCTGGGGCGACGAATACCACGAGGGCACGCTTACCCTTGTGGACGACGGCTCTTTCTTCAAGGGAACTTTCTCCGGCAACGAGCCCTACACTGGCACTTGGTACAACAAGGACGGCTCCGTCTACTGCAAACTTATCAACGGGAAAATGCGATAATAATATGAGACTTATGAAGAACTTCTTTATTCTGATGGCGGCACTGCTGCTTGCTGCCCCTGCCTTCGGGCAGAAGCCTGTGACGAAGCCTGTGCAAAGGCAAACACAGAAACCTGCACGGCAAAGCTCCCAGTCAAGCTCGAGCACTACCTCTACCACCCAGTCTTCCAGCTATAGTCCAGAGGAAATGGCTGAGTTGAGGAGTTACGCCGAGCAAGGAGATGTAGATGCTCAATACGACTACGGTGATTGTTACTTCAAAGGCGATGGGGTAACCCAGAGCTTTTCAGAGGCTGCGAAGTGGTTTAGGAAAGCCGCAGAGCAAGGGGATGCGGGTGCTCAATGTATGTTAGGCTTGATTTATGAAGAGGGAGGTAAGGGGGTAACGCAGAGCTATTCGGAGGCAGTGAAGTGGTACAGGCAAGCAGCGGAGCAAGGATTTAGCGTTGCTCAATACTGTTTGGGTTCATGTTACGACAATGGCAAGGGGGTAACGCAGAGCTATTCTGAGGCAGTGAAGTGGTATAGGCAAGCAGCGGAGCAAGGGGATGCTTATGCTCAATACAATTTGGCATTGCTATATGACAGTGGCGATGGGGTAGATCAGAGCTACGCTACAGCCGCTTATTGGTACGGGCAGGCTGCTGAACAAGGAGATGCTTATGCTCAATATTGTTTGGCATATGACTATGCTC
>JAJPYQ010000076.1:0-12619 GCA_021204865.1 Prevotellaceae bacterium | reverse complement strand
ATGGAGAGGGAGTAGCCCAGAGCTCTTCCTCAGCAGCATACTGGTACGAGCAAGCGGCTGAACAAGGGCATGTGAAGGCTCAATACAGTTTAGCGGTGTTGTATGACAATGGCGATGGGGTAGACCAGAGCTTCGCTACAGCCGCATATTGGTACACGAAAGCTGCACAACAAGGATATGCGAGTGCTCAATATTGTTTGGCATATGACTATGCTCATGGAGAGGGAGTAGCCCAGAGCTCTTCCTCAGCAGCATACTGGTACGAGCAAGCTGCTGAGCAGGGTCTTGCAAGTGCTCAATACAATTTGGCGTTGATGTATGCCAATGGTGATGGGGTAACTCAAAACAACACAGAGGCTGTTAAGTGGTATCAGAAAGCTGCTGAGCAGGGTGATGCGATGGCGCAGAACAATTTGGGAGTGTGCTATCAGTACGGTGATGGTGTGACGCAAAGCGAATCCATAGCTGTGTACTGGTATAGAAAAGCTGCTGAGAACGGGAATGAGAAAGCGAAGGAGAACCTGCGGAAGTTAGGGTATTGAAAGGAGAACACGGAAAGGATATGAAAAGGATAACGACTACCATATTGCTTGGGCTGCTGCTTGCCGCCCCTGCCTTCGGGCAGAAGCCTGTGAGGAAGCCTGTGCTGCCGAGCAAGAGCAGCGCCACGACTGCCGCACCGAGCAAGCCCACTCAGAGCAAGCCAACAAGCGGCTACATCAACGGACACGAGTATGTGGACTTGGGGCTGAGCGTGAAATGGGCTACGTGCAACGTGGGGGCAAGCTCGCCTGAGGGGTACGGCAACTACTATGCTTGGGGAGAGACAAGCACGAAGTCATCGTATGATGAAGACAACTGCAAAACCTACAACGTGAGCATGGGCAGCATAGCGGGCGACCCAAGCTACGACGCGGCGCGCTCCAACTGGGGCGGCACGTGGAGGCTGCCCACAGCGAACGAGAGAGACGAGCTTATAAACAAGTGCCAGCGCACGTGGACAACTGTGGGCGGACATGCTGGCTACAAGGTGACGGGCCCCAGCGGGAACAGCATCTTCCTTCCCGCTGCGGGCTATCGTTATAGAAAGTCACTCGGTCGTACTGGAGATCACGGCAACTATTGGAGTGCCGCACCCGACGAGAGCAATACGCAGAACGCGTACAGCCTCAACTTCTACAGTGGCTACTTCTACCGGGGCTACAACAACCGCGGCAACGGCTTCTCCGTCCGCGCCGTCTCAGAATAAAGCGAAGCGCGTTTGATTCATTTGATTCATTTGATTTATTAGCGTCGGGCATTAAAAGCCCGACGCTTCTTTTGCGCCCTCTCCACAGCCTCCGCGGCGATCATTACGCCGTCTCCCGAACGCTTCTTGCTGACGGTCACCGAGCCTCCGCGAATAGCACCGTGGCATTAAGGCTCACGCACCATTGTCTTTAAGTCGATTCAGTATGGTGTGTGAGTTCGAAGAGCAAGGCGAGCGAAGTGTAACCTCACAAGGTTACGCCTACAGCCTCACAAGGTTACGGTCACAACCTCACAAGGTTACAACCGAAAGCTCACAAGGTTACAACATCCCCCCTTTAAGACCCTTTTGAGTGCAGTTTGGCGTTTCCCAAGCCCGAAAGCGGCTCTGCGCCAACATTAGTTCAAAGAATGCTTCAAGATGCCGTTCCGTTTCGTTAAATTTGCGGTGCAGACACTGAAACACACTACAAATATACTATAAATATCTCAGAAAAGCAAATTATGGCGATAAATTATAGCCTTTATCCTAAGTACTCGAGGCCGGGCGACAAGAAAAGCAAGAAGAAACTGTACGCTGCTGCACAGTGCCTTGGTGTCTGCACGACTAAACAGTTGATGAAGCTGGCAAGCAAGCGAAGCAAATCGTGCGACGAGCCCTTGGTCGGAGCAGTGCTCGACACAGTTGCGAAGTGCGTCAAGGAGATGCTTCTCCAAGGCATGCGTGTCAATATGGGTGACCTCGGCACGCTCTACTGTGTGATTAACGGCACGGGCGCTGACACGCCTGAAGATTTCACCGTAGCGGGCAATATACGCGGACTGACGGTGAGGTGGGAACCCAGCAAGTACTTTGAGAACCTGCACAGGGAGGCGAAGTACAAGCGAGTGCCGAGACGCTCCACCCAACGGAGAGGAAGACGCAAGAACAACCAAGAGCTGCAGGCAAAGCTCGACGCATCAAATAAGAAGCCTGAGGCGGAGGAGTGACCGCCTTCGCTCGCATCAGGGCGCCAAGGCTCGAACTCGCACCCCACCACCTTGAAAAACATCGTCCCAACTCTTGCGCCATACCGTCAATTTGCTAACTTTGCCCCTCAGAAACACTTGACTAACCTTTAAACTGACATAGACTATGAAGAAGTATCTTGCTGAGATGGTAGGCACGATGGTGCTCGTGCTGATGGGCTGCGGAAGCGCAGTGTTCAACAACGGTTGCGGCACGACCGCACAAGTCCTGACCGTGGCGTTCGCCTTCGGTCTCTCTGTCGTCGTCATGGCTTACACTATTGGCGGCATCTCCGGCTGCCACATCAACCCTGCGATAACGCTCGGCTGCATGGTGACGAAGAGGATAGGCGTGAAGGACGGCCTGCTGTACATGCTGTTCCAGGTGATAGGCGGCTTCATCGGCTCAGCCATCATCTTTATGATAGTGAACCACATCACTCCCGACATGGCTTCGTACATCGGGGGCGAGGTGGGAGAGTTCGCCACCAAGACCGGGGCTAACGCCTGCCAGGACGGCGTGAGCCTGTGCGGCGGCTTGATTGCAGAGATAGTGTTCACGGCAGTGTTCGTGCTTGTGGTGCTCGGCACTACGGACAGCGAGAAGGGAGCGGGCCAGTTCGCGGGGCTTGCCATTGGTCTGTCCTTGGTGCTTGTGCACATCGTGTGCATCCCCTTGACCGGCACGTCGGTCAACCCCGCCCGCTCCATAGCCCCCGCGGTGTTCAACGGAGGAGAGCCCTTGCACGAGCTGTGGATATTCATCGTCGGCCCGCTTGTAGGTGCGCTGATAGCCGCCCTCGTCTGGAAGCTGGTAAGCTGCGACTGCTGCTGCTGCAAGAAAAAGCAGGCTTAAGGGGCAATTGACTTAGTCAGGGAGGGATTGCAACGTCCCACTCTCCCTCTAAAGGGTTGAGGCGGCAGACGTTGCTTTCCCTCCTTCCTTTTGCCGTTAGGTGGAAAAGGTGTACCTTTGTCACGCACTTAACCAACCAATAATGACATTATGGCAAACAAACGCAAACTGAAGAAGGCCATCGACTGGATGACCGGGGAGCTTATGCTCGGGTGCACCATGGCAGGGCAGACCATAAAGGAGAGCTCGAGCGAGGACGTGGCGCGGCTCCTGGAGAAGATACTCCGTCTGCAAGGCGACCTGCGCTGCCGCATCAGCCACCCCGAGCCGGGGATGACGCAGAAGGCTTACTTCAAGGCTCTCCGTGAGAGCATGGACAAAGAGATAAAGGGCATCCTCGAGGAGCTGAAGGAGCTGAAATAGATGCCGACCTCGGCTGCTCTGTGCCGTTGGGCGCTGGAGAAGGTGCTGCGCTTCAGGCTGGAGGAGAGGGTGGAGAAGCCACGCAAGTTCGTTGTAGCCCTCGCCCCGCACACCAGCAACTGGGACTTCCTCATAGGCATCCTCGCCTCCTACGCCAGCGGCTTTCCCTGCAACTTCATAATGAAGAGGGAGTGGTTCTTCTGGCCTCTGGGGCTTCTTATGCGCAGGCTCGGGGGAATACCCGTGAGGCGTGACCGCCACTGCAACCTCGTCAGGCAGTTGGCGGAGGTGGCTCGAAGGAGCGACACCTTCGCCCTTTGCATCACGCCCGAGGGCACTCGCAAGCGCCGCACCCGCTGGAAGACAGGCTTCTACTACATCGCCCTTGAGGCAGACCTTCCCGTGCTGCTCTACGGACTGGACTACAGCCGCAGGCTCATCTCCTGCACAAAGATGATGCGTCCCACGGGAGACATCGACAACGAGATGCGGGAGATAAAGCAGTACTTCAGCGACTTCCGCGCCAAGCACCCCAACAAGTTCGCAACGGGATTATGAGCGAAGCGAAGCTCTCTTCCCTGGGGAAGAGCGGGGAGATGGGGACAGCCAAAACGGAGCGCACCCAGCGAGCTGGAGCGCTCGCCAAAAGGACAACGGAGCGCACGAAGTGTGTAGCGGTGTTTGTGGTTGGTGTGCTTCTCTTTTGTGGCGAGGCACGCTGCCAAGAGACGGTAAGCCAACGGATAGAGAGCTACTTCTCCAACTACAAGCGGGACAGCTTCTATAGCACCGACCCGATAAGGGCGAACACTGTTGACATCGATGAGGAGGAGAGAACCATCCGTATCGACGCTAACGACGGCTTCAGGGCGCAACCCTTCTCAAGCTCCGTCGTCGAGCAGATCTACAGCGAGATAGCCCGCCTCCTGCCCCGGCCATACAACACGTTCGACATAAGGGTGACCTGCCTCGGGCAGCCTATAGAGGACTTCGTGCAAAGGCGCACGTGGGGAGGCATTGAGCGAAGCGAAGCTCTCTTCCCTGGGGAAGAGCGGGGAGATGGGGACAGACAAAGCGGGGCGTACGTTGAGTACGCCGGCAACCCTTGGGTGATGAACGTGGGCAAGCCCTATAAGCCAGAGAAAGGTCTCGACGGGACGCACATCTCACTCTGGGCAAGCCACGGCAAGTACTACGACATCCCGACGGGAACGTGGAAGTGGCAGCGGCCGAGGCTCTACTGCACCAACGAGGATCTCTTCACGCAGTCCATCGTCATTCCCTTCCTCATCCCTATGCTCGAAGGGGCGGGGGCGGTGGTGTTCAGCCCAAGAGAAAGAGACTGGCAACGGAACGAGGCTATAGTTGACAACGACACCGACGGCTCTCCCAGCTATCTTGAGACCGCTGGAGCAACGGACTGGCAGACGGCTTGGGGCGGCTTCGCCAAGAGAAAGAGCGTGTATTACGACAAGGAGAACCCCTTTGAGGGAGGAACTTATCGCTATGCTGAAGCCACTAACCGCCAAGAGCAAACCTCGTCAATAACGTGGAAGCCTGAGATACCCCAGGAGGGCGACTATGCCGTCTACGTGAGTTATGCCACACTGCCAACGAGTGTCAGCGACGCTCAGTACACAGTGGTGCATCAGGGCGTTCGCACTCTCTTCCGGGTGAACCAGCAGATGGGAGGCGGCACGTGGGTCTACCTTGGCACCTTCCACTTTGACAAAGGGCAGGACGCAAGCAACTGCGTCATCCTCACTAACCTTAGCAACTATCGAGGCACGGTAACCGCAGACGCTGTCCGCTTCGGGGGAGGAATGGGCAACATAGCAAGAGGGGATTCCGTACATGCGAACATCCGAAGCTATCTGCCCCGTTACCTCGAATGCAGCCGCTACTCGGCTCAGTGGGGCGGCATGCCTTACTCCGTCTACGGCTCGAAGGAAAGCCAAAGCGACTACGACGAGGACATCAACTCACGCTCCCGAATGACGGACTATCTTGCCGGAGGCTCAGTCTACCTGCCTTGCGACTCAGGGCTGAACGTGCCTATCGAGCTATCCCTCGCCCTGCACAGCGACGCTGGCTACCGCACAGATAACAGCATCGTCGGCACGCTGGGCATCTACACTTCGGGCAAGTACACGGGGACTGAGTACGAGGACTTGCTCGCTGAGGGGCTTTACCCTTCGGGCATCAGCCGAATGGCATCACGAGACCTTTGCGAGAGCATCATGACGAGTATATGCTCTGATATGCGGAAGACGTTGGGCAGATGGACACGCCGCCAGCTCTACGACAAGAACTACAGCGAGAGTCGTGTGCCTGACGTGCCCGGGGTGATTGTTGAGATGCTCTCCCACCAGAACTTCGCCGATATGAGATACGGTCACGACCCGTGGTTCAAGTTCCTCTTGGCAAGGGCGGTGTACAAGGGTGCGCTGGGCTTTGTCTCCGCGATGCACGGGCGGACGGACTATGTTGTGCAGCCCCTGCCGGTAAGCTCGTTTGCCGCCATCTTGGACGCAGAGGGAGACAGTGTCACCCTCTCGTGGCAACCCCGCCGAGACCCGTTGGAAGTGACAGCCGCGCCTACCTATTATATATTGTATACCGCCCAAGGCAAAGGCGACTACGACAACGGTCGCAGGGTGTTCTCTACGAAGGTGCGCCTAAAGGTGGCGAAGGGGGAGCTGACCCGCTTCAAGGTGTCGGCTGTGAACGAGGGAGGCGAGAGCCTCAGGAGTGAGGAGCTTTGTGTGTATCTGCCTAAAGTGAGAGACAAGGCTGCCCTTATGGTGAACGCATTCCGCCGTCTTGCCTCGCCTCAACCAGTGGATAACGGGCAGGCTTTAGGCTTCGACATCAACCAGGACCCCGGGGTCGTGTTCCAGCATTGCCCTTGCTTCTGCGGCAAGCAGACTGCCTTCGACCCCTCCAACCGACGCACCCTTGGCGACAGCGGCACGGAGTATGAGGGCGTTCTCGTGGCAGGCAACACGTTCGACTATCCCACACTCCACGCCAAAGACTTGCTGGTCTACTACCAAAACATAGCAATCTCGTCCTGCTCCAGTGAGGCGTTCGCCAGCGGTGATGTGGAGACGAAGGGCATTGACCTTATCGACTACATCCTTGGAGCGCAGAGGGACGACGGATATAGCCTCACGTCAAGCCCCTCGTTCAGCCCCGAAGTGAGGACATGCCTTGCGGACTTCACCCAAAGGGGCGGGGCATTGCTGATGAGCGGGGCATACATCTCCGAGGAGCTGCAAAGCCAAGGCTTGCAGGACTTCGGCAGACGGGTGCTTCACCTCTCGCCGCAAGGGGTCTACTTTCCACGGGAAGAGGGCAATACAGCCGACGGGATGGGCACTCATCTCAGCATATACACCGACCTCTGCGAGGCTTCCTACTGCGTGAAGCGTTGCAGTGTGCTTGCCCCTCAGGAGGGCAGCTTCTGCACTATGCTTTATAGCGTTACTGGCGAATCAGCAGCAGTGGCGTGCGAGACGGATAAGGGACGAACGCTCGTCTTCGGTTTCCCCCTTGAGACAATCACCGACCCGGAGACACGAAGGGCGATAATGATAGCAAGCATAAAGTACCTGATATACACAAGATGACCTACAAGATTCAAGCAAACAGCAAGGGAACACGCTCGATTGAGGTGAGCGACGAGCATCTGGAGACGATAAGGAGGCACGCCCTCTTCAGCGACCTGCTCGACAGTAACGGCATCGTCGACGAGTCTGTCGTGGAGAAACTGCGCCTCAATGTGCAGGGTCTGCTCCACTCCAACAGCGAGGACGAGGCTTTGCTACGGCTGTGTGGCGAAGTCCTCTTCCACGACAATATGAAAGCCTTCGCCCTGCACCAGCTGATAAGCCTTTACATCGACTGGAACAAGGCATGCTGACCGACTGGCTGCCCACCACACGCAGGGAGATGGAGCTGCGAGGATGGGAGGAAGCGGACGTTATCCTGTTCTCGGCAGACGCTTACGTCGACCACCCCTCGTTCGGTGTGGCAGTGATAGGGCGAACGCTTGAGACGGAGGGGCTGAGGGTAGCCATAGTGCCTCAGCCCGACTGGCACGGTGACCTGCGAGACTTCAGGCGTTTGGGCAGACCACGGCTGTGGTTCGGCATTGCCCCGGGCTGTATGGACTCTATGGTTAACAAGTACACCGCAGCCCGTCGCCTTCGCGGCGAGGACGCCTACTCCCCTGACGGGAGGCACGACAAACGCCCCGAGTACCCCACTATTGTCTACACCAAGATACTCAGCCGTCTCTACCCCGACGTGCCTGTCGTGCTGGGCGGGATAGAGGCATCGCTAAGGCGGCTCGCCCACTACGACTACTGGCAAGACCGCCTCTTGCCCAGCGTGCTTGTGCCCTCGGGGGCGGACACTATTATATATGGTATGGGCGAGAGACCCACAGCGGAGCTTGCGAGGCGCTTGCTCAGGCTCATAGACGAGTGCGACGAGAGCCTCAGTTACGACGAGCAGGGTCAGGCTTGCATAGGGAAGCGGGCTTTCCTCAAGGCTCTCTCCCTGCCCGAGCCTCTACAGCAGACGGTAGTCTTGAGCAAGACCTATAGTAAGCGGGAGGACGACGTGCTCTTGCACAGCTTCGAGGAGTGCCTAAAGGACAAGAGGAAGCAGGCGGAGAACTTCCGCCTCATAGAGGAGGAGAGCAACAGCCTTAGGGCGAGGCGCATCATACAGCGGACGGGCGAGAGCTATGTCATTGTCAACCCTCCCTTCCCGCCTATGACCACGGAGGAGATAGACCGCTCGTTCGGCTACCCCTACACCCGCATGCCGCACCCCAAGTACAAGGGCAAGCGCATACCAGCCTACGAGATGATACGCCACTCCGTCACCCTGCACCGAGGCTGCTTCGGCGGCTGTGCCTTCTGCACCATCTCGGCTCACCAAGGCAAGTTCATCGCCAGCCGCTCGAGGGAGAGCATCCTCCGTGAGGTAAGGCAGATAACCCTTATGCCCGACTTCAAGGGCTACATCAGTGACCTTGGCGGACCGTCTGCCAATATGTACATGATGGGCGGCAGGGACAAGGGGCAGTGCGCCTCGTGCAAGCGCCCCTCGTGCATTTACCCTAAGGTCTGCCCCAACCTTAACGCAGACCACCGCCCCTTGCTTGACGTGTACCGTGCCGTGGACGCAGTGCCTGGGGTGAAGAAGAGCCTCGTGGGCAGCGGCGTGCGCTACGACCTTCTGCTCGACGACTCTGCCTACACCAAGGAGCTGATAACTCGCCACGTGGGCGGCAGGCTTAAGGTAGCGCCCGAGCACACCTCGCCCCATGTGCTGAGGCTGATGAGGAAGCCCGGCTACGACCTCTTCCTCAGGTTCAAGGAGACGTTCGAGCGTGTGTGCCGCAAGGCGGGCTTAGCGAGGCAGCAGATCATCCCCTACTTCATCAGCTCCCACCCCGGTTGCACCGAGGCGGACATGGCGGAGCTGGCTGTGCTCACCAAGCGGGATGGCTTCCGCCTTGAGCAGGTGCAGGACTTCACGCCCACGCCTATGACCTTGGCCACAGAGACCTTCTACACTGGGCTTCACCCCTACACGCTCGAGCCCGTCTACTCCGCCCGCACCGACTTGGAGAAGCAGCGGCAGAGGATGTTCTTCTTCTGGTACAAGCCCGAGGAGAGGCAGCGCATAACAGCCGAGCTTCGCAGGCTTGGGCGGGCAGACCTCACAGCAAGACTATTCGCTAACACATAGAGAGATATGACACAGTACTTTGAGTGCAAGGTCCGCTACGAGAAGACCTTGGAGAACGGGCTCGTCAAGCGTGTGACAGAGCCGTACGTAGTGGAAGCCCTCAGCTTCACCGAGGCTGAGGCGAGGTTCACGGAGGAGATAGAACCCTTCGTGAGCGGCGGTGAGTATGAGATAAGCGACATCAGGAAGGCTCGCCTCAGCGACCTTATCGAGAGCCAAGACGGCAATGACGACCGCTGGTTCAAGGCTAAGGTAGCCTTCCTCAGCCTCGACGAGAAGAGCGGGCAGGAGAAGCGCACCAACCAGACGATGCTCGTGAAGGCGCAAGACCTACGGGTCGCCGTTAAGAACCTCGACGCTTACATGGCGGGCAGCATGGCGGACTACCTTATCGTCGGCTTGGCTGAGACGCAGATCATGGATGTCTTCCACTATAAGGCAAAGGAATGATCACCGAGGCACTGAGCGAGATACGCACTGAGCTGCCCGAGGGCGTGAGGCTCGTAGCCGTCTCCAAGTACCACCCCTCGAGCGCCATCCGGGAGGCTTACGAGGCTGGGCAGAGGCTCTTCGGCGAGAGCCACGCGCAGGAGCTTCAGGCTAAGCGAGGGCAGCTCCCCGAGGACATAGAGTGGCACTTCATAGGCCACCTCCAGACCAACAAGGTGAAGCTTATCGCCCCCTACGTCTCTCTCATCCACGCCGTGGACACGCCCCGCCTTCTCGAGGAGATAAGCCGGCAGGCGTTGAGGCACGGCAGGCGGATACCCTGCCTGCTGGAGCTCAAGGTGGCGCGTGAGGCTACCAAGTACGGCTTCCAGCCCGAGGAGTGCGAGGAGTATCTCAGCTCAGGACTGTGGCGCAGGCTCGAGGGAGTGAGGATAAGTGGCGTGATGTGTATGGCGTCGCTCACCGAGGACGAGCGGCAGATAGCCTCCGAGTTCGACGCGGCGCACAGCTTCTTCCTCCAGGCGCGCCAGCGATATTTCGCCGACAGCGACTGCTTCAGGGAATGCTCGTGGGGTATGAGCGACGACTACCCCATTGCCCTAAGGCACGGCACCACGATGGTACGCATCGGCTCGAAGATCTTCGGGGAGAGGGATTACACGGGTGGCAAGTAGGGCTTGCGGTCCCTACATTGTACCCTTCGTGGTCCCTGTATAGTACCCTTCGTGGTCCCTGTATAAGAGGCGTGAAGGAACCCCTCGCAAGGGGTTCAAGGCAACCCCTCGCAAGGGGTTCGGTTGGACCCCTCGCAAGGGGTTGTCCGAAGGGTGTTATATAGGCGTTACGGCGACTGTATAAGGGGCGTGACGCTGCCTAAGGCTTGAGGCTGTCCTTGATGCCCTTGGCCGCCCCGAGCCACTCCTCAGCGGAGTGGAAGCCGCCCTCCTGCTGGATGTCGGCGGCGGCAAGGATGTAGTAGCGTATGTGACCGCCCGCGGGGTGGAGGACGCAGAGGTAGTTAAGCTCGTCCTCGTAGACCTCTTGCAGGTACTCCCGAGGCACCGCCACCATGATGCCAAGCGTCTGCTCGTCGTCGGGGCGGGCTTCCTTCTCCGGCACGTTCGTCCCCCACGAGGCCACTATGCCGCTCTCGGGGAGCATCAGCCCCCGGTTGTCCTTCTCCAGCTTCTGCGCCCCTGTCACGAAGGTGAGCCCGTCGATGCCCTCCCCCTCTCCCTCGCAGTCCTCTATCCAAACGTCCACCTGAGTGTCCCTCCTGCCGAGGCGCATCGTGTACACCTCCCTGACGTTGAGCCTGCGCCCCTGGTAGAGCCAAGCCTTGTCCCACACCTCGAAGGCGCTGCTGTCCTGAAGGTTGTAGAGCACCCTCTGCCCTCGAGCCTCCACGGGCTTCAGGAGGGAGGGCTTGCCGTCCTCGTAGCCCCGGAACGAGCCTGCCCCTATGCTCGCCCCCACGAAGAGGATGTCCTCGCCGTAGCCCTGGGCGGCAAGCTCGGGCGTGGTGTAGAAGTCGGTAAGGAAGAGCTCGGGGTCGTAGCCCCGCTTGCCGTAGAGGTCGACGCTCTGCCTTGCGTCCATATAGACACGTATGGCGTAGAACTCGTTCTCCATCATAGCCCCGTGCCCGTACAGGGCGTCGTAGGTGGAGAGGGAGGCGAAGAGGGAGTCCGCCTCGGCGAGACGGGTCTCGTCGAACTCTATCTCGTTGATGTGTGGGTGGCGCTCGTGGCTGTCCCAGAGCTTAAGCTGTGCGTATGTCTGCGCCTTAAGGGAGATAAGGCTCCCCATAAGGGCGATAAGTAATGCTGTCCGTCTCATAACTATATCCAATTCCTGTGCAAGAGAAGACCGTACTTAACGTACCTCGGGAACTCCCCGTCAGAGCTTACGAGCATGGCTTTGTCGGCTATGGCGTGGGCGACAATAAGGCGGTCGATAGGGTCTTTGTGCCGCTCCAGCAAGGGGAGCCGCTCCTCCTCAGCCAAGTGTTTAGCGTCTATAGGGACTACCTCTATCTCGAACCCAGCGATGCGCTCAAGCACTGTCTCACCTTTCCTCCAGTCCTTGCCTCTTTCCACCTTGCCCGCCTGAAGCAGATAGATAAGCTCGTGGACGCAAGCCGCAGAGGTGTAGAGCAGGTTAGAGTAATCGAATAGTATCTCAGACGTGTCGTCATCTATACGGTCTCTCTTGCCTGTGACAATGGCAATAAGCATATTCGTGTCAAGATAGAGCCTCATCTCATTACGGCTTTCCAGTCCTTGACAACGTAATACTCCTTCTTGGCTTCCTCAGAGAAGAACCATTCTCCCAGCTTGTTCAGCTTCTCGGGCAGCCTTGCCCTCAATGCTGCCATCTCTTCGGGCGTTCTCTCCCTGCCGTGCCTGCCTTTGTCCTTCTTCGTTGCTTTCTTCTTCGTTTCCATAGTGTATCAGTTTGTTGTGTTATCGTCAGTAGTTCACCGCCTCGCCCTTGCCGTCTTCGGTGAGGTAGAAGAGGGGGGCGGGGTTGGTCTGGGGCTGCTGGTAGAAGTGAAGCCCCGAGTCGTTGGTGCGGGGGTGCCAGAGGGAGAGCAGGCGAAGCATCTCTGCTGCCGCCCAGATGGTGGGGCCGTAGCCGTGGGCGGCGGCGGAGCTTACGGGGCGGTAGTAGTAGAAGGCGGGGTCGAAGCCCATGCCCGTGCCTACGCAGGTGCCCTCCACCTTGCCCTCGGGCGTTATCTCGCTCTCAACCGCGCTCCAGCCGAGCATCGCCACGGGGCCGTACGTTATGCCCTCGAGCCATCCCTCGTTGATGGCGTGGGCTATGCAGCTGACTCTTATACACAACTGACGCTGCCGACGA
>JAJPYQ010000013.1:37321-53798 GCA_021204865.1 Prevotellaceae bacterium | reverse complement strand
AACGAATTGCTCGCGAAGCGAGCCTCGCCGCAGGCCACGCTCGTGCAAGTGAGAGCAAACAAGCTTGCTTCCTATACCACCCCGAAGGGGTAGGAAGAGGCATAGCCGCGACTATTAAGTCGGGGTTTCCGATCAATGATGCAGTGAAACTACTTATGGGGTTTACTCCGTAAGGCGCAGCAGGGCGTTGCGTGCTGCCTTGCTGAGATGGGCATCGGCTGTGGGGGGAATTGCTTTAATCAGGCTTACGGCTTCGTTTGTCTCCTCGGGCGTGAAGCGTTGCCCTTGCATCCTGAGGCGTGCGATGAGCAGGAAGCCGCAGAGCGAGATGAGGGGGGCATCCTTTTGGGGCATCCACCGGAAGGCTTTCTCCTTGGCGTAAGGCAGTCGGGCGAAGAGGTTCATCACCGTCATCTGCGCTATCTCAGCGTTAGGTATCTGTGCGGCCCACTCGTCAGCACGCTGCGGGGTGAAGCCTTCCACGGGCATAAGCAGGGAGGCGAGTATCTTGCTCTCTCTGACATCCTCCTGCCAAAGAGCCTCCGCAAGACGTGAGTCGGAGGGGAAGTCCACCGCTATCTCTTTGAGGCGTGGCAGCTCGATGCCGAAGATGACGTGGTAAACCAGTCCGCAGCGCCGCATATAAGCGCTCGCCACACCGTTCATATTGGCGCGGAACTCCTTCTTTATCTCAATGAGAGTCGCGTGAAGAGTATTCCCGTCCATAGCGCAGCATCTGGTGGTCGTACGGCTCACCGTATTCAATCGTGGCGTCCACCAACTTGCCATCTGCACTGAAGACTGGCTTTATCACGGGGTTGATGAAGCCTTTGTACGGGGCGAGGTCAAGGCGGCGGTAACGCTCCAGCACCTCCTTGTGCAGCGTCGGGTCAATGCTGACACCGTACGTCTCCACTAAACGCCTGGCGGCACCGTAGTCTCCCTCGCTCTTGATGCGCTGCACCTCGGCGAGCAGCTCCGCCACAAGCTGGCGCAAGCGTGGGTAATCGTCTATCTTCAAGTAGGTTTTCCCACGAAGCGTGACCAACCTCATCGCCCCCTCCGCACGGCTGAGACACCAGCGGGCAATCAGGGCACGGTTGCGCATGTGAGCCTCCTCTATCTGCTTACCCTCGTCGATTCGCACGAGCTGTGTGAGCAGGCCGTTAAGCATATAGCTGTAGTACTGGCTCTTGTACGCCTCTGGGTCGGGGAGCAAGCCAAGCTCAACAAGCTTGGGGTCGGCGATGTAGTAGAGTGCGAAGAGGTCTGCCCGTGTCTCCTCTATCGTGTTGCCGTAAGCTTTTAGGCAGTCGGGGTCAACTCCCTTGAGCAGTTGCCCTGAGCCGTGACCGAGACACTCGTGCAGGTCGGTGTGCAGGTCGTCGCAAAGGTCGTCGTACTGGTTTAGCAAGTCGAGAGTGGGTTTATCTATGACGAACTCCTCCCTCATGCCGCTTCCCTTGGCTGCCTCGCTGTAAGCGTGGGTAAGATTTCCTATCGTCACGCTCTTGCTGCCGTACTGCTGGCGCACCCAGTTGCTGTTAGGAAGGTTGATGCCAATGGCGCTGCTGGGATAGAGGTCGCCGCCAAGCATAGCAGCCTCCACAACCTTGGCGGTCACTCCGTGGCACTCGCGCTTCTTGAACCGCTGGTCGATGGGCGAGTTGTCCTCAAACCATTGGGCGTTCCTGCTGAGCGTCTCCGTGCGGCGTGTGGCTTCCTTATCCTTTATGTTGACGTAGCCTTCCCACGATGCCTTAAGCCCGAGGGGGTCGCCATACACCTCTGTGAAGCCGTTGACGAAGTCGATGTCTCCCTCCGTGCATTGCAGCCACTGTATGGTGTAGCGGTCGAAGGTCTTGAGGTCGCCCGTCCGGTAGAAGTCCACGAGGGTGCTTATCACTTCCCTTTGCGCCTCGTTCTCCGCCTCAGCCTCAGCAAGCCGTAGCCAATGGATAATTCTGTCGATTGTCTCGCCATACATTCCTCCGCTCCTCCACACACGCTCCTCAAGTCTGCCGCCGACCACCTCGAGGCGACTGTTCAAACCATACATCGGAGGTCGGGGGTCATCTGTCTTCTGCCTCGAATAGAAGCTCTCCGCCATCTCCTGCGTCACCTCGGGGGCGTAGTAGTTGCAAGCCGAGGTCTGAAGCAGGTCGTCGCCTTGCGCCTGGTTGACACGTTTGGGCAAAACCGTGGGGTCGAAGATGACTCTTAGCAGTTCCTCGTCAATCGGCTGCCCTGTCTGCTCGATGGCTTGGCGCAGGAACTCTTCTGAGAAGCCCGGCAAGAACTTCTCGCAACCGTAGTGATGGTGTATCCCGTTAGAGAACCAAACCCGCTTCAGGTAGACGGTAAATTGCTGGAAATCGTGGCACGTGCGGTCGCCCTCGTAGTCAGTGTATATCCTTTCGAGCAGGCGGCGAATGCGCAGGTTGTAGCGGCAGTTCTGGTCCCACAGTATGTCGCGCCCCGTGAGCGCGGCTTGGCTTAAGTAATAAAGGTAGCGCCTTTGAGCGGGGGGCAGAGAAGAGAAAGCCGACACCCGGTAGCGTAGCATTTGGATGTCGGCAAATCTTTCGTCTCGGTAGGGGAAGCTCACTTACTTTGTCTCCGCCTGTGCGGCTTTCTTTGGAGTCCTCTTCTTCCTTGTCTGTTCCTTAGTGTTCTGAATGCGGTACTCGTTAGGAGTGGTGCCCAAGAACCTGTAGAAAGCGGCGTAGAACGACTGGCGGTTGTTGAAGCCTACCATTGCGGAAATCTTCTCAATGGTCTTGTCGGCGTAACGCTTGTCCACAAGGAGATACTGCGCCTCCCTAACCCTGTACTCGTTGACCAGGCAAGAGTAGTTCATGTTGAAGCGAAGATTGACCACAGCGCTGATGCAACGTGCGTTAGTCTCCAGCTCCTTCGCCAGAATTTGCGCGTTATAAGTGGGGTCGCGGTACTTTTTCTCAACCACCATCTTATGAAGAATCTTTTCGTAGAGCTGGTCTGCCAAGTCAGCGTGAATGTGATTCCTGTACGCGGCATTCTTGATTTTCCTTTCGGCAGTGAAATTATACTTTGCCATATAACTGTGTGAGACTAAATATGTTGTTAGTAATACATCGCCAAAGGTACGCAATTCAAACAAACAAAAAAAAACTTTAAGGATATTTTTTTCACCTAAAACCAATATCTTTGCAATCGTTAACGCAAGATGAGCTGATGAGGGTTCTCCTTAAGCGTGTGTTCGGTTACGACAGTTTCCTCCCTTTGCAAGAAGAAGTGATAAGTCACTTGCTCTCGGGGGGCGACGCGCTCGTGCTTATGCCGACGGGCGGGGGGAAGAGCCTCTGCTACCAGCTGCCTGCCCTCGTGCTCGAGGGGCTGACCGTGGTGGTGTCGCCTCTCATCTCGCTTATGAACGACCAGGTGGCTCAGCTGCGCTCCAACGGTGTGTGCGCGGCGGCTATGCACAGCCTTACGAGCGAGGAGGAGATGACTTACCTGAGGCGCAACTGCCTGAGCGGAAGGCTTAAGCTGCTCTACGTCTCGCCCGAGAGGCTGCTCCTCGAGCTGCCCGACCTTATGCGGGACACCACGGTCTCTCTGTTCGCCATCGACGAGGCGCACTGCATCTCGCAGTGGGGGCACGACTTCCGCCCCGAATACGCTCAGCTGGGCATCCTGAAGCAGGCGTACCCCAGCATCCCCGTCGTCGCCCTCACAGCCACCGCCGACAAGGTGACACGCCTCGACATACAGGAGCAGCTGCGCCTTAAGGACGCTAAGGTCTTCGTCTCCTCCTTCGACCGCCCCAACCTCTCGCTCGACGTGCGCCGGGGCTACGACAGCAAGGCGAAGCAGCGAGCCATCCTCAGCTTCGTCAGCTCTCACCAAGGCGACTCAGGCATCGTCTACTGCCTCAGCCGCACGAACACGGAGACGGTGGCACGAATGCTCACCCAGCACGGCATAACAGCCGCCCCCTACCACGCCGGCCTAAGCGCCGAGCAGAGGAACAAGACGCAGAGGGACTTCGTCAACGACCGCCTGCAGGTCATCTGCGCCACCGTAGCCTTCGGGATGGGCATCAACAAGAGCAACGTGCGCTTCGTCATACACTACAACCTGCCCAAGAGCATCGAGTGCTACTACCAGGAGATTGGCAGGGCGGGGCGCGACGGGCTGCCCTCCTCCACCATCCTCTTCTACAACCTTCAGGACATCGTGCAGCTCAGGCACTTCGTGGACGAGAGCGGGCAGAAGGACATCAACTCGGAGCGCCTCAGCCGCGTCGTGGAGTACGCCGAGGCAAGCGTCTGCCGCCGCCGCATCCTGCTCAACTACTTCGGCGAGGAGCGCACGCACGACTGCCATAACTGCGACATCTGCAACCATCCGCCCCGCCGCTTCGACGGCACCGAGCTGGTGCAGAAGGCTCTGAGCGCAGTGGCTCGAACCAAAGAGCGAGCGACCATGCGCACGGTCGCGGACATCCTCTCAGGCATCTACTCGCCCGAGGTGAGGGCGAAGCATTACGACAGTCTGCCCACCTTCGCCGTAGGCAGGAACGTCCCCCTCAGGCACTGGAACGACTTCCTCCTCCAGATGCTGCAGCTCGGCTACCTCGAGATAGCCTACGACGACGCCAACCACCTTCGCATCACGCCGCAGGGCAGGGAAGTGCTCTTCGGCAGGCAGAGGGCGCAGCTTGCCGAGGCGAGGGAGGAGCCCACAAGGGGAACAAGGAAGAAGGCTGAGGCTCCTAAGGTGATGACCCCTACCCTACCCGACGCAGCCCCCAAGGAGGACGCACGCCTCTTCGAGCGGCTGCGCCTGCTGCGCCGCAAGCTTGCCGACGAGCAGGGCTTCCCGCCCTTCGTGGTGACGAGCGACGCTGTGCTTCACTCCCTCGCCCAGCTGAAGCCGCAGTCCGAGGAAGAGTTCGGCGAGATAAGCGGCATCGGCGAGTACAAGCGGAAGAAGTACGCAAGCGTCTTCGTCAAAGAGATTAAGGCGTTCCTTGAGGCATAGGGAAACTGCCGCGACGAGTCCGACGGACGTGTTCCAAGAGGTCCGACGGACGTGTTCCAAGAGGTCCGACGGACGTGTTCCAAGAGGTCCGACGGACGAGTTCCAAGAGGTCCGACGGACCAGTTCCAAGAGGTCCGACGGACGAGTTCTAAGATGTTCGGCGAAAGAGTCGCGAGGGGTATGAAGCAGAGGCGGCGCGCTCGGCGACTACTCTTCGGGCAGCCTGACGAGGGCCGTCACGGCGAAGGTTATCAGGCAGCAGAGAGCCACAACGACGAAGAAAAGCCTGTAGCCAAGACCCTCGGACATAAGCCCCGAGAGCATACTGGGCAGAAGCACACCGCCAAGGTACTGCCCAGCGGTGCATATAGAGAAGACGGCTGTGCTGCGCTCGCCCCGCGAGAAGGCCACAAGGAAGAGCGTGTAGGCTGCGAAGCCCAGGCCGTAGCCAGTCTGCTCGAGGCAGACGCACGCGCCAACTGTCCACAGGCTGTGCGTCGGGAAGAGGCTCAGGAACACGTAGACAAGGTCGGGCACAGTCAGGCACAAGACAAGCGGCCAAAGGCAGCGGCGCAGCCCATATCTCGACACAAGCCAGCCCCCAAGTATCCCCCCGAGCAGCAGGCCTATGACGCTCAAAGTGCCGTATATCAGCCCGAAGTCAACGTTCGAGAGGGCAAGCCCTCCCTCCCCTGCCGAGCGAGTAAGGAAGAGCGGCACCACCTTCACAAGCAGCCCCTCGGGCAGACGGAACAAGAGGATGAAGAGGGCGGCGGTGACGATGTTAGGCTTGCGCAGGAGAAGGGTCAAGGTGCTCAGAAGCTCCCTCGCCTGCTCCCCGAGGCGGAACCGCGTCAGCCTCGCAGTCTCCACCCTCGGCAGCGACCGCCCGTGGTAAAGGGCAAGCAGGAGCATCAGCAACGCAAGCGCGACGAACACTGCCGCCCACGCAGCCGCGCCGCCCAAGCCTCCGCACCTCACAAGGAAGCCCTCCAGCATCACCAAGCCACCCTGACCCACGACCATCCCCACGCGGTAGAACGTGTTCCTCACCCCCACGAAGAGCTCCTGCTCCCTCGCACCAAGGCCGATGATGTAGAAGCCGTCAGCCGAGATGTCGTGCGTGGCGCTGGCGAAGGCTATGAGAAAGAAGAGGGCGAGCGTGCCTTGCAGCCAGAAGCGTGTGGGCAAGGAAAAAGCCACAAGAGCGAGCGAGACACCGAGCGTGAGCTCCGTGCCGACTATCCACCATCGCTTCGTGCGGAGGTTGTCCACGACGGTGCACCACAAGGGCTTCACCACCCAAGGCAAGCCCATCCAGCCAGTGTAGAGCGTTATCTGTGCGTCCCCGAGGCCGAAGTCCTTGAACATAATGACGGAGATGAGCATCACGGCGGAGAAAGGCAGGGCTTCCGCAAGGTAAAGCGAAGGCACCCACGAGAGAGGCTTGGCGGTGGCTCTACCGCTCATGGCACTCCCTCCTCGCCCCAGTCAACCAAAGCGTCAGCCAAGACACGAGAGCCAGCGAAGCGTCAACGGCGAAGAACGCCCCGAAGCCCAGCGCCTCCACAAGCCAACCGCTGACGACACAGGGCAGGAACATGGCGGCAGAGACGAGCGAGAGGTCGAGCCTTCGGCCTCCACCAAGTTGACGCAGGAAAGGGCTGCAACTGGGCAAGCCGAAGCCGAAGAGCAGCTGTGCGGTGAACGTGCCCAAGGAGAGCGCAAGCAGGGACTGAGGCGGCACAGCAACCATCACGACGTACACACAAGGGCTTAAGCCAAGGGCTACCGCCATCGCCCAGAACCTCTTGTCCTCATAAAGACCACGCCCCAACGCCAGCCCCAGCGAGAAGCCTATAACACCCACCGCCCCCTGAGCGAAGGCAACGTCCTGCAACGTGCAGCCCAGCCCGCCTCGGGAGGAGGGAGCGAAGAGGAAGAGGACACGGGAGAAGAACATAAGGCTTTGGGGCAGCATAAGCACGAAAAGGGAGAGGAAGGGGCGTGTCCAACGAACAGACTGCTGCCTGCCCGGGGCATATTCGGTCGCCTCTCTGGGCAAAGCGACAAGATGCCACAGGGCAAAGAGCAGCAGCACGCCCGCCGCTATGTAGCAGCCCTGCCCCCAGGCAAGGCGTATGCTCCTATAGACCACCTGCAACGCCCCCACGAACATAAGCACCAAGCCGTAGGTGAATATCACTGCCGCCTGCGAGAAGAACATAGCCACACGCCTCCACAGGCGACGCTCCTGCTGGCGCAGAGTGCAGGCGTAGAACTGCCTTGAGGCGAGCCCGTGCCAAGCGCTAAGCAGAGACAAAAGAAGGAGCAAGGCGAAGAGCCACAGAGCGTTGAAGCTACTCCACGTGAAAGCAAGGGCGAGCAGCATCAGAGCAACAACCATGGCAAGCTCTGCGAGCTGTATCTGGCGGCGGTAGCGGGAGAGGTTGATAACCTTCCCCCTAAGCATCACAACCAAAGCCGACGGAAGGAAGAGGCAGCCACAGCAAAGCGTCGCAAGGGCAGGCGAGCCTCCGACTTGCAGGAACATCAGCAAGGAGACGAAGGCGATGAGCGTGACGGGTACTTCCCCCGCCGCGAATAGAGTTGGCACCCAAAGCCATGGGCTTCGCATAGAGGGCTGCCTCCCGGTTAGTAGCTGCGGGCTATAAGCACTCTTGCCACCGAGGGCCGTCCACTTACCATGTCAACCCCGGGCGTCTGCTCCACCCCGAAGGGTACGCAGCGTATGGTGGCCTGCGTCTCCTCTTTGATGCGAGCCTCGGTCTCCGCAGTGCCGTCCCAAGGGCAAAGGAAGAAGCCACCGTCCTTTATCCGCTCCTTGAACTCCGCATACGAGGAACACTCGTAGACACGAGCGTCTCTCGCCTCCTTCGCCTTGCGGTAGATGTTCTGCTGGATGTCGTCGAGGAGACCTTTCACGTAAGCCTCAATGCCACCAAGCGGCACGCTCTGCTTCTCCAGCGTGTCTCTTCTCATCACCTCGACCTCTCCCCTCTCAAGGTCACGCATACCCAAGACAAGGCGCACGGGCACGCCCCGCAGCTCGTAGTCGGCGAACTTAAAGCCAGCCCGCTTGTTGTCCGCATTGTCGTACTTCACGCTCAAGCCGAGTGCCTTAAGCCCTGCGGTTATCTCAGCAGCCTTGCTGTCGAGCGTGGGCATATTGGCAGGCTTCCCCACGGGGATGATTACCACCTGCAACGGAGCGAGCGCAGGAGGCAGGACGAGACCGTTGTCGTCTGAGTGAGCCATGACCAACGCCCCCATAAGCCGGGTGCTCACTCCCCAACTGGTTGCCCAAGCGTATTCTGCCTTGTTCTCGCGGTTGAGGAACTGAACGTCGAAGGCCTTGCCGAAGTTCTGCCCGAGGAAGTGGCTTGTCCCCGCTTGCAGTGCCTTCCCGTCCTGCATCATCGCCTCGATGGTGTAGGTGTCGAGCGCACCCGCAAAGCGTTCAGATTCGCTCTTCACTCCCCTTATCACGGGAAGCGCCATATACTGCTCGGCGAAGTCTGCGTACACTTGGAGCATCATCTTGGCTCTTTCCTCCGCCTCCTCGCGTGTTGAGTGAGCGGTGTGCCCCTCTTGCCAAAGGAACTCCGAGGTGCGAAGGAAGAGGCGGGTGCGCATCTCCCAGCGCATCACGTTGCACCATTGGTTGATGAGCAAAGGAAGGTCGCGGTAGGACTGTATCCAGTTCTTGAAGGTATTCCATATTATCGTCTCACTCGTGGGGCGTATCACCAGTTCTTCCTCAAGCTTAGCCTCAGGGTCAACCACCACGCCGTCGTGCGTCTCGTTGGTTTTAAGGCGGTAGTGCGTAACCACAGCGCACTCCTTGGCGAAGCCTTCCACGTGCTCTGCCTCACGGCTGAGGAAGCTCTTCGGGATGAGCAGAGGGAAGTAGGCGTTCTGAACGCCGGTCAGCTTGAACTTAGCGTCAAGGATGCCCTGCATTTTCTCCCAGATGGCGTATCCGTAAGGCTTAATCACCATGCAGCCCCGCACGTCCGACTGCTCCGCAAGGTCAGCCTTCACCACCAGTTCGTTGTACCATTTCGAGTAGTCCTCGCTCCTCTTCGTGAGGAATTCCAGTTCCTTTGCCATAGCTTACTGATTGTATATCCAGCGCAAAGTTAAATATAAAGGCTGAAAGGCTGCGACTTGAAAGGGGAAAAAGCGTAACTTCGCACGGTTATGTTCTTGGTAAAGAAGCTGCTGCGCACCCTTCAGTGGATAGTGATACTTTTCTTAAGCACATCCGTGCTTGCCGTCGTGGCGTACAAGCGCCTGCCCGTCAAGGTGACGCCGCTGATGCTGCTAAGGTGCGGACAACAGGTGCTTCGGGGCGAGCAGGTGCGCCTGCGCCATCATTGGGTAGCCCTCGAAGACATCTCCCCTTACCTGCCCGAGGCGGTTATGTGCACGGAGGACGCTCGGTTCCTGCAGCACAGCGGCTTCGACTTCAAGCAGATAAGCCGCGCATACGAGGAAGGCAAGGAGGGCAAGCGACAGCGGGGGGCAAGCACAATCTCGCAGCAGACCGCCAAGAACGTGTTCCTCTGGCCTGGTCGGTCGTGGGTGAGAAAAGGCTTCGAGGCTTACTTCACGGTGCTTATAGAGCTCGTGTGGGGCAAGAGGCGGATAATGGAGGTATACCTTAACAGTATAGAGATGGGGGACGGTGTGTATGGTGCGGAGGCGTGTGCTCAATGCAAGTTCGGCTGCGAGGCAAGTGAGCTGACACGCTTGCAGGCGGCGCTGATAGCCATATCGTTGCCAAACCCTCTCAAGCGAGACTGCGCTCAACCCTCGCCCTACATGCTCCGCAGGCAGACCAAGGTGGTGGGAGAGATGAAGTGGATAGAGCAAACGCAAGCTCTTGGCGACTTAAGTGTGTTCAGGTAAGCTATGAAGGCGCACGTCATCACACTTTTGCTCTGCCTTGCGTCTGCCCTATGCTTCGGGCAGGACAGCCTGCTGGTGGAGCAGCTGCTTAAGAAAGGGGCAGCCCGAGCCTCTGGCACGAGCCTAACGCTCTTCTACGCACATCAGCTGGAGGGAACGCCTTACGTGGCGGCTACGCTCGAGGTCAACCCCGAGGAGAGGCTTGTGGTGAACCTGAGGGAGATGGACTGCACGACGTTCGTGGAGAATGTCGTCGCCCTTACGCTGACCACAAGGCAAGGCAGCCTAACGTACAAGGACTTCTGCCTCAACCTGACGAGGATACGCTACCGAGGGGGACGATTGGATGGCTACGCCTCTCGCAACCACTACTTCTCCCAGTGGATCAGAAGCAACGAAGGGCTTGGCATAGTGCGTGAGCTAAGCGAGCCTGCAAGCCTCTTCACCGCAAGGCAGACGCTCTCCCTAAGCTATATGTCGAGCCACCCCTCCGCCTACCCAATGCTGAAGGGCGACGCAGAGGCGCAAAGGCTCATACGCAGGTACGAGCAGGAATGCAGCGGAGAGACCGTGAGCTATATACCTAAGGCGCTATTGAATGGCAAGCGTGAGGGCGACCTCGCCTCTATCCAAGACGGGGACATCCTCGCAATAGTGACCAGCAAGCCAGGGCTGGACATCGGCCACGTCGGCTTCGCCCAGTGGGGCAGCGACGGCAGGTTGCACCTCCTGAACGCAAGCCAGCTGCACAAGAAGGTGGTGCTTGAACCCATGACCCTCTACGAGTACCTGAGCAAGCACCCGACGATGCTCGGAGTGAGAGTGATAAGACTATTATGAAGACCATACCATATATATTACTGTGCCTGTGCTGCCTTCCCCTGAGGGCGCAGCGCAACTACGTGTACGACACGGAGCGCGTGCGCTCCCTTCAGCTAATCACCGACGGTGACCCCTTGCTACCGCCTGTATTGAGGATGGGCAGCCGACAGCAGTTGGAGCTCTCCTTCGACCTTATGGGACACGAATACCACCGTCTGCTCTACCGCATAAGCCACTGCCCTTGGGACTGGGGCTCGCCCGACGGGGAGAGCCTCTTCGAGAGCGACTACCTCGCCGGGCTCAACGGGCAGCCTATCGACGACTACGACACGAGCTTCAACACCACGCAGCTCTACACTCACTACCGCCTCACCCTGCCCGACAAGGACACGAGGCTTCTGCTTTCGGGCAACTACCGCATAGAGGTGTTCGACGAGGACGACTACGGAGACCGAGAGGCAACGCCCCTCCTGAAGGCTGAGTTCTGCGTGGCGGAGGCGGCGATGAGCGTAAGCGCACAGGTCTCGCCCAACACTGACGTTGACTTCAACGCCTCCCACCAGCAGCTGACGTACTCCGTCTCCTACGGCTCCCTCCCCGTCACCGACCCGCAGAGGGAGCTGCACACCATAGTCAGGCAGAACCGACGGGGGGACAACGCCGTCGTCGACCTCAAGCCCAACATCATCAAGCCCCAAGGCATCGAGTTCACACACCGTAGGGAGCTCATCTTCAACGCCTCAAACGAGTTCCACAAGTTCGAGACGATAGACATGCACCGCCCCAAGCTTAACGTCGACAACCTGCGCTGGCGTGAGCCCTTCTACTACTTCACCCTCTTCCCCGACCAGCCCCCACGCACATACACCTACGACCAAGACCAGAACGGGGCGTTCATCCTGCGTAACGCCGAGTACGACGACGAGGAGCTGACGTCGGAGTACGCCTGGGTGACCTTCACCCTGCTCTCGCCCGAGAGGCTCTCGGGAGGCGAGGTGTACGTGTGCGGTCTGTGGACTAACGGCGACTGGGACCCTCTGTGCCTAATGCAGTGGGACGAGGCTAACAGCCAGTACACAGCCTCCGTTTACCTCAAGCAGGGCTACTACAGCTACCAGTACCGCCAGCTCTCGGCAGACGGCAAGACGGGCCTTACGCAACAGACGGAGGGCGACTTCTCGGAGGCGGAGAACGAGTACACCGTCCTCGTCTACTACCGTAAGCTTGGCGACCGATACGACCGCCTCGTCAACTACTCCACCGTCAACTACCGATAAGCCGATGCTCGTTAACCTGACGGACTACATCGCGAGCCTTCTGCGGGAGCTGGAGCTTGTGCTTAACATGCCTACGTCCTTCGTGGTGATGGAGATGCTCGGCACTGTAGCGTTCGCCGTGTCGGGAGTGAGGCTTGCGTCGGCTAAGAAGTACGACCTGTTCGGCGCCTTCGCGGTAGGGCTCGCCACTGCCGTCGGGGGAGGCACGCTGAGAGACCTCCTCCTGAGGGTGCAGCCCTTCTGGACTACCAACGCCGTCTACTTCCTTTGCTGCGCCTTCGCGCTCCTCTGGGTGATGCTCTTCCGCCGCCAGCTGGTGAGGCAGGAGAACACGTGGTTCATCTTCGACACGCTGGGTCTCGCGCTCTTCAACGTCATTGGCATAGAGAAGAGCCTGAACCTCGGGCAGACCTGGTGGATGGCCATAACGATGGGCTGCGTAACGGGTGCGGCTGGCGGCGTAATCCGCGACGTGCTGCTGGGCGAGACGCCTCTTATATTCCGCAAGGAGATATACGCCGTGGCGTGCGCCTGCGGGGGCGTAGTGTACATCGCGATGCGTCACTTCGGGGTGCCGGGCAGCCTCAACGCAGCCGTGGCCATCGTCACGGTCATAGCGACGCGCCTGCTCGCGGTGCGCTTCCATTGGCACCTGCCCACACTCAAGGGAGAGTGAGTACTTAACACGTCGCAACTTGTTCGCCTAACGTCTTGGAACTCGTCCGTCGGACATCTTGGAACGCGTCCGTCGGACCTCTTGGAACTCGTCCGTCGGACATCTTGGAATCGGTCCGTCGGAGGCTTTGGAATCGGTCCGTCGGAGGCTTTGGAATCGGTCCGTCGGACCTCTTGGAACGCGTCCGTCGGACCTCTTGGAACGCGTCCGACGAACGTGTTGCGGCCAGTCACCGTGACCCTCCGCGACTTCCTAAGGCTACAAACGGCAGCGTCTCCTTGTCAACTGGGCGGTCACTCTTCCGTCAGGCCGGTCTCAGCCCACTCGTGGAGCATCTCGCGGATGTCCCCGAGGGCCTGCTCCTCCCCAACGTCATACTCCGCCGTGAGCACGGGCAGGAGGTCGCGCTCGGTGAAGTCTCTCCCCTGGGCCGCCTCAAAGAGGAGCGCCGCGCTCTCGTTGAGCGTGACTACCTTGCTGAAGTCTATGTTCCGCCTGCCTGTCGCAATGATGATGTTCTCGCCGCACACACGCCGCAGCTCGAAGCCTTCCTTTATTCTCATACCGTCGCTTTGTATAGGGTTAACAGATATCGTCTTATAGGCAAGAGCCTGCGCCAAGCCCGTATGCGCCTGCGAAGGCTGGGGTCGGAGGCCTTGATGGTTCTCCTGGGGCGGATGTACTCGGTCACCACTCCGCACACGTCCGCCTTCAGGCAACGCTCCGTGCCCCGTACGTTGCCGTCGCCCATAAGGGTAAGGCTCTCGCCCTCTATGCTGACTATGCGGTGGAGCACGTAGCGCCCCCCTTGCTCCTTGGCAAGCACTGCGTCTCCCACGCTAAGGCTCACGGGCTGCTCGAGGCGCACCTTGTCCCTGAGGTGCTCAAGGAAGGGGCGCATACTGTAGCCCTTGACCGTCAGCACGGCGGTGTGCCCCTCGCTCAGCATCTCCCTGACCAGCCCAAGGAGAGCCTCGTTGGGCAGCTGCTTGCGCTCGCCCTCGGCGCTCACCCCGTTGCGCCTCTGCGAGGCAAGCCTGAGGGGGGTGAGCAGAAGGCGGAGGGACTGCTTGAGGAAGCGCTTCATCTGGCTATCGTGCTGTAGCAGAGGCGGGCGGCGTCAGCGTCGGGCAGGCAGCTGAGCTCGTAGACTGGCGTGCTCCCGATGAGCTGCGCGATGGTGTCGCAGGTCGCTCGGTAGATGCCCTCGTCCCACTTCATACTCGTCACGGCGGGGAGCAGCACAGCCATCGCCTCCGCCACCCCGAGGCGGCGTATCTCGTTGCGCTTAGCCTGACGGATGCGCACGAGCGCCCCGACGGGGGCGGAGACGTTGCGGTAGCACCTCGTCTTGCCGCTCCAAGGGGAGCCGAAGACGGTGGGCACGCCCTCGAGGATGCGCACTATCGGGTTGTCGTCGTTGATAAGGTCGCAGCCGGGGATGTTCTTGTACCATAGCCACGTGTGCGTGCTCTTGCCAGTGCCGCTGGGGGCGGTCATCAGGTAGCCCTTCCCCTGGTGGCGGATGACGCTTGAGTGCATCAGCAGCGTCCCCCTCGCCGAGGAGGCGAAGGCGTAAGCCATCATCACGCAGTTGTTCAGCCCGAAGCTCCGCAGCGCCTCGCCCTGAGCCTTCAGGCTGACAAGGCACTCTCTGAAGCCCTCGCGGCTCTCAAGCACTGCGCAGAGCTCTCGGCTGGGGTCGCTCACCTCTATCTGGTAGCCTCCCTCGGTGGTGTACACTCCGTAGTGGTTGTCTCCCCCTTCGAACTGCCCGACCTCCTCCCTTCGTGGGGAGAACGGGCACGTCTGGCTGACGGTGACGGTCGTCAGGGGCTGCTCGTCGCCCTCGGTGTCACTGATAAGGAAAGGTGTGAAGGAGGGGAGCATCCCCTCGTCGGCTTGCGTATCATCGAAGCGGATACGCAACGTGTGCTGTGCTATTCGGTAACGGACACTCCTCATCGCCCCGGGCTCATGCCGCCCATCAGCGGAGGCGTTCCCCTGCCCTCGCCTCCCCAGGGGGACGCTGCCCCTCAGGCTCTTGGCTCTCGCTCTCCTCGGCAGGCATCTCTGTCACCTCGGGCTCTATCCACTCCTCCCGCTCGAAGGCGAACGTCTCACGGGGCAGGGGCGAGAGCACCACGGCGTGGTCGGTGGTGTACTTCTTGCGCACCCGGAGGAACTGCTTCTCTATCTTGCTCTTGCTCTTGGAGAAGAAGACCACGCACGTCATGTCGCTAAGCTCCATGTCCACCTCGAGGAAGTGCTCCAGCTGCGTGGAGTAGAGCGAGCGGTCGGCAAGGAAGCCGTGCTTAAGCACGTAAGCCGAGTCTATCGTCTGTATCTCTGTGATGTAGGCTACGGAGTCCTTAAACGAGGCTGCGAAGCCGAATATGTAGACCCTTGCCTGAGGAGGCACGATGGCTCTCGCTCCAAGGGCAAGGGCTGTAAGGGCAAGGACAAGGAGCCACCGCCTCATGCACCTAAGTAGGACTTGAGCAGCTTGCTCTTCGAGTTGTTCCTGAGGCGGCGTATCGCCTTCTCCTTTATCTGGCGCACACGCTCACGGGTGAGGTTGAACTCGTCGCCTATCTCCTCGAGCGTCATCTCCTGCCTGCCTATGCCGAAGAACATCTGCAGGATCTCCTTCTCCCTCGCGCTGAGGGTGCTGATGGCTCTGTCTATCTCACGTGAGAGGCTCTCGTTGACGAGCGAGCGGTCCGCCATCGGGGAGTCCTCGTTCACCAGCACGTCCAAGAGGCTGTTCTCCTCTCCCTCCACGAAGGGAGCGTCGACGGAGACGTGACGGCCGCTCACCTTGATGGTGTCGCTTATCTTCTCGGCGGGCATGTCGAGCCTCTCCGCCAGCTCGTCTACGCTGGGGCGGCGCTCGTTCTCCTGCTCGAACTGGCTGTAAGCCTTGCTTATCTTGTTGAGCGAGCCTACCTGGTTGAGGGGAAGCCTGACGATGCGGCTCTGCTCCGCAAGGGCTTGAAGGATGCTCTGCCTAATCCACCAGACGGCGTAGGAGATGAACTTGAAGCCACGTGTCTCGTCGAACTTCTCGGCTGCCTTGATGAGCCCGAGGTTGCCCTCGTTGATGAGGTCGGGCAGGCTAAGCCCCTGGTTCTGGTACTGCTTAGCCACGGAGACCACGAAGCGCAGGTTCGCCCTCGTGAGCTTCTCCTTGGCGGCCGCGTCGCCCTTGCGTATGCGCTGCGCGAGCTCCACCTCCTCCTCCACGCTGACGAGCTCCTCACGCCCTATCTCCTGCAGGTACTTGTCGAGGGAGGCGCTCTCCCTGTTAGTGATGCTCTTGGTGATCTTTAGCTGTCTCATTACCTTGATTATGCCTTTTGGTGGCGCGAAGTTAGGGGAAATATGCATACCAACAAAGAAAGCCGAGGCTTATCCCCCAAAAAAAGCTTCGGCAGGTCGCCTATACCTTCTCACCCATCGTGCCGTTGAGATAGCTCTCCTTGTGCCTGACCAGGAACTCCAGTGCCATAACACTTATCGCTTAAGTTAGCTTATATCCTTCGTAGTGTCTTCAGTGAAGGCACTTTGGTGTTCTCGGTGAAGGCACTTTGGTGTCTTCAGTGAAGGCACTTAGGTGTTCTCGGTGAAGGCACTTTGGTGTTCTCAGTGAAGGCACTTTGGTGTCTTCAGTGAAGGCACTTGGGTGTTCTCGGTGAAGGCACTTTTGTGTTCTCAGTGAAGGCACTTGGAGGTTTTC
>JAJPYQ010000013.1:0-37221 GCA_021204865.1 Prevotellaceae bacterium | reverse complement strand
GGTGTTCTCGGTGAAGGCACTTTTGTGTTCTCAGTGAAGGCACTTGGAGGTTTTCAGTGAAGCCATAGTGCGAAGAAAGGTACAACCCCGGCACGATGTACCCCGTGGGGCCGGTCTTTCTGAACGAAGAAGCCCCCGCCTCGGTGTGAGGCAGGGGCTTAGCCTGGGGCTTGCCCAATGTTCCTAAAGCGGAGGCTCAGCTCACTCGCTGAGGTCTATGACGTACGACACCTTCCTGCCGCTCGGCGTTAGAGCCTTAATCCAGAGCGTGCGGTCGGTGCTCTGGTTGGCGGCCTTCACCGCATCCTCCCACTCCTGGACGGTAGTCATCCTCGTGTCGTTCACCTGAAGTATCACGGTGCCCTTCGAGGCTCCCGCCTGCTTCATCTTGCCGTTGCGTATGGCGTTCACCTCCAGCCCGTACTGCACGCCGAGCTGCCTCATCTCCTCCTCCGAGAGGGGCTTGAGGCTCACGCCGAGCTCGTCGAGGTCTGTCTCCTCCAGTATCTTCGTGTTGCCCTGGGCGTTGCGAAGGGTGATGGAGACGCTGTGCTCCTTCTTGTCCCTGATGTAGCCTATCTCCACCTTGTCGCCGGGCTTGTGCTGCGCCAGCTGCTCCTGAAGCTCCGCCATCTTGCCGACGGTGCGCCCGTCGATGGAGGTTATGATGTCTCCCTCCTTCAAGCCAGCCTCCTTGGCTGCGCTGCCGTCGGTCACCTCGCTCACCCACACTCCGCTCACCGCTCCGAGGTCAACGTCGTTGCCCTTGGCCTTCTGCTGGTCGATGTAGGAGCTTACGTCCGTGCCCATCACTCCGAGCACCGCCCTCTGCACCGTGCCGTATATCTTCAGGTCGCTCACCACCTTGTTCATTATCGTGGTCGGGATGGCGAAGCCGTAGCCCGTGTATGAGCCTGTCTGGCTGTAAAGCATTGCGTTGATGCCCACCAGCTCGCCCTGCGCGTTCACCAACGCCCCGCCCGAGTTGCCGCTGTTAATAGCAGCGTCGGTCTGAATGAAGCTCTCCACGCCGTTAGCCCCGAGGGAGCGTGCCTTTGCGCTGACGATGCCCGCTGTCACTGTTGAGGTGAGGTTGAAGGGGTTGCCCACCGCCAAGACCCACTCCCCGAGCTTGAGGGCGTCGCTGTCGCCGATGGTGATGGCGGGCAGGTCGGAGGCGTCTATCTTAACCAAGGCAAGGTCAGTGGTCTCGTCGCAGCCGATGATGCGCCCCTTGAACTCGCGGTTGTCGTTGAGCTTCACCGTTATCTCGTCCGCCTGCCCCACGACGTGGTTGTTCGTCACGATGTAGCCGTCCTTGCTGATGATGACACCGCTGCCCGCAGCGTGCTGGTCGGGCGTGCGGTACTCACGAGAGCCTCCTCCGCCCCTTCCCCCGAAGCCGAAGAAGTCGCCGAAGAAGTCGCTGAAGGGGTCTTGCGTCTGCACCTTCTGCGTCTTGCCGTTGATGGTGACCTGGATGTAGACCACCGAGTTGACGCTCTTCTCGGCGGCGTAGGTAAGGTCTACAAGCTCAGCCGCAGGGCAGCCTGAAGTCCCTAACGCAAGAAGGAGTGCCAACGCCCAAAGCCAAAACCGAGGGTTACAACCCCCGGTTATCCCTCTTAAACCCCGTCGGGGTTTATTGAAGCAAGCTTTGCTTGCAATCCCTTCATTTGTTGTCTGTTTCATAGTGATTAAGTAGTTTAAGTGCTTATTGCGGTGCAAAAGTACGCCCTTGGTTGAATAAGTTGTTCGCCCTTCCTTCCTTATTTCAGTGTATTTAACAGCGAGAGGCTGCGTTTTGTGCTTTTTTATCTACCTTTGCAGGCACGGAGGATGGCAGAACGCCGGCTTGCCGCTGGCACATCCCCCTGCCTAAGGGGTTAGGGGATGGCGAGAGGAAAGTCCGGGCAACACGGGGCAAGTCCGCTTCCTAATGTAGAAGTGGCTCGTGAGGGTCAGCAAGCGCAGAAGAGAATGACCGCCTCCCCTTGAGTGGGAGGTAAGGGTGAGAAGGTGGGGCAAGAGCCCACCAGCGCCGTTGGTGACAGCGGCGGCTGTGCGCACCGGAAGTTGAAAGTTCGTGTAAACCAGCGCTTGAGGGTGTTGCCCTGCCCGAGCTGGAGGGTGGAACGATAGAGGCTGCGGGCGACCGCAGTCGTAGACAAATGGCAAGCGGGAGGGGTGCAAGTCCTTCCAACAGAACCCGGCTTACAGGCGGTCTGCCTTCTCCTTTTAGGTAGCACGAAAAGCATGAAAGCATCAGACATAGGCTCATTCCTGCGCAGCGGGATATGGAGTGTCGACGTGAGGTGCCTGCGCCCCGTCGCCCGCTCCTCGGTGCGTATGCTCAGGCGGCTGATAATGACTGCCGAGTGCTTCAACGAGAACAAGCTCTACAGCTACGCCGCCGCCCTCACCTACAGTTGCCTGCTGGCTGCCGTGCCCGTGCTTAGCATCATCTTCGCCATCGCGAGGGGCTTCGGCTTCGGGGCGGTGATAGAGAAGGGCATAAAGGAGAACATCAGCGCGAGCGACGACTTGGTAGGGGAGGTGTTCGGCTTCATCGACCACTACCTCGAGCATACGCACAGCGGGGTCTTCCTCGGTGTCGGCTTGCTCCTGCTGCTCTACACGGTCATTATGCTCACCTCCAACATAGAGACCGCCTTCAACACAATATGGCACGCCCGCTCCTCACGCAACATCTACAGGCAGATACTCAACTACGCCTCCATCTTCCTGCTCTTGCCCGTGCTGATAGTGGTCACCTCGGGCTTCAGCGTCTTTATGCTTACCGTGGTGGACGAGCTGAAGGACTACCAACTGCTGTCCAACACGATGAGCCTCTTCATCAAGTACACCCCCGTGACGCTCGCCTGCCTCTGCTTCATCGCTCTCTACAAGTTCATGCCTAACACGAGGGTCAGGTGGCGCAGCGTCTTCGTTCCGGGCATACTGGCGGGCTGCCTCTTCCAGTGCCTGCAATACCTTTATATACATTACCAGCTGATGCTCTCCAGCTACAACGCCATCTACGGCTCCTTCGCCGCCCTGCCGCTGTTCATGCTTTGGGTGCAGTTCTCGTGGTACATCTGCCTCGCAGGGGCGCAGATGAGCTATGCCTTCGAGCATTCGAGGGACTACCTCTTCGGCAAGTACAGCAGCCGCCTCTCGCGGCAGGAGCACGACGCACTCTGCGTGCTGCTTATGGCGCACACTGCGAGGCGCTTCCGCAAGGGAGAGCCACCCTCGAGCGTCACCTTGCTTATGGAGGAGACGGGGCTGCCGCAGTCGATAGTGCAGGGCTTGATGGACGAGCTGGTGTACGTGGGGCTGCTAAGCGAGACGAGGGACGACCGCTGCAAGGAGACCCTCTACGAGCCTCACCTCGACATCAACCGCATAACGGTGAAGTACGTGCTTCAGCGCCTCGACACACAAGACCAGGGCAAGATATCGCAGACGTGGGCAGCAACGAACGAGGAGTGGGCAGAGGTGCTGCGCATACGCTCGACAGTGGCGTTGGAGAAAGGGGACGTTTGCGTGGCGGAGTTATAACAGACTTATAAGACAATACAATACTATGAGAAGACATCTAACGACATTGGGGCTATTCCTCGTAAGTTTGCCCTCCTTGTTCTTCCTTTCCTCCTGCTCCGACGACATACCCGCCGAGAGCTACTACACCTTCACGGGCGAGATGCTTAGCGACTACCTCAGGGAGCGACCGCAGTTCTCGGAGTTCGTTGAGATAATAGAGAGGGCGCAGTACAGCCAAAGGGGCATCAACCTGATGGACCTGATAGCGACCTACGGGCAGTACACCTGCTTCGCCCCCGACAACGAGGCGGTGGAGGCTTACCTCAAGGCGAACGGCTACGGCAGCGTCAAAGACATCCCCGACGACATCTGCGACACGATAGCACGCACGCACCTCGTCAACGGCAGGGCATTCGGCACGGAAGACCTTATGGGCGCAACCTCGCTGAGCAGCGTCAACATGAACGACCGCTACCTGCAGGTGCAGGAGGCGTTCTCCTACGTTGAGGGAGGCGACACCATCTACACCACCGACTCGCTCGAGATTGAGGGCAAGGCGGACATACACAACACCTACCGCCTCAACCGAAGCGGCATCATCTACTTCGACCAGTGCAACGACTCGGTGGAGAACGGGATAGTGCACACCGTCAACGGGGTCATCTCCTCCTCCAACCAAACCGTTGCTGACCTAATAGACGAGAACCCGAACATCAGCCTCTTCTCGCAGGCGATGGAGGCGACGGGGCTGTCGGAGTACATCAGGGCGCACATCAAGGACGCAAGCTGGAACCCCGACCTCTACGAGGACAAGAGCGTCTACTCAGGCACGCAGTGGGACTACTGCCACATCCCCGAGACGAAGAACTTCGGCTTCACCGTCTTCGCCTGCCCCGACTCGGTGCTTAGGGAGACGTACGGCATTGAGGACCTGCAAGGCTTCTATGACTATGCCCGAAGCGTCTACGGGGGAGACGACCTCGATGTCAACGACCCCGCCAACGCTGAGGCGCTCAAAGACCTTCGCTCGCCCCTGCGCCGCCTCATAGGCTACAACATACTTAAGCAGAAGGGTATGTACGCCGACCTCACCACGATAACGACGATTGAGACCACCCTCATCAACCCCACCGAGTGGTACGCCACGATGGACTCGCTCACCACGATAAAGATAGAGCGGCTCACCGTGACCAAGTATATAAGCAGCGGGGAGACACGCAACACGCTCTACCTCAACCGAGGCGACAAGAGCCGTGGCTGCTACACCACGGGCATCAAGGTGAGCAGCGAGGTGGAGGGCGACTACGTGAACGAGGGGCTCAACGGCGTGTACTACACCACCGACGGGCTTGCCGACTATGGGGAGACGACGAAGCAGGACATCTTCAACACCCGAATGAGGATGGACCTTTATTATATGTTCCCCGAGCTGATGAACAACAACATAAGGGACGGCAGGACATCGAACCTTTGGGCTAACTCCAACAACCCCGACAAGAACGTCACCTCGCCCAACTACTGGTTCCCCAACGGCTACCTCGACAACGTCCGGGTGAACGACGACGGCATCTTCCTCTTCCAGAGCCAGCACAACACCTACTCCAGCTACGAGGGCGACGAGTTCAACCTCGCCTCCGACGTCAACTCCTACGACATCACCTTCAACCTCCCCTCCGTCCCCACGGGCACCTACCAGATACGCCTCGGCTTCTGCGCAATGGCTTCGAGGGGGATATGCCAGTTCTACCTCGACGGCGACCCGCAGGGCATCCCCTTCGACATGCGAGACACCAACATCGAGACACGCACGGGCTGGTTCGCGCTCACAAGCTCCTCCCTCTCGGGCGACGAGCTCGAGCAGGCGAAGAAGAACATGCACAACCTCGGCTGGTGGCACGGTCCGAGGGCAGTGTTCCGATACGCAAGCGAAGGCTCCGTCGACGGCTCGAGCGCCTCGAAGGTCTACTTCAGCGACTTCGACGGCACGCTGCGCTACCTGCTCTGCACCGCCACCCTCGACGAGAACGTGCAGCACACCGTGCGCATCAAGAGCATCTGGGCGGTGGGCACAGCGCTGGTGATGATAGACTACCTTGAGCTTGTGCCCAAGAGCGTCTACGGCGTTGAGGGAGAGGGCATGGCGGAGGACGACTACTAACGGCTTGCCCCCGATGCCCACACTGCTCACCACCAAAGACCTCTACCCGCACCCACGGCAGCAGAACTACCAGGACATCCGCTCCGAGGAGCAGTGCCTCGCCCTGTTCAGCAGCCACAAGGACACGCCCATAGAGCGTGTCGCCTTCCACAACATAGCCTTGCCCCAAGAGGCTCTACAGCACGAGTTCCGAGGCTGCATCTTCCTCTCCTGCAAGATGCCCCACGGGCTCAAGCGACGCTTCACCGACAGCCTCGTCTTCCCCGACATGGGGGAGCTCTTCCGCTTCCAAAGCACGCTCTACACAGCCGAGACGCTCTACGAGGGCTACGAGCAGGGGAAGCCCGAGACCATCAAGACCTGCTACGACGGACTGGTCTACCAGCACTACCTCCAGAAGGGCAAGCGAGCCACCGACGTTAAGGAGACGCTCGCCCGAACGCTCCACGACCACAGCATCAGCAGCGCCCTGCACGAGTTCCTCTCGCCTTACCGCGAGGAGGACATCGTAGGCGTGATGGGAGGGCACGGCATTAGCCGACTGTCCCGCCAGTACGAGGACATCGCCCTCATCAGCAAGAGGCTCACCGAAAGGGGCAAGCTGATGATAAGCGGAGGAGGCCCGGGGGCGATGGAGGCGACGCACCTTGGGGCGCTCATGGCGGGCAGGAGCGACGGGGAGCTGCAAGAGGCACTCGAGACGCTGCGCACGGCTCCCGAGTTCACCGACCCCCGTTGGCTCGACACGGCGTTCACGGTGAGGCGCACGTACCCCCAGCACGCCTTCGAGAGCGTGGGCATCCCCACGTGGCTCTACGGGCACGAGCCGGCGACACCCCTCGCCACACGCATCGCCAAGTACTTCGACAACTCCATCCGCGAGGACGGCATCCTCTCGCTCGCCTGCGGGGGAGTTATCTACACGCCAGGCAGCGCGGGCACGCTGCAGGAGATATTCCAAGACGCGGTGCAGAACCACTACCTCTCGCTCGGCTACGCCAGCCCGATGGTCTTCTACTCACGTCAGTATTGGCTCGACGAAGTCCCCGTCTACCCCCTCATCCAGGAGCTTATCAGCAAGGGCAAGTACCTTAACCTGCTGACGTCCCTCAGCGACCGCGTCGAGGACATCTGCCAAGCCATCCTCACGTTCACCCCCGCCCGAGGCTGACACCTTTAATATATATACGCGCGCGCGAGCCCCTGCCCTCTTCGGCGGGGGCTCTCTCGTTCACAAAGAACCGCCCCCACGAGGTACATCGTATCGCCGTTATATGTAACTTTGCGTGGTGCACTCAATGAGTGGTCTCAAATCCACTCAATGAGTAGACTACGGTCCACTCAATGAGTAGGCTTCGGTCCACTCAATGAGTAGACTCAGGTCCACTCAATGAGTGGATTACGAAGGATATAAGCTAACGATAATAAAAGGTTCTATGGCATTAGAGTTCTTGATCAGGTACAGGGTGAGCAGCCTTGTAACGTCGAAGGGAGAGACGGTGTACTACGCCGAGCCGAAGTCAAGCCACATCGTGCAGAACGAGGAGGTAGTGAAGCGTATCGTGGAGGCTACGTCACTTGCGACGGGCGACGTACGTAACGCACTCACCAGCCTCGCTGAGGTGGTGTGCTCGGAGCTGTCGATGGGCAACGCCGTCGACCTTGCGGAGCTGGGGCTGATTAGGCTGGTGGTCAGCTCGAGGTATATGCGGTCGGCAGACGAGGTGACCGTGGAGGACACCTTGAAGGCTCCTCAGGTGCGCTTCAAGCCCAAGGCGAAGATGCTTAAGGCTGCAAGGAAGGTGAAGATGAGCATCGACCACTCGATGGTCTTCCCCGCAAGAGGCAAGGCTAAGGCTAAGGCTGGCGAGGCTTAGCCCTTGAGGCTCTGGAGGTTGGCTGTCTCCCGCTCGAGCTGCTGGAGGCAGAGCTGGTGGCGGCGCAGGCGGAAGACGCTCTCTGCCGTCTGTAGGGCTACCTCTCGGTACTGGGTGTAGAGGCTGTCCGTCTGCTTGCGCACGCTCTCGAGGGTGACCGCGTCGATGTCCCTCGAGGTGCGGCTGAGGTCGGCTTGGGTGGCGAGCACGCGGGCGTTGAGGAGGTTGACGAGCTCCTGCTCCAGCTCGCGCCTGAGCCTCGCCTCGCGGATGCCTTGGCGGAGGGCGTTCCAGTCGAGCCTCGAGGTGAACGCCTCCTCGAGGTCGCTGTGCTGCAAGGGCAAGCCCGTGGTGTTGTGGCGGCTTAGCCACGTGTCGATGCCGAGCCTTTGGCGGGTGAGGCTCTCGCTGAGGGCGGCGGCTCTCTGCTCGAGGGCTTGGAGCTTGCCCTTGAGGGAGGAGTGGCGTGTGGCAGCCTCGAGCAGCGCCTTCGCCTGCCCACGCTCTGCCTCGAACGAGCGGGCCAGGGCGCTGAGGGCTTCCTCGTAGAACGCCTTCTCGTCCGCCTCCCCGAGCAGGAGCTGAAGGCTTCGCTCGCCCTCCTGGAGCAGCGTGAGGCGGCTCTCGAGGGAGGTCTGGGCGTGGTGTATGCTGTTGTCGAGCAGGGCTTCCGTGTCCCTTGCCTTGTCAAGGAGCGAGAGCAGCGTCTCGAGCCTCCTCGCGAGCTGTGCCTCCTCCCTTTCGCACTCCTGCTGCCTTTCGAGCATGTCGGCTATGCGCTGCTTCAGGGCTTCGCCCCCGTCAGCCTGCATCTCCCCCATCCAGCCGGGCAGGGAGACGAGGCGGCCCGTCTCCTCGTAGAGCGAGCGGAAGCGCCCCAAGGTGAGGGCGTGGCTCTGGCGCAGGTAGGCGACGTGCTTCTCCAGCACCTGGCAGCTGGTGTTCACCTCCGAGAGCCTCTTCTGCAGGTCGCTCTTGCGCTGCTCCTTCTGGGCAAGCTCGCCAAGAAGCTCGTTGATGCGCGACTGGTGGTAGTTGTGGTTGCCCAGCTCCTGCTGCGCCTGCTTGGCGTCGCGGTCGGCGTTGGCGGCGAGCTGCCTTATCATCTCGGTGCGAGCCTCCATGTTGGTGGTCGACGAGCACTCCCTCAGCGAGCTGTCGAGCCTTGCGTACACCTCCCACTCACCCACAAGCCTCTCCTGCCTCTCCTTTAGCCTCGTGAGCTGCCCCTCCAAGAGGCTGAGCATAGCCGTCTTCTGCGTCAGCTCGGTGAGCATCTGCCTCGATGCCTTCTCCTTGGCCTCGAGCTCCGCCTTGCGCTGCTCGTACTCGGAGCGGAGGTCGCCAAGGAGCTTCTTCTGCTCCAAGAGCGTGTCGCTGTGGTAGGGGTGGTGCAACGCCCCGCAGACGGCGCAGCTGGTGCCTTCCTTAAGGTTGCTTCGCAGCTGCATCACCGTCTGGCTGTCGCTGACGATGAGGGTATGCTCACGGTCGCTGCACTCAGTGCGGAGGGCTTCCACCTCCTTGTTGAGCGAGGCGAGGCTCTGGCGGAGGCTCTCCGTGCGCTGCCTGAGGGTGAGGAGCTTGCCCGAGGTCTCGTCTATCTCTTGGTAGCCGTCCCTGATGTGCGCCCAGTGCGACTGTGCGCAGAGCAGCATCTGCTGCAGCGTGGTCTGCCTGAGGGCACGCTCCTGCAGGGTGTAGCTGTCCGCCTCGGCGATGTCCGTGCGGTGGCTCTGAAGCTTGGTGTTGATTATCTCGATGTCCGCGTCGGTCTCCACCGCCTCCGCCCCCACGCTCTCAAGGGCGGCGTTAGCCTTGCGCAACTCCTCTGTGCTCTGCCTGAGCTCTGCCTCCACAAGGTCAAGCTCCGCCTTCACACCGCTCATAGCGTCGAGCCTCAGCAGGAGGTGCTTGCCCTGCGAGAGCATCTGCTTGTGCGGCTCAAGGGAAGCCTTTGCGGCGCTCACCCTTGCCATCTCCGCCCTGAGGCGCTGCTCCTCCGCCGTCTGCTCGCCAAGCTCCTGCCCGAGGGCTTGCTTGCGCTGCTGGAGGGAGGCGATGAACTCCTGGATGGAGTGTATGTCGAGGTTGAGGATGGTGCGCTCCCCTTGGATGTGGTACACCTGCTCTATCTTCTCGCCGACCGCCCTCATCTGCTTCTCGCTCTCCTCAAGCTCCTTGCCGAGATGCCTCATAGCCTCAAGCTCCTCTGCCTCCTTCCCCGAAGCACGTTCGAGCTCGGCAAGCGTCTCGTCGAAGAGCTTGCGGTTGTCCTCACTGGCCTCAAGCAACCAACCGAGGCGCAGCCACTGCCCGTGGATTGGCTCGAGCGCCTCAAAGCGGTCGAGAGCCTCAGCGTCCTTGCCCTTGTCCTCCAGCTCCTTCGTGAGGGAGTAGAGCTTGGCGGAGTGCTCCTTGAGCGTCTGCTTCAGCCGCTCGTAGTCGTCGAGCAGGCTCTTCTGAATGCGAGCCCTTCGCATCTGGCTCTCTATGTTCTCCATACGCACCTCGCCAAGCTTGCGGTCGGAGCGCACCTGCTCCTCCTGCTCCGGGGTGAGCATAGCCGTGGCGATGTTTAGCCTTCGAGCCTCGGTGCGTGTCAGCTGCCTAATCCACTCGTCCACATCGTCGGGCATAGGGCTGCCCGTCTTCTCCTCCCACCACTGGCGGGCGACGCTCTCGGCTGTGGCACTAAGCTCCAGCTGCTCCTCCGAGGCAAGCGTGTCCGTCTGCCTCGTTTCCCCTGCCCCTGCGGCAGGCTTGCTTCTCTTCCCGAATAGTCCCATAAGGCTGCGTTGATGTGTTTTTGTGGGGCAAATGTACAGAAAGTAGCCCGAATTGTTGTACTTTTGCTGCCGAAATACGAAGAGCCTCACGCAAATATGACGCAGAAACCCAGCATTCCCAAAGGCACACGAGACTTCGGGGCGGAGGAGATGGCAAGGCGCAACTACATATTCTCCACCATACGCAGCGTCTTCTCCCTCTACGGCTACCAGCAGATAGAGACCCCTGCGATGGAGAACCTCTCAACGCTCTTGGGCAAGTATGGGGACGAGGGCGACAAGCTCCTCTTTAAGATTCTGAACAGCGGCGACTTCATGCAGGGCATAACGGAGGAGAACCTCAGGCAGGAGAGCAGCAACAGGCTCGCCACACGCCTTTCGGAGAAAGGGCTCCGCTACGACCTCACCGTGCCCTTCGCCCGCTTTGTGGTGCAGCACCGAGAGGAGCTTACCCTGCCCTTCCGACGCTATCAGATACAGCCCGTGTGGCGTGCCGACCGCCCGCAGAAGGGGCGCTACCGTGAGTTCTACCAGTGCGACGCTGACGTTGTGGGCAGCGACTCCTTGCTCAACGAGGTGGAACTGGTGCAGATAATAGACACTGTGTTCAGCAAGCTCGGCATAAGGGTGTGCGTCAAGCTGAACAACCGCAAGATACTGGCAGGCATTGCGCAGCTCATAGGCGAGAGCGACAAGATGGTGGACATCACCGTTGCCATCGACAAGCTCGACAAGATTGGGCTTGACGGGGTGAACGCCGAGCTTCGGCAGGCAGGCTTAAGCGAGAAGGCTGTCCTGAAGCTGCAACCGATAATAAGCCTCAGCGGCTCGAACGAGGAGAAGCTTGCGACGATGAGGCAGGCGCTCACGGGCATAGAGACAGGGCTGAAAGGACTGGAGGAGGTGACGTTCGTTATGCAAACGCTTAAGCCGCTCTGCCTTAAGAACCCTTTGGAGCTTGACCTTACCCTTGCCCGCGGTCTCAACTACTACACGGGCTGCATCTTCGAGGTGAAGGCGCTCGACGCGCAGATAGGCAGCATCTCGGGCGGCGGGCGATACGACAACCTCACTGGCATCTTCGGGCTTGAGGGACTGAGCGGTGTGGGCATCTCCTTCGGGGCAGACCGCATCTACGACGTGCTCAACCAACTGAACCTTTACCCCACAGAGCTCGCCACCGCCACACGCCTGCTCTTCGTCAACTTCGGCAGCCGGGAGGCAGCCTACTGCCTGCCCGTCATAGCCAAGGCGAGGGAGGCGGGCATCAGCTGCGAGCTTTATCCCGACAGCTCGAAGATGAAGAAGCAAATGCAGTACGCCAACGCCAAGCGTATACCCTACGTCGCAATCGTGGGAGAGACGGAGATGCAAGCCGGCAGCCTCACGCTCAGGGACATGCAGACGGGCGAGCAAAGGCTTCTTTCCCCCGAGCAACTAATCGACGCTTTGCTATGAGCAGACCCTCGCTAAGGCGACTTTTTGCAGTTATTCGGTTAAAATACGTCAAGCGCATTACCATAGTGTGGGGCAAAATATATAAATTTGCAAGTTACAATTGGCGAATACCCACAATAACTGGTCGACTTAACTAAACAAAACAAGGAATAAAGCATATTCATCAAAATGAAACAAACCAACATTAAACAGCCCGAAGGCAAATTGGGCATCCTATGTGTAGGTTGCGGGGCAGTGGCCACCACTTTCATGACTGGCGTGTTCATGACACGCAAGGGCTTGGCAAAGCCTATCGGCTCGATGACCCAGTACGACAAGATACGTGTCGGCAAGGGTGCGGACAAGCAATACCTCCACTACAAGGACATCGTCCCCTTGGCCAAGCTCAGCGACATCGTCTTCGGAGCGTGGGATGTCTATCCGCAGAACGCCTATCAGGCAGCCATGTACGCCGAGGTGCTTAAGGAGAAGGACATCAACCCCGTCAGGGACGAGCTGGAACAAGTAGTACCGATGAAGGCGGCCTTCGACAAGAACTACGCCAAGCGCCTCAACGGCGACAACGTGAAGGACTGCAAGACCCGCTGGGAGATGGTGGAGCAGCTGCGAGAGGACATAAGGGCGTTCAAGGCAAAGAACCAGTGCAGCCGCATCGTTGTCATCTGGGCTGCCTCAACAGAGATATACGTGCCCGTCGACCTCAGCGTGCACGGCTCGCTCAAGGCTCTCGAGGAAGCCATGAAGGCTGACGACCGCCAGCACGTCGCCCCCTCAATGTGCTACGCTTACGCCGCACTGAGAGAGGGCGCTCCGTTTATAATGGGTGCGCCTAACACCACCGTAGACATACCCGCCATGTGGCAGCTCGCAGAGGAGACCAAGATGCCCATCGCAGGCAAGGACTTCAAGACGGGGCAGACGCTCGTGAAGAGCGGCTTCGCACCAATCATCGGCACACGCTGCCTCGGTCTGAGCGGCTGGTTCTCGACGAACATACTCGGTAACCGCGACGGGCTGGTGCTCGACGAGCCAGACAACTTCCGCACCAAGGAGGTGTCGAAGCTCTCAACCCTCGAGACCATCCTCAAGCCCGAGGTGCAGCCCGACCTCTACACCGACTACTACCACAAGGTGCGCATCAACTACTACCCGCCCCGCAACGACAACAAGGAAGGCTGGGACAACATCGACATCTTCGGCTGGATGGGCTACCCGATGCAGATTAAGATCAACTTCCTCTGCCGAGACTCCATCCTCGCAGCACCGCTGCTGCTCGACCTCACCCTGCTGAGCGACCTTGCGGCACGTGCGGGACGCTACGGCATACAGCGCTTCCTGAGCTTCTTCCTAAAGAGCCCCATGCACGACTACACGCAGGGCGAGGAGGCGGTGAACAACCTCTACCAGCAGTACACGATGCTCAAAAACGCCATCCGCGAGATGGGCGGCTACGAGGCGGACGAGGAGATGGACTAAGCAGCCCGTACACACACATACATTAAGGAAGCCTCGCCCACATTCCGTGTGGCGAGGTTTCCGCTTTTAGGCGGTGAGAAAAAAGCGTTGCAAATTTCCTTTTTCAAGATACATATAGTATCTTTGCATCGTAAGGCTTCAGCTTAGCCGCGGCTCTTGGAGCTTCTTCCCTGGCTTGTGGGAAGGAAATCACGCTAAGGCGGTAAGCACCTAAAACCTAACTACCTTTTCACCAAAACCTAATTAGGTTTTCATCAAAACCTAACTACCTTTTCACCAAAACCTAATTAGGTTTTGCCTCACACGCCGTGGCAAATGAGCTTGAAGACCGTGGAGAAACGGCTTAAAGCCCGTGGAGCGTTGACCCTAACACCGTGGAGCGTTGACCCTAACACCGTGGAGCGTTGGCTTGAAGACAGTGGCGTGTCGGCTTGAAGAATAGGGTCGTGAGAGATTTTCTCCGTTGTTTATTCGTCAACGTTCAGGGAAATGCCTACATTTTCAACTGGATTAACCGCAAAACATCAAGCCGCCCATGTAACATGGCAACGAAAGGACATCGAGATAAAAGGCGTTAGCTTTATTCTTGTTCCATATAAATCGCCAATTTATAAACATCCAAGAGTAACAGTTAATGTTCAAGCATGAAAGCGTGGGCTTCTACTTGTTTATGGATGGACGGTGTTTGGCGATACCTTATGGAACGTAGACGAAGTTATTGGTCCACGTTCTTTTATTATCCCCACGCCCGCCCCTTTAGGACCGCCAAACAAGAAACAAACACTAACTAACAATTAACAACGAATCAAACATGAAGAAGTTTTTCTTTCTTTGCCTAACGGCACTAACCCTGCAAGCCCCGTGCTTCGCCTACGATGCCAAAGTAACAAGTACCGCCCGTACTACACCTCGGCAAGCGGAACGACCTATTACGGCGACTGGATCGCATTCATCACCGCCGACGCATACGTCTACTTCGAGCCGGCCGTAAGCACAATGGCAGTGACAACTGTGAGCAGCAGCACGGCAACGTTGCGTGCGAACGTGGTGGCAGGCAGCGAGACAGTCCTCTCGCAGGGCTTCGAGTACTGGGCTGGCGGCAGTTCCTCGGCGCAACAGGTTAGGCGAGTTGCCTCTACTGACGACGGAGTGACGAAGGTAGAGGTAGACGGGCAGTGGATGACGCTCACCATCGAAGACCTTGAGCCGAGCACGACGTGCAGCTATCGGGCGTTCGTCACGACGAGTGTGGAGACAACCTACGGCGAGACGCTGACCTTCACCACGGACGTGCCGACTGGCATCGAGGACGAGCCGGCAGAACCAGCGGAAGTGTACGAGATAGCCCGTTACACCACGGACGGAAAGAAGATAAGCTCTCCGCAGAGTGGCATTAACATCGTGCGCTACTCCGACGGGACGGTGAGGAAAGTGTTCGTGAAGTAAACGATACCTTATAATAAGGTAAGCCCCTTGCCGCAAGCGTGTGGCAGGGGGCTTCCTTTTGTGCGGATGACGATTGGCTATTCCAGGATAGGCAACGCCCACTCAGGGATTTGCTCGACGTACACCTTGCGCAGCTCGCCTTTCGTCATCCTGAACACGAGCTTCGCATCGGTGTCCTCCACAGAATTGTCGTAGACGTAAGTCCTATCAGCAATTCTTGAGGCAACCCTACAATTGCCTATCGATTTCGCATAACGTGAGACGACCTTGGCGATAGGTACATCGTGTCCTCCCTCTATCACACGCCTTGCAATACGCGAGGCATTAATCCTTGGTGAACTTGTACACACAAAGAACAAGCGGATGAAATAGCCCGCATCCTTCGCCCTGCGGATGAAGTCAACCTTGCTGTCGGTGGACATGACCGTCTCGAATATCAGGCTACGACGCTCCTTAAGGCACTGTTCCCTACGCTCGTCGCAATATCTGACGGCAGCAAGCACGGCATCCCGGTTGTTCCAGTCGCCGAACCTCTCTTGCGCCACAATGTCGGGGTTGATATACTCAGCGTCCTCCATCCACTCGTGGCGCAGGATCTTGCTCGTAACCGTGGTCTTGCCCGACCCGTTAGGTCCTGCAATGACTATGAGAACAGGCTTGTGTTCCTTGCTATTCAACACCCCAACGCTGTTTCGCTTTATGCGCCTCTTCCCTGATCTGCTCCATCTGCCATTTATCAATGCGCTCCGACTCCTTCCTCACTTCCTCCGCCGCCTCATGCATTATCGCGGCGAGCATCTCGTCGGTAGGCTCCTCGAGGCTGGTCAGGCGGTAGCTGTTCAGTTCTTCTTCCGTCATAGTGCGCCTCAATTGCCGAACAGCTGGTCAAGGTAGTCGTAGAAGTCTTCCGACTCTCCCACCACGACCTTGGCGATGTTGCCCTCGGGGTCTATGACTATCTTCGTGGGGTAGCCCTCAATGGCGTACCTCGTGGGCAGGTCGCTGTCGTCGGGGTTGTAGACGTGCAGCCAAGGCAGCTCGTAGTCTGCCACCGCCTTCATCCACTTCTCCTGGGTGTCACGGCAGTCCACGCCCACTATCTCGAAGCGCCCCGCATACTTGGCGTAATACTCCTTCATCCTCGGGAAGCCCTTTATGCACCACGGGCACCAGCTGCCCCAGAAGTCAAGCACCACATACTTGCCCCTGAGGCTCGCGAGCGAGAGGTCGTTGCCGTTGATGTCCTTCAGCGTGAACTCAGGGGCGGGCTTGCCCTCGCCCAGCTTCTCCTTCGCCGCCTCCATCTCCCTCATGCGCTGCTCACGAGCCTGCGCCTCGCCTATGGTGCGCTGTATGAGGGGGGAGACACGGCTCTCGTTCTTTATGCGGTCGCTCAGCAAGCCTATCAGGCTCATCGCCTCGTCCTGTGCGTAAGGCAGCCACATAGCCAAGCCCTCAGCGTCGGGGTTCTCACGTGCGCAGTCAAGGATAGCGCCGACGTAATCCTTGCGGAACGTGCGGTACACCTCTTGCTCAAGCGTCTCAAGCGAGTCCTCGTCCGCTCCTTCCACTTCCTTCGCCCCCGACAGGGAGGCTATCCTCTGCCTCAACGCAGTCTCCAACGCATTAAGACGGCTCTTCACCGCCCCAGCCTCTTGGTAGAACTGCGAGCCGCCATACTCCCATCCCTCGTCGGTCTCGGTCAGGGTCAGCGTCTCGCCAGGCACAAGGAGCAGGTACATCCCCATCGTGGAAGCCTCGCCCGACTGGAATGCCACCAAGCCTTCCCTCACCTCGCCCAAGTCCATGCTCAGCTCCGCCTTGCAGTCCGCCACGTCGAGCGTGTCCTGCCTCAGCGGCTCCGTCCTGCTTTCGTTCATCACCACCACGAGACAGCGGTCCACGCCTCCGTCCGCCAGTGTGTTCACCTTAAGGCTGAAGTCCTGCGCCCCAGCCACTGCGCACAGCGTCAAAGCGCACGCCGTCGCAGCCAGTTTTCTCATTGAGTTCATAGTTATCTATCCTTTAATTAATGCCATCTTTTGGTAATACTCGCCGAAGACGAACGCCCGCCTCACGTCCCTCAGCCCCATGCTCTCGTACAGACGGTGCGCCTTTGCGTTGTCCGTGGCGCATATCAGCGTGGCGGTCAAGCCCGTCTCCTCCGCTTGCCGCAGCCATCTCCTCATCAGCAGTCCTCCCACGCCCTGTCTTCTCCACCGGGGCAGCACAGCGAGCGTGTCGAGATACAGCTCCCCCGCCTCCGACTCGTCCTCCATCCTCTCCGTGTCGAACGTGATTATCTCCCTCGCCAAGCCGAAGGAGACGAGCCTTCGCTGGTGGTATTCCGCCCCGGGGTAGGCTATCGAAGCTCCAACGCAAGTGCCGCTCTCAGTCTCCGCCACCGTGGCGAACTGCCAACTGTACAGCGTGTCTTCCCTGCCGCACAGCGTCTCAAGCACCCCAAGCACACGCCTGTCCCTCTCCGTTTCCTCACGCTCCATCACCTCTCCGCCCATCGCCTCCATAAGGCAACGGGCAAGGAATGGAGCATCCTCCTTGGCGGCACTGCGTAGCTTGAAACTCGTCTTCTCTTCCATAGCGTCGCACAAACTTACGAAAAAAAGCCGCTCGCCTGCGTTTTTTTGCCTATATTTGTGCCGTAACACCTTACCACTATGAGAAAAGCTATTATCACAACCGCCCTGCTTGCCTTCACGGCATTAGGCTATGCACAGAACCCCAAAGCCCCGCTCATGGGCTGGAGCTCGTGGAACACCTTCGCCCTCAACATCAGCGACGACCTCATCCGAGGGCAGGCGCTCGCTATGAAGGAGTCGGGGCTGAAGGCAGCGGGCTACAGCTACGTCAACATCGACGACGGCTACTTCTACGGCAGAGACGAGCGTGGCAACCTGCTCGTCAACCCCAAGACCTTCCCGCAAGGGCTGCGACCCGTGGTGGACTACATCCACTCCCTCGGCCTTAAGGCGGGCATCTACAGCGACGCGGGGCACAGCACCTGCGGCTGCGCCGGGACGGGAGACCCGCTCTGCCTTAACGTCGGTCTCTACGGGCACGACCAACAGGACGCTGACTACTTCTTCAAGCGGCTCGACTTCGACTTCATCAAGGTGGACTTCTGCGGGGGCAACCCAAAGGATAACCGTGAGCACCTGCGCCTCTCGGAGCGAGACCGCTACACCGACATCGCACAGGCCATAGCCAACACGGGGCGCAAGGGCGTGAGGATGAACGCCTGCCGCTGGGCTTACCCCGGCACGTGGATTGAGGGCGTATGCGAGTCGTGGCGAACGACGGGGGACATCAACCTCAGCTGGGGCTCGGTGCGGAGCATCATCGCAGAGAACCTCTACCTTGCCGACTACTCCTTCGCCAGGCACTTCAACGACATGGACATGCTTGAGGTGGGGCGTGGACTAAGCGAGGAGGAGGACAAGACGCACTTCGGCCTGTGGTGCGTGATGAACTCTCCCCTGCTCATTGGCTGCGATATGAGGAACATCTCCCCCCAAGCCCTCCAACTGCTCACCAACAAGGAACTCATCGCCGTAAACCAGGACAAGACCTTTCAGCAAGCCTACGTGGCGAAGAAGGTGGGCGAGTGCTACGTCCTCGTGCGTGACGTGGAGAAGACAGGGGGCAAGACACGTGTCGTCGCTGTCTACAACCCCTCGGACACCAACCAAGACGTGAGCTTCCTCTTGAGCGACATTGACCTAAGCGGACAGAAAACCACCCTCCGCGACCTCTTCTACCAAGCCGACGCTACCGCCACCGTCCTCAACCCCTCCAGCGGCACCGTCTCCCTCAGCGTCCCCGCCCACGGTACGAGGGTCTACAAGGTGAAGGGCGAGAAGCGCCTCGAGCGCACCCGATACGAGGCTGAGACTGCCTACATACCCGCCTATCAGGAGATAGAGAACAACCAGTCGCTCGAGACGGGTGTCTATACGTACGACCCCCAGTGCAGCGGTGGCCTGAAGGCGACATGGCTTGGCAAGAGCGAGCGCAACTGCCTTCAGTTCCGCCACGTGGTGAGCCAGAAGGGAGGCAAGTACCGCCTCACCATCGCATACCTAAGCGGCGAGGAGCGCTCCCTTCAGGTCTTGGTGAACGGGCGGGAGGCAAAGCGCCTCACCACAGAGGAAGGCTCGTGGGCGCAGGTGCGCACCCTCAGCCTCGAGGTGCAACTGAGGAAGGGCGAGAACAACATAACCCTCGCCAACCCCGCCGGCTGGATGCCTGACATCGACTACATCGCCCTCCAGGCCATCTGACCATAGAGCAGGCGACATACAGAGAAATGAAGAGGGATGACGATTTTCCGCCCGAATCCTTTGCGGCGAGAGTATAATTGCCTACCTTTGCAGCCGATTATGCCGCCCGAGGCTCCGGTAAGATGGCAGGGACAGCCCTCCACGCCTGGCGGTGAAACCCTATAATATACAAGGAAGGGAAACAGAGATGTACGCAATCGTAGAGATTCAAGGGCAGCAGTTCCGCGTGGAGGCGGGAAAGAAGCTGTTCGTCTACCACATGCAGGGCGTCGAGCCCGAGCAGGAGGTGGAGTTCGAGAAGGTGCTGCTCGTCGACAACGACGGCACGGTAAGCGTGGGAGCTCCCGTAGTTGAGGGAGCGAAGGTGACGGCAGAGGTCGTCCACCCGCTGGTGAAGGGAGACAAGGTGCTCGTCTTCCACAAGAAGCGCCGCAAGGGCAACCGCAAGCTCAAGGGACACCGTCAGCAGTTCACCGAGCTCACCATTAAGGAAATCATAGCATAACCAACAGGAGGAGACACACAGATGGCACACAAAAAAGGCGTAGGCAGCTCGAAGAACGGGCGCGAGTCGCAGTCGAAGCGGCTGGGAGTGAAGATATTCGGCGGGCAGAAGTGCATCGCAGGCAACATCATCGTAAGGCAGAGGGGCACACGCCACTACCCCGGGCTCAACGTCGGGATGGGCAAGGACCACACCCTCTTCGCAATGAAGGACGGCATCGTCGTCTTCAAGCGCGGGCGCAATGACCGCTCCACGGTAAGCGTAGTGATACCAGAACCAGCCGCAGCGGAAGCTTAGCGCGGCAGGAAGCATAAAAGAGCAATCCCCCGTCTCTCGAAGGAGAGGCGGGGGATTACTCTTGCGTAGCGCCTACGGGAATCGAACCCGTATTCCATGCGTGAGAGGCATGTGTCCTGAACCGTTAGACGAAAGCGCCTTGTGTCCTGTGTGCCGCGGTCAGCCTTTGCGGAAGCTGGGGGATTCGAACCCCCGGTACGGTTAGTCCGTACGTCAGTTTAGCAAACTGGTGGTTTCAGCCACTCACCCAAACTTCCTCTTCCCATTAAGTCAAGCGCACCCTCGGGGCAACGCCTTGCCGAAGTGCGGTGCAAAGGTAGATTAATATAACTAAACCCACAAGCCTTTCCCTCCTTTTTTTGTAATTTCGCGCCTGTTAGAACTCTACGGGCAAGACCTATGACCATCACCCCTGACTTGCCAAGAGGCTGCCGCCTCATAGACATACCCTCCGCCCAGGACGAGCGGGGGCTGCTCGCCTTCGCCACAGCTGGGAGGGAGATACCCTTCCCTATCGCCCGCGTCTTCTGGATATACGACGTGCCCGAGGGGCAGAAGCGAGGAGGGCACGCACACAGGACGTGCGCCGAGGTGGTGTTCGCCCTCAAGGGGGGCGTGACGCTGAGGGTGGACGACGGGCAGAGGGAGGCTTGCGTGAGGCTAAGCTCGCCCACGAGGGGCTTGCTCGTGGAGCCGAACGTGTGGTGCGAGCTTGAAGGCTTCGCCCCCGAGACGGTGCTGATGGTGGCAGCGTCGCAGCCTTACCTGAGCGAGGGCTATATCAACGACTACAAGCTGTTCAAGGAGGAGACGAAGGGACTATGACGGTAGTACAGTACTCGGTGAACAACCAGCGGCTGTGGGACCAGTTCGTCAGGCAGTCACGCAACGGCACGTTCCTGCTTGAGCGCTCGTTCATGGACTACCACGCCGACCGCTTCGCCGACTGCTCCCTGATGGTGTACGACGGGGTGGAGCTGAGCGACGAGGAGCGTGACTTCGCCCTTCGCCTCGACGGACTTGTGGCGCTCTTCCCCGCCAACTGGGTGGAGGAGGAGCGTTGCGTGTACTCTCATCAAGGCTTGACCTACGGGGGGCTGATAGTGAGGCAAGACGCGACGCAGGTGCAGGTGCTCGAGGCTATGCAGGCGATAATGCGCTACTGTATGGACATGCTTCAGGCAAGGCGTGTGGTGTACAAGCCTATACCATATATATATAGTACCATACCGGCGCAGGAAGACCTCTACGCTCTCTTCCGCATAGGGGCAAGGCTTACGGCAAGGGCGGTAAGCTCCACCGTGCCTCTTCGCAGCCCCCTTAAGATGCGCACGCTCAGGATAAGGCAGGCACGCAAGGCGTTGGAGCACGACCTGTACATCGACCGCCTCAGGGAGAACGACGCTGAGGGCTTGTGCGACTACTGGGCGTTGCTTACCGACGTGCTACGGGAGCAGCACGGCGTGGTGCCTGTGCACAGCGTGGAGGAGATGTCGCTCTTGATAAGCCGCTTCCCCCGTGAGATAAAGGTGTACCTCGTTAAGCACGAGACCGAGGTCGTGGCGGGCTGCGTGGTGTTCCTCTGCCGAAAGGTGGCACACGTGCAGTACATCGCCTCGGGCAAGGAAGGCAGGGAGTGGGGAGCGCTCGACCTGCTCTTCCGCCACCTCATAACGGAGCAGTTCAAGACGCTCGACTATCTCGACTTCGGCATAAGCACCGAGCAGGGCGGCAGGAAGCTCAACGAGGGGCTTATCTTCCAGAAGGAAGGCTTCGGGGGCAGGGCTGTGTGCTACGACACGTACGAGATACCGCTCGACCGAGACGTGGTGAACGCCCTCAACGATAATGCGGAGAGCGAGGAGCGCATCAAGTTCCTCTACCTTAAGGCGGTGAACGACAGCTTCGAGCCTCGCCTCTCGGAGGCTATAGCCGAAGTGCTGCGCAGCGGTTGGTATCTTCAGGGCGAGGCTAACAAGCGCTTCGCCAAGCACTTCGCCGAGTATTGCGGGGCTAAGCACTGCGTGCCTTGCGGCAACGGCTTGGACGCACTGACGCTCATCCTACGCTCCTACCGCCAGCTCTTGGGTTGGCAGGATGGCGACGAGGTTATAGTGCCTGCCAACACGTTCATAGCCACCGTGCTGTCCATCACGCAGGCGGGGCTTAAGCCCGTGCTTTGCGAGCCTGACATCGAGGACTACCTCATCCACCCCTCCGAGGCGGAGCAGCTCCTGAGCGACCGCACGAGGGCGATAATAGCGGTGCACCTCTACGGACGTGTGTGCGACATGCAGGGGCTCGGGGCTTTGGCTAAGGCTAAGGGCTTGAAGCTGATAGAGGACGCGGCTCAGGCTCACGGGGCGAGGTACAGAGGCGAAAGGGCGGGACACCTTGGCGATGCTGCTGCCTTCAGCTTCTACCCGGCCAAGAACCTCGGAGCATTGGGCGACGCGGGGGCGGTGCTAACCGACGACGAGGAGCTTGCCCGTATGGTGGCTATGCAGAACAACTACGGCTACGTGGAGAAGTACGTGTGCCACGTGAAGGGGCTTAACAGCAGGATGGACGAGATACAGGCAGCGGTGCTCGACGTTAAGCTTAGCCGCCTCGACAGTGACAACGAGCGCCGCCGTGAGCTTGCGAGGCTCTACCTCGAGGGCATCTACAACCCGCTCATCACCCTGCCCAAGACCCCGAAGAACCTTGAGGAGGACGTGTTCTACGTCTTCCCCGTTCGCTGCCCCGCCCGCGAGGAGCTGGTGCAGTACCTCAGCCGCAAGGGCATAGCCACGCAGGTGCACTACCCTATCCCGCCCCACAAGCAGCAGGCTTACCCCGAGCTTAACGCCCTCAGGCTGCCCGTGACGGAGCGCATCCACCGCGAGGTACTCTCGCTTCCCCTCAGCCCTATGATGGGGGAAAGCCAAGTTAAGCGCATCGTCACTGCGCTCAACAGCTTCAACACAGAGCAATGACCTCCCTTCAGGTACTCATCTGCACAACCCTCGAGCGCCTCGAGGGAGTGCGGAGCGTGCTGCTCCCCCCTATGGAGGGCGTGAGCTACGTGGTCAGTTGCCAAGGCGTTGAGGGAGCGTTAGCCTCGCCCTTCGGGAGGGAGGACGTGGAGCTAATCACCATGAGGGGCTACGGGCTGTGCCGCAACCGCAACGCCGCCCTCGCCCACTCGAAGGCAGACCTGCTGCTCCTCGCTGACGACGACGAAAGGCTCTGCCCCGAGACACTTAAGGGCATTCCCGACGACTTCGCCTCGCACCCCCAGTGGGACCTGCTCCAATACCGCACCGAAGGCACCGGGAAGGCTTACCCCCCTGAGTACCTCAGCTCCGTCGAGCTTGCCATGAGGCACAGGGTGGCGGAGCGGGTACACTTCGACGAGCGCTTCGGTCTGGGCAGCCCAGAGCTGGCGTGCGGGGAGGAGGAGGTCTTCGTGCACGAGGCGCGGGCGAAGGGTTTCCTAATGGGCTACGTGCCCAAGACGGTGTGCCGCTTGGGGGGCGACGGCACAGGGTCGAGCTTCCTCACCGACCCGAGGGTGCAACGCTCGAAGGGGGCAGTGCTTTGCCTTTGCCGTGGCAAAGGGTACGCTTACTACAGGTGCTTGCGTGAGGCTCTCGGCTGGACGCTTCGCAAGGGGGCGAACCCCTTGCCTCTGCTTCGCAACATGCTATGGGGCGTTAGGTATGTCAAGCGTTGCTTTCAGCGAGGCTCGGCTGCGCTCGGAAAAGCAAGCGAGCTTGCTTTGTCTCTCGCTTGCACGAGCGTTGAGGTCTCCATCATAGTGCCGGTGCTCAACAGGGAGAAGACGCTGCCCACGCTCTTCCGCTGCCTTGAGGCAGTGACTGACGAGGACGTGGAGCTCATCCTCGTGGACAACGGCAGCCGCGACTCGTCGCTCTCCCTTTGCCTTGATTACGCCAAACAGAGCCGCCACCCCGTGAGGGTGCTACAAGAGCCCCGTCGAGGCGCTAACCCCGCCCGCAACCTCGGGCTTAGCCTTGCACGAGGGCGGTGGGCGTACTTCTTCGACAGCGACGACGAGCTTACCCCCACGTTCCTCTCCCTCCTCAAGCCCCTGCCCGAAGGGGCGGACATGCTTGTCTTCCCCACCGTGCAGACGCTCGGGGGCAAGGCGAGGCGGCGCGCCTTCGTGGCTAAGGCAAGCGTAAGCTCGCAGATACTCAGCGCGACGATGAACACCCAGGGCGTGCTCTGGCGCACAGCCTTCCTCAAGGCGATAGGCGGCTGGAACGAGGAGCTGCAAGTGTGGCAGGACTGGGAGCTCGGCGTACGTGCGTTGGCGCACAGCCCCAGCGTTAGCTTCCGCCCAAGGCAGAGCTTCCACCTCCTGCTGATAGGGGAGGACGGCATAACGGCCAGCACCACGCCAGAGGACCGCCTCAAGGCTATGCTCGCCGTCGTCCCGCTGCTCAAGACCACGAGGGAAAAGGTGGCCCTGCACCTGCGGGCACGGATACTCGAGGGGCAAAGCCGCGGGCATGCGCCGTTGCCCCTCAGAGTGCCCCGCCTGGCAAGGCTCGAGGGGGCGCTCCTCAAGCTCTACGCAAGGCTTGGCGGCAGGGGAGCGTGGAGGCTCGCGTCGCTCTTCCTTACACTTCATTAAACCTTCGGTACACTCGCCGTGACGCCTCACGTTGAGGCATCGTTGCGCCTCCGTTAGAGGCTTCGTACACCTGCTTGTTAGCACCTCCGTACACCTGCTTGTTAGCACCTCAATCGAGGTGCTTGTTAGCACCTCAACGGAGGTGCTTGTTAGCACCTCAACGGAGGTGCTTGTTAGCAGGTGTACGAAGGGTGTAATACAGGCGTAACGAAGCCTACGGTATAGGCGCAAGAGAGGCCGCCCCGCAGGGGGCAGCCTCTCTTAGGGTATGTCACCGAAGCGGGTAGCCTATGTCAGAGCCCGAAGACCTTAGTCAAGCCGTTGTTCACTCCGCTGAAGCCCATGAACGCCATAGCCAGCAGGCCGGCGGTGATGAGGGCTATGCTCATTCCCTGCAAGCCTTTGGGCACCGCCATCATGGAGAGCTGCTCCCTTATGCCGGCGAACACGATGAGCGCCAGCGCGAAGCCGAGGGCTGTGCACAAGGCGAACCACACTCCGCTGAGCAGGCCGGGCTCCATGCCCGCCGAGTCGTACGTGCCGCTGGCCACGAGGATGGCTACCCCGAGGATGCAGCAGTTGGTGGTGATGAGGGGAAGGAACACTCCCAAGGCCTGGTAGAGCGAGGGGCTCACCTTCTTCAGTATTATCTCCACCATCTGCACCAGCGCCGCTATGACGAGGATGAAGGCGATGGTCTGCAGGTAGGCCAAGCCGCAAGGCTCGAGGACGTACTTCTGCAGCAGGTAGGTGACGAGCGTGGCGAGCGTAAGCACGAAGGCCACGGCAGCGCCCATTCCCGTGGCGGTCTCCACCTTCTTGCTCACTCCGAGGAAGGGGCAGATGCCGAGGAACTGCGAGAGGACTATGTTGTTGACGAATATCGCCGTGATGAATATCAGTATGTATGCCATAACGCTTTACTTCTTAAGCTTGTTGACGATTGCGATAAGGTAGCCCAAGGCGATGAACGCGCCGGGGGCGAGGACGAAGACGAGCGCGCCGTACTGGTCGGGGAAGACGCTAAGCGAGAAGACGTGTCCCGTGCCGAGTATCTCTCGGACTGCCCCAAGGAGTGTCAGGGCGATGGTGAAGCCTATGCCCATGCCCAAGCCGTCGAAGGCGCTTGCCACCGCCGTGTTCTTGGCCGCGAAAGCCTCAGCCCTGCCCAGTATGATGCAGTTGACCACGATGAGGGGGATGAACAGCCCGAGCGAGGCGTCAACGCTTGGGGCGTACGCCTTGATGCACATCTGAAGGATGGTGACCAGCGAGGCGATGACCACGATGAACGAGGGTATGCGCACCATGTCGGGGATGAGGCTCTTCAGGAGCGAGATGATTAGGTTGCTGAAGAGCAGCACTGCCGTCGTCGCCAAGCCCATCGACATGCCGTTCAGGGCGCTCGACGTTGTGCCGAGCGTGGGGCACATGCCAAGGAGAAGCACGAAGGTAGGGTTCTCCCTGACTATGCCGTTGAGTAGTACTTTAAGGTTATTCATTGCTTTGTCCTCCTATCTGTCTTGTTGCCCCGCTCTGCACGTCGGTGCTGCCGCTCATGGCGGCGTAGGCGTTGTTGACGCAGCGAAGAAAGGCTCTCGATGTTATCGTCGAGGCGGTGATGGCGTCAACGTCGCCCCCGTCCTTCCTCACAGAGAGGCTGCCCGCCTTCTTGCCGATGATGTTGCCCTTGCCGTCCCGTTGGAACCACTGCTGTGCCTTTTGTCCCAGTCCCGGTGTCTCGCTGCTGTCCATTACTCTATAACCGAGGATATGCCCCTCAGCGTCGAAGCCCACGAGCACCGTCAACGCTCCGCCGAAGCCCTTCGGGTCGGTAGCCTGCACGGCAGTGCCTCTGTCGGTGCGGTATACCACTGCCCCCGTCGCCTCTATGGTGTCAGTCTCCTCCACGGTCAGCTCCCCTCCGCCAAGCACCTCCTTGATGCCGTCCGTCAGCTGCCGCTCCTTTATCTGGGCGATGGCAGTCTCCGTCTTGCTGTTGGTGAAGCCGAGGGCAGCCCCCGCCACTATGCAGATCACCGTAAGCACGATGACCATGTTGTACCACGTTGATTCGAGCTTCTTCATTTCTTTGCCTCCTTTCCCTGCGGCACTTCGCCGAAGCGCTTAGGCTTGCAGTAGGTGTTAATCAATGGGGTGAAAGCGTTCATTATAAGGATGGCGAACGACATTCCCTCGGGGTAGGCTCCCCAACAGCGTATCACCACCGTGAGCAGCCCTATGCATATACCATATATTACCTGCCCCTTGTGCGTCATTGGGCTGGTGACGTAGTCGGTAGCCATGAAGCAAGCCCCAAGCATAAGACCGCCCGTGAGCAGGGAGGTGACGGGGTTGACGTACGTCTGCGGATTGGTTAGCCAGAGCAAGCCCGAAAGCACGAACACCGTGGCGAGGATGCTCACGGGGATGTGCCACGTTATTATCTTGCGCCATATCATGAAGAGGCAGCCCACGATGAGGCAGATGGCGCTGACCTCTCCCAGCGAGCCTCCCGTCGAGCCGAGAAGCAGGTCGCTCATCTTAGGCAGAGCGTCAAGGTTGCCTTGGGCAATGAGGGCAAGGGGCGTAGCCCCCGTCGTTGCGTCGAGGTAAGCAGTGAGGTTCTCCCCCGGTATAGGCCACGAGGTCATCTGCACGGGGAAGCTTATCAGCAGGAACACACGCCCCACGAGGGCGGGGTTGAAGGGGTTCTGCCCCAGTCCGCCGAAGGTCATCTTGCCTATGCCTATAGCCACGAGAGCGCCTATGATGATTATCCACACAGGCAGGTTGGAGGGCAGGTTGAAGCCAAGCAGCAAGCCCGTGAGCAGCGCCGAGCCGTCGAGCACCGAGCGAGCGTCACGCTTGAGCAGGAACTTGGTTATCGCCCACTCGAAGAAGACGCAGGAGACCACGGAGGTCACCAGCACTATCGCCGCCCCAAGCCCGAAGAACACAAGGCTCGCCACCAAGGCGGGGACAAGGGCGATGCACACGCCATACATATTGCGAGCGACAGAGTCGCCTCCGTGCACGTGTGGCGAAAGGGATATTGTAAGTCTGTTCATAGTCATTCCTCCTTTACTTCTTTTGTGCCCTTGAGCGGATAATACCCATCACCGTGGTCTTGCCCAGCCTGATGTTGTCGAGCAAGGGGCGGTGGCTCGGGCAGGTGAAGTGGCAGCTTCCGCACTCTATGCAGCTTGTCACGTCGAGCCTCTCCACCTTCTCCCACTCAGCCATAGAGCTGAGAGTGGCGAGGAGGTAAGGCTCAAGCCCCATAGGGCAAGCGCTCACGCACTTGGCGCAGCGAATGCAAGGCTGCGGGGCGGTGCGCTTCGCCTCCTTGTTGTTCATCAAGAGCAAGCCGCTGCTTCCCTTCGTCATAGGCACATCGAGGCTGAGCAGAGCCTTGCCCATCATCGGGCCGCCGCCTATTATCTTGCCCGTATCCTCAGGCAGACCGCCGCACTCCTCTATGAGTTGGCTGAAGGGAGTGCCGAGCCTTGCCAAGAGGTTGCCCGGCTTCGTGAGGCTCTTCCCCGTCACTGTTATCACTCGCTCGATGAGGGGCTTGTTCTTCATCACCGCCTGATAGATGGCGAAGGCAGTGCCGACGTTCTGCACCACCGCCCCCACGCTGATGGGGATGGCGGGAGGGGCGGGCACTTGTCTGCCTATGATAGCGTCCACGAGCTGCTTCTCTCCCCCTTGCGGGTACTTCATCTTCAGCGGCACTATCTCTATGTCCTTGTACATCTGCGCCTTCTCCGTCAGCAGTGCTATCGCGTCGGGCTTGTTGGTCTCAATGCCGATGTAGCCACGGCTCACGCCCACCGCCTTCATTATCAGGCTCACGCCCACGAGTATCTCCTCGGCGTGCTCGAGCATAAGGCTGTGGTCGGCCGTGAGGTAAGGCTCGCACTCCACGCCGTTGATGATGACGCACTCCGCCTTGCTCCCCGGGGGAGGGCTTAGCTTAACGTGACAGGGGAAGGTAGCACCTCCCATACCCACGATGCCTGCCTTCTTTATCTTCTCCACTATCGTCTTTGCGTCGAGCTCGGGGTGACGGTCAAGGGTCACAAGGTCGGGCGTGCGGTCTATCTCGGGCTCCCACTCGTCTCCCTCCACGTCCACGAAGATGGCCTGCCTTCGTGTGCCGCTTGCGTCAATCACAGCGTCTATCTTGCTCACCTTGCCGCTCACGCTGCTATGCACGGGAGCGCTGACGAAGCCTCCCGCCTCGGCAAGCAGAGTGCCTACCTTCACCTCGTCGCCCCTCTTCACCACGGGCACGGCGGGCGCGCCTATGTGCTGGAAGAGGGAGAAGACAGCCTGCTTGGGCAGGGCGGCTTGCCTTATGGGCTGCCCTGCGGTGAGCTTGTTCTCTTGGGGGTGCACGCCCCCTATCCTGAATGTCTTCATATCTTTATCAAGTTTGTTTCCTTGTTCTTAAGGGGCGGGAGGTTGAAGGCGTGTATGACGTGCCGCGGGCATTCCTGCTCGCACTTGCGGCAGAGGCGGCACTTCGAGGCGTCGATGTAGGCGAGGTTCTTGTCGAGCGTTATAGCCTCGAACTTGTCGCACACCTTCACGCACTTGCCGCAGCCTATGCACGATGCCTTGCACACCTTGTTCGCCACAGCCCCCTTGTCCTTGTTGTTGCACAGCACTACCATACGCCTGCCCTTCGGCCCAGCGAGGCGCAGCTCTATGATGCCTCTCGGGCAAGCCTTCTGGCACGCCCCGCAGGCGGTGCAAAGGCTCTCGTCCACCTCAGGCAAGCCCGTCTCCTCGTTCATCCTAAGGGCGCCGAACTGGCAAGCCGCAACGCAGTCGCCGCAGCCGAGGCAGCCCCACGGGCAGCCCGTCTCGCCCATTCCCGTCATCTGCACGATGTGGCAGCTTCTCCTGCCGTCGTACTCTGCGAGGCGGGGACGGTTCTCACACGTGCCGTTGCAGCGCACCACGGCAAGGCGCGGTGCCGTCTGCTCTACAGTCATGCCGAGGGCGTCGGCGACCTTCGTCATCACCTCCCCGCCTCCCACGGGGCAGAGGTAGCCCTCGAGCGACCCCTTGTCGGCAGCCTTGACGCAGGCGGTGGCGAAGCCCTGGCACCCGGGGTAGCCGCACCCTCCGCAGTTCGCCTGGGGCAGCAGAGCCGCCACTTGGGCTATGCGCGGGTCTTCCCTGACGGCGAAGCGCTTCGACACCAAGTACAGCACCGCCGAGGCGACAAGCCCTATGGCCGCCAGCACTATCACTGCTATCAGAATCACATTCATATCTCCTCTTTCATTTAAGTTGTTGGTTAGTCGTCATCTCCTCACGCAGAAGCTCAGCCCCTTGAAGAGCCGCCCTCCGAAGCGGTGAAGAGCCAAGTAGTACACCGCCACCGAGCCGATGCCTGTCAAGGCGGAAGCCCCCTCGTTGTGCGTCAGGGCTACAGTCAAGCCCAGCACCGCCACGAGCAGCAAGAGCGGCGCGACGTAAGCCCAAAGCGCCGCCCTCAGCCCCTGCCCGACGCTGGCCTGCACCGTGACGCTCTCCCCCACCCTCGGCTCTTCGCCCTGGAAGGTGGCGGTGACAAGAGACGTGCCCCCCTTGGCAGCCTTGCACAAGCCCGCGGCTTGGCAGCCCTGGCAGCTCGGGGTACGCTCGATGCGCACCTCCACCTGCCCGCCCTTCAAGGCAGTGACAACGCCCTCGTGAAGTATATAGTCTCGGGTACGGTCGCTCTTCATCAGCGGCAAAGGTAGCCAAATCTAACTTTCGCCCCAACCATATAACCCAAAAAGTGCCGCCCAGCAGCCTCTTGCCGCCACAATGGTTAGCTAAGCGTCGCAGTCCCCAGCCCTAAGAAGTCGTTACGCCTGTATTATAGGCTTCGTTACGCCTGTATTATAGGCTTCGTACAACTGCTTGTTAGCACCTCCGTACAACTGCTTGTTAGCACCTCCGAACAACTGCTTGTTAGCACCTCCACACAACTGCTTGTTAGCACCTCCACACAACTGCTTGTTAGCAGGTGTACGGCGCACTCGGCGAGGGGACCACGGTCCCTGTATTAGGGGGACCACGGTCTCTGTATAAGGGGCGCGACGGTCCGATAGTAGAAAGTGCCGGGGAAGTTTGGAGCTGACGGCCATTTCGCGTACATTTGCCTGCGGAGACGCTGACCCTTTACCTGGACAAACCCCACAATAACACAAACTATACTAAAACAACTATCGTTATGAGAAACCCTGTTACTAAACTGACATTGCTCCTCACGGCTCTCGCCCTTGGCACCTTCGCCTATGCGCAAGAGGAGACAGAGGAGACCTACACCATCAAGATCGCACCCTCGACGGGGACGTTCTACCGCGACAGCGACGGCGACGCCTCCAACCCCTGGAAGGACCGCTGGGTGAGCACCGCCACGCCTACCGTCACCCTCGCCAGCTCCGACGGCTCGACGAACAACATGGAAGCAGACACGAGCCGCGGCGGCTTTGAGCTGCGAGAGGGCGGCGGCACGTCCTTCAGCTACACGCTCTCTGTCGAGAGCGGCTACGCCATAACGGGCATGTCGTTCAAAGCTGTGTCCTACAACAGCTCGCAGACCGTGACCATGACCCTCAGCCCCGGGGGAACCATCAGCGTGAACGCCACTGAGCAAGAGTTCAGCTTCACCGACATAAGCTCGCACACCGTGACCATAGCGCTCTCCTCGTCCGACTCTAACGACGGGGCTTACGTCTACGACTGGACAGTGACGCTCGCCCCCGTGGACGTGGACACCGACCCGCACATCACCCTTAGCACCGACGAGGAGCAGCACTGGTACTACGTCTACAGCACCAGCACGAACAGCTACTGCCAAGGCAAGGTGTGGTACTACGACGAGGCAAGCGGCTCGGTGCTCTTCGCGACAAAGAGCTTCCAGCCCGCCTACCTCTGGAGCTTCTGGAAGGAGGACGCAGAGGAGGGAGACTACAGCAAGATGGCTATAAAGAACTACACGGGGCAGTGGCTCAAGACGAACGGCAACCAGTTCACCCTCAGCAGCGAGCCCACGTACGGCTACTCGGTAGCCTTCTACGAGGACGGCAGCTTCACCATAGAGGACACCAACGCCTCAGGCTACAAGTATCTGCACGCACAGGACAACGGCTCTATGATCGTGCACTGGTACACTGAGTCGGGCAACGCCTCGATGTGGAACTTCGAGGAGGTGACCATCGAGAGCACGGAGGTGGAGCTGGAGAGCACAAGCGTTGAGCAAGGCAAGGTGACCACAGGCATAGGCAACAAGAACGTGCCTATCATACGCTCGACGATGGTGCTCTCAGGGCTCGACGAGGGAGCTACCCTAACCTCCGTCAGCGGCAAGATAAAGGCAGACGACCTCTCGGACGTAACCGCCGTGAGGGCTTACCTCGCCTCCAACCAACGAGAGCTGTACATCGACGACCATGACAACAGCATACCTTGGCGAGAGGAGAACGGCACGCTCTGGGCAGAGGGCACGATAGACAGCGAAGGCAACTACACCATCTCGGGCGAGGGCGTGACACTGCCCGTAGGCTCGCAGTACCTGTGGATATGCCTCGACATCTCCGACGACGCTACCGAGGGCAACACCGTGGACGCTACCATCACCTCCTACACCCTCGACGGCAACGTGATAGCCGAAACGAGTGGCGACCCCTCCTACTCAGCCACCATCTTCCTAACCGAGAGCTCGCCACTCATGCCTATGGACAAGGGCACTCTCTACTACCGCATACCCGCCATCACCACCACAGCCGACGGCTCACGCATAGTAATCCTCTCCGACGACCGCACCAACACTAACGGCGACCTGCCCACGCACGTCTACGTCGTCGCCCAGTACTCCGACGACAACGGCAAGACGTGGAGCGAGCCAGTGAACGTGGCGGGCAAGGCTGACACTGGAGGCGACTACGGGCACGGCGACGCTTCCCTCATAACGAACCGCATCACGGGAGACATAATAGGCATAATGACCTCCTCGCCCGCAGGCTACGGCTTCAACGACGCTGGCTCTCTCTCTGCCGTGGCGGGCAGCGAGCAGGCGTGGAAGACCATCACCAGCCACGACGGCGGCTTGACGTGGGAAGCCCCCGTCGACCACACCAAGGAACTCTACGGAGCAGGCAGCCCCAACACTAACTGGTTCGCTGGCTTCTCGGGCTCGGGCGCTGGCTTGCAGAAGAGGGACGGCACGCTCGTCTCGCCCTTCATTAATAAGGAAGCAGACACCACGACGGGCACAGTGACGTGGAACTACTACAACTTCATGTCGAAGGACGGAGGCGAGACGTGGTACGTCAGCGGCACAAGCGGCACTACCTCCTGCGACGAGCCTAAGGTGCTGGAGCGCAACAACGGAGACCTCGCCATAAGCGTGCGACAGTCGGGCTACAACTTCTACAACTACACCACCGACGACGGCGAGACGTGGGAGAAGGCGGCCGAGACACGCTTCACCAGCGGCATCTCGGGCAACGCCTGCGACGGAGACTATATGGTATGGTGCTCAACGCTCGACGGCAACGCCTTCAACATCGCCCTTCAGACAGCTCCCAACAGCGGCAGCCGTGAGAACGTGTCCATCGCCCTTAGCACCGACGAGGGCGAGACCTTCGAGACGGTGAAGACCATCTGCCCACGAGGCTCTGCCTACAGCTCCGCCACCGTGCTGCCCGACGGCACGCTGGGCGTATACTACGAGGAGAACGGCCTCTACGGCGGCTTCACTATGCGATACGTGCGCTTCAGCCTCGACTGGGCAAGCGACGGGAAGTACAAGTTCACCGACGACGCTCCCTTCCACCGCATACAGACTAACGTGGACTACGAGATGCCTGACTATAGCTGGAACACCATCATCCTCCCTTTTGACGCTGAGCTGCCCGAGGGCTTGACGGCTTACGCTTGCCTCGACTCCTTGTACAGCTTCTACGAGAACGACTCCCTCATCTCCGCCATCCTTATAGAGAAGCTGGACAGCACCACGCTCCAAGGGCTTACCCCCTACGTGGTGGCAGGGGCAGAGGGAGAGTACTACTTCTCCCGCCCCTCAGAGGAGTGGGTGGCACAGACGCTGCCCAGTGATTGTATATATAAGGAAGGCGCACTTGTCGGGCATTTCGTGAACAACAAGGTTTGGGGCGACAGCGCTACCATCTACAACAACTTCAAGAACATAGCCTCACGTGGAGGCGTGGGCTTTAACCGTGTGCCAAAAGGCTCGTACGTGAATGTACCCGCTTATAGCTGCCACGTGGAGCTAAGCGAGGCGAGCGAGCTGACCCTTCTGCCAAGAGAAGCAAGCCAGATAACCACGGGCATAGCAAGCGCAAAGACGGAAGCCACAAGCGCTCGCTCCCATAAGATGTACAACCTGAGCGGTGTGCCTCGCAGAGAGGGCGAGAAGGGCATCTTCGTGGTGGACGGCAAGACGGTGCTGATTAAGTAAACACTTTACTATAATGAAGAAGACTATCGTAACAGCCGCCTTGACGCTGTTCGCCTCAGCCGCTCTGGCTGAGGGAGACAGCGTTAACGTGGAGTTGAAGAACGCAAGCCGCACGGTCACCTACCGTGCGGCTTTGCTTGTTGACGGAAAGACGGTGACGCTTTCTGGCGAGACGCTATCAGCAACCGAGGGCAACGAGATTGCGGCGTTGGTGGTGAACGGAGGCAAGCTGGTGCTTGACCATTGCAGCATAAATAAGACGGGCGATGGCATAAGCTCTGGGCAAATGGGCGGCAACCGTCCGCAAAGACCTGAGGGCAGACCCGAAGAAGGGCAAGGCGGTCCTCGTGGAGGAGGCAGACCGGGCGGAGGAGCTCCCGGAGGAGGAGGCGACGACAGCTTCAACTTCTACGGCATGAACAGCGCAGTCGTGGCGGTGGGCGAAGGCTCTACCATCGAGCTTAAGGGCTGCGCCATCAGCACCGACGCTGAGTACGCCAACGCCGTCTTCTCGTGCGACGAGGCTAAGGTCACCATCACCGACGGCATAACGATACGCACAAGCCGAGGCTCAAGCCGTGGTCTCTTCGCCACCTGCGCAGGGGTTATTGAGGCAAGCGGCACGGTGGACATATCCACGCAAGGCGCACACTGCGCCGCCCTTGCCACCGACCGCGGGGGAGGCACAGTCATCGTCGGCACGGAGGGTTGCGAGGCTAAGAGCACGCTCAACACTGCTGGCGAAGGCTCGCCCTGCATCTACTCTACGGGAGACATCACCGCCCACAACGCCACTGGCTCGGCTGCCATCTCGCAGACGATGGTGATAGAGGGAAAGAACACCATCACTATCACTGGCTGCGACTTCACTGGACACAGCCCGCAACACGGGGGCATTATGCTATACCAAAGCTTCAGCGGCGACGCTTCCATCGGCACAAGCACGCTCTCGATGAAGAACAGCACGATACGCGACAACAGCGGCACTGCCATGATACTGGTAACCAACACGCACACCATTGTCAACATGGAGAACTGCACGCTGCTCGACCCCGATGGCAACGCCCTCACCACCGACTACCCCCTGATAACCTGCCGCAACTGCAACACGGACGGGCACAGCTGGGGCAGGGCTGGGAGCAACGGAGGGCAGATTGACGTGAACCTCACCTCGCAGAAGCTGGCTGGAACGCTGCTTGCCAACGAGGAGGAGTCCGCCATCACCCTCACCGCCGACCAAGCCTCCGACACGTCTGCCCTCAGGATAGCCGAGGGAGCGGGCACGGTGAAGGTTAACTAAGAAAACGCCCGCACACTGGCGGAGGAACGGGAATAGATTGCTATATTTGCGGCGAAAGACTTACTGAACAAACCAAAAAGACTGAGTGATTATGAAGATTTTGCTTACTGGCGGCGCTGGCTTCATCGGTAGCCACACGCTCATCGAACTATCCAACGCCGGGCACGAGGCGGTGGTCGTCGACAACCTCTACAACAGCAGCCCCATCGCCCTCAAGCGGGTGGAGAAGATCATCGGCAAGGCGGTGCCGTTCTACCGGGCTGACGTGCGCGACCGCAAGGCGCTCGAGGCTGTCTTCGCCGAGCATAAGTTCGACGCTTGCATTCACTTCGCAGGCCTCAAGGCTGTGGGCGAGAGCGTGGAGAAGCCGCTTGAGTACTACGAGAACAACATGAACGGCACCTTCGTCCTGCTCGACGTCATGCGCAAGAACGGCTGCAAGAACATCATCTTCAGCTCAAGCGCGACGGTCTACGGCGACCCCGCCATCATCCCCATCACCGAGGAATGCCCCAAGGGACGCTGCACCAACCCCTACGGGCAGACCAAGTCCATGCTCGAGGAGGTGATGATGGACGTGCAAAGGGCGGACAAGGAATGGAACGTGGTGCTGCTGCGCTACTTCAACCCTATCGGCGCTCACCCGAGCGGCACGATAGGAGAGAACCCAAACGGCATCCCCAACAACCTCATGCCCTACATCACGCAGACCGCCATCGGCAAGCGCAAGGAGCTGGGAGTGTTCGGCAATGACTACGACACGCACGACGGAACGGGAGTGCGTGACTACATCCACGTGGTCGACCTGGCGAAGGCTCACGTCGCCGCCCTCCAGGCAATAGAGCGCAAGCAGGGCATAGCCATCTACAACATCGGCACGGGGCACGGCTACAGCGTGCTCGACGTGGTGAACGCCTTCATCAAGGCTAACGGCGTCAACGTGCCCTACTCCATCAAGCCCCGCAGGGCGGGAGACATAGCCACCTGCTACTGCGACCCGTCGAAGGCACGCCGAGAGCTTGGATGGGAGGCGCTGTACGGCATAGAGGACATGTGCCGCGACAGCTGGAACTGGCAACGCAACAACCCCAACGGCTTCGAGGAGTAAGCCTCCCCCACCCCCTCAACGCGCGGGCAACAGGAACACAAACCTGTTGCCCGCGCTTCGTTAGGTACACTCGCCAGCGCGCCCAGCTAAGAGACGCTGAACACCACTCGGCGAACGGGGTGAGACCAGTTCGACGAGGCGATTTCAGTCGGTCCGACGAAGCGATTTCAGTCGGTCCGACGAAGCGATTTCAGTCGGTCCGACGAAGCGATTTCAGTCGGTCCGACGAAGCGATTGCGCCGCCTCCCCAATAGGCACGAAAAAAGCCAGCCGCGACTCACGTCGGGGCTGGCCTTCAACACTTTAATTAAAACCTTTGGAATCTTATGAAGAAATTCCTATCGTGAACTATTCTCCCCAAAAGGAGCTGTCGTTCCAACCGTTGTTCTCGTACCGCTTCTCATCCTCCTCCTTGTCCTGGGCGTCAGCCGAGAGAGCAGCCATCGCATACTTCACGCACTCAACCACCCAGACGGAGGGCTTCAGGTACTCATTCATAACCTTGTGTCGACACTTGACGGATTGCTAATAAGATAGTCTTTTTACCTGTGTCTCTTTCTCTCTGCGCAGGCAAAGGTAGGCAATCGCCTGCCCCCGCAAAGCCTTTCGACCTAAATCAATGATTATTAGGCGGCAACCCCACACGATTGCCACTCTTACCTCTCAAACACAGGCACACCCGCGGCAAGACGGTTAAGGAGAACCCCCGCTGGGGGGGGGGTGCAGCGTCCCATCGCCTACGTCCGCCCGCGATTAGCCCCTCCCTTAGGGAAGCCAGCGAGCCGGCAGGCTCTACGCCGCCCGCGATTAGCCCCTCCCTTA
>JAJPYQ010000093.1:6644-14114 GCA_021204865.1 Prevotellaceae bacterium | reverse complement strand
CGCCGACTTTTTCCCTCGACCGCGCATTCTTTTGCTCCAAAACCCCCGAAGTTTTAGCCCCAAACCCCCGAAGTTTTAGCCCCAAAATCGCACGGTTTGCCACAAATAGCCCCGCAGGGGTTTCCTTTGCGTAGCAGAAAGGGGTGAGGGCTTATTCATGCCGAAAGGACGGAATGGCGAAATGACTCCGAACAGGCCAATCCCCACATCCCCAGCAAGTTACCAGCAAGTTAAACCAGATGTGCGAATCCTTGTAAAAACAGGCTTTAGGCATATCAATCCGCCCATCCTCGGCAAGTTACCAGCAAGTTAAATCTATGCCCACTCAGGTATATACTTCATGTGTTTGGGAGCAGTGCCAGGGTCAGCAGCCTTTATGAGTTTCCGCCTGACCGCCTCCTTGATCAGTCGCGAGATGCTCGCCGAGAAGGTGTTGCCCATCCCGAACCTTTCTCTAAGGGAACTGTTTGTCAGTGCCTCGCCCTGTATATAGCGGATGCAAGCGTGTATGTAGGTGGCCCACAGCTTGTCCTTGTTGGGTATCACGGTGAAGTCTATATGCGAGAACAGTGTCACCCTCGTGGATTCCAGATAGATTTGTATCTGTGGGGCTGGAAGCCGCTGCATCTCGCAGCTGATAACCATTCTATCCCGACCCCTGCCCAGCTCCTCGCACATTTTGAGCCGGCGCATTAGGGATGCTATTCTCTCGTTGCGCGACCTGGGAGGGTTGTCTATGATCCTCATGATGTCCACCAAGGGAATGCCGGGATTAGTCACCTCAACACGGTTGTCAAATATCTCCACCGACGGTCCTGCACCCGTGAAGGTGAAATCCTGGTGTATCAGCGAGTTGGCTATGGCCTCCCTGACAGCGGGAAGCGGATACTTGCTGATGGACCGAGCCTAAGAGACTGGGCATTCTCCTTGGAGGGCAATAGGTTGTCCACAAGCCTCGAGGCATATTCGAAACTAAGGGCATATCCCTCCTTTGCCTCTTCCTCCTTCTGTATCAACATCCTGTTGTTGCCCTCGTACTGCACTATTCTGATGACTTTTCGGGCAAGTCGGGGGAAGTCTTGCGCTTCCCTCCTATGTCAACCGAGCACATCTCAAAGTCGGCGTTGCCCGAGAGCTGGTGGCGAAGCCAGCTCTCAAGCTCCTCGTTACCCTTCCTCTGCTCCCTGAGCCTAACGAGGGTGTCGGTCAGCTCATGCGTCTTGTCATCAACGCCCCAAACCATATACGCATGGCTTCTTTCCTCCATTGCCGCACTATTGGCAAGAGCACTGAGATCCTGCCCTATCAGGACAGGGTTCAATTGTTTTCCTTGAACTCCACCCAAGCCGTCTCGTAGGGGCGTTTACAAAGTTCAAGCACCAGTTTGTCAAGATTCTCCATAGTATTATACTTCTTCTCACCAGGTGTTCTCGTGCAGGTCGAGGCCGTACTTGACATACCTTGAGAACTTGCCGTCCGAGCTTACCAGCGTGACCCTCTCCGCTATGGCTTGCGCAACTATGAGGCGGTCGAAGGGATCTTTGTGGTCGTCGAACCATGGCAGCTTCTCCACCGCCCTCAGATGCTCCTCCGCCAGTGGCTTCACCTCTATGCCGAGGCTCTTTATGTGTTCGACAAGGCTCACCTCGCTCTTCCACTTTCTCTCCAGCCTCACCTTTCCCACGCGGAGCAGGCCCAGCAGCTCGTACACGCAGATCGCTGAGGTCATCAGTATATGCTCGTAGTCATATATAAGATCCCTCGTGTGCCTGTCTATGCGGTTCTTCGCGTCGTTCAGAATGAACACCAGCATGTTGGTGTCGAGATAAAGCCTCGCATCCATAGCCTAATGTCTTCTCAGCACAGCGTCCTCATCCACGATGATAAGGAACTCCTTGTCCTTGTCGTCGCTGAAGAACCACTCCCCCAGCTTGTTCAGCTTTTCGGGCATCTGCTTTCTCAGCTCTGCCTTCTCCTCAGGCGTCCATCTCTCAATCTTGCTCTTCTTTTTCATTTTCTCTTCCATAACAGTTGTCTTTATAATTATCATCTCTCCTTTATCCGTGTTCCCTTTACCAGCACTCTTGCAGCTCAAGCCCGTACTGCCTGTACCTCGGGAACTCATGGTCTTTGCTGACGAGGGTTATCCTATCCGCTATCGCCTGCGCAACTATGAGGCGGTCTACGGGGTCTTTATGCCGCTCCAGAAGTGGCAGCCGCTCCTCCTCCGCTATATGCGCAAGGCTCACGGGGACTATCTCTATGGAGAACTCAGCTATCCTGCTTAGCACAGTAACGCCCTTGCGCCAGTCCTTGTCCTTTGTGACCTTGCCCGACTGAAGCAGGTACACGAGCTCGTGTACGCAGATTATGGAGGTTTACAGCAGGTTGGAGTAGTCCGACAGCATAGCGAGCGTGTTCTCGTCGATGCGATCCTTTTTTCCCGTGACCATGTACGCCAGCACGTTCGTGTCAAGGTAAAGTCTCATTTCAGCACTGCCTTCTCGTCCACGATCTTAAAGTACTCCTTGTTGGAGTCGTCGGAGAACAGCCACTCCCCGAATTTGTTCAGCTTCTCGGGAAAATCCTTTCTTATCTCCGCCCTGTACTCGGGTGTCCATATCCTCGGCACTCTCTTCACTTCCTTTTTCTTTTTCATATACGTACGTTCTTTATAGGTTATACCGCCTTATTCTTCCGCAAAGATATGCATTTCCTCTTAAAATGTCACATTGGCTTGATTATGTGTTTCTCAGGTGTAGCGGGAAAGGGACTTGAACCCTTGACCTTCGGATTATGAATCCGACGCTCTAACCAGCTGAGCTATCCCGCCGACTGCTTTTGTCCAAGGCGAGTGCAAAGGTATGTCAATTTTCCCATTCGCCAAAGATTTGGGGAAAGTTTTTGCCGCCGCCCTCTTTCTTCGTACCTTCGCGCCGTGGCAAACCACGTAAGCGACTCCTTAGGCTCGTGCGATTACTGAAGCGGCTCGACGTTTTTCTCCTCAAAGCTTTCCTGCAACTCTTCGCGGGCACGTTCTTCGTCTGCCTCTTCGTCTTTATGATGCAGTTCACCTGGCGCTACACAGACGAGCTGATAGGCAAGGGGCTATCCTACGAGGTTCTGGCCAAGTTCTTCTGGTATATGGGCCTGACGCTCGTGCCTATGTCCCTGCCTCTTGCCATCCTGCTCTCCAGCCTCATCACCTTCGGCAACATGGGCGAGAGGCTGGAGCTGCTCTCGATGAAGGCGGCTGGCATACCCCTTGTGCGCATCCTCGCCCCGCTGCTCTCGGCGGTCTTCGTGATAGGCTGCGCAAGCTTTGTCTTCCAGAACAACATAGGCCCGGAGGCCACCAAGAAGCTCTCCGCCCTGGTGTGGAGCATGAAGAGGAAGTCGCCCGAGCTGGAGATACCGGAGAAGCAGTTCTACAGCGCCATCCCCGGCTACAACATCTACGTTGAGGAGAAGGACAAGGAGACGGGCTTGCTCTACAACATGGTGATATACACCAACTCGGGCAACTTCGAGGACGTGCAGATAGTGCTTGCCGACTCGGCTCGCCTTCAGAGCACAGCAGACAAGCAGCACCTCCAGCTTACGCTTTTCTCGGGCGAGCGCTTCCGCAATATGGACGCGCAGAGCGCTGGCCGCATGCGTGTGTCCGTACCTTATATGAGAGAGACCTTCACCAACGAGATAGACCTCATCCCCTTCGACGGGGGCTTCGACCTGATGAGCGCGGACCTCTTCGGGCATAACGCCGCCACGAAGAACCTGAGGAACATTGGGGTGGGCATCGACTCCCTTAAGAACCGCATAGACAGCACGGGGCACGCCATATACGACATGCAGCTCAGGGCTGCCATGAAGAGGGAGCCAAGCCGCAAGGACGCTGACTCCTCCCTCCTTGCCTCCGCCAAGCTCAGCGCAGAGCCCTTCGACACCACATACCAGCGTATGCCCGACGACACCAAGCAGGCCGCCCTCCGAGGGGCAAGGCGCAACGTCCAGCAGCTGCAGGCTGAGTATGACTTCCGCAGCCTTATCTCGGAGGACGACAACCGCACGCTGAACATCCACTACGTGGAGTGGCACAAGAAGTTCACCCTCTCCTTGGCCTGCTTCGCCTTCTTCTTCATCGGGGCGCCCCTTGGGGCGATAATCCGCAAGGGAGGGCTGGGAGTGCCTGTCATAGTGAGCGTGACGATATTCATCTTCTACTACATCATCAACGTGAGCGGAGAGAAGATGGCCAAGTCGGGGCAGTGGTACATCCCTTTCGGGGCGTGGCTAAGCAGCATGGTGCTATGTCCTGTGGGGGCGTTTCTCACCGTCAAGTCGAACAACGACTCCATCGTCTTCAACGTGGAGGGCTACAAGATGTTCTTCATGCGCCTGCTGGGTCTTCGCCCAAGCCGCAAGCTCGACAAGAAGGAGATAGTGATAGACGACCCCAGCTTCCCCAGCCTTAGGCGGGAGCTGCAAGAGCTTAGCGATAAGTGCGAAGCCTATGCTCAGGGGCATCACCTCTTGAGGCTGCCCAGCTACGTGGACATGTTCTTCCGCACCGAGGGGGACGAGGAGCTTACCGCCCTGAACAACGAGCTGGAGGCGCTGGTGGAGAGGCTGCACAACGTGCAGGACAACCGTGTGATAGGCTTGACCAACGAGCTGCCCATCCTCGAGACGGAGCAGCACCTGCACCCTTCGCGGGACCGCAGGCTCAACATAACGTGCGGCATCCTGCTGCCCCTCGGGCTGCTGCTCTACATACGCACGTGGAGGCTAAGGCTTCGCCTTCAGCACGACATGGGCAAGATACAGGAAGTGGCAGGGCATCTTACTAACCGAATAAACAAACTGGAACAAGAGAATGAGTGAACTAAGCAGAATAGACGAGGCGCTGGAGGACTTCAGGCAAGGCAAGTTCGTCATCGTGGTTGACGATGAGGACCGTGAGAACGAGGGAGACTTCATCACGGCTGCCGAGCTTATCACCCCGGAGAAGGTGAACTTTATGCTTCAGAACGGCAGGGGAGTGCTTTGCGCCCCCATCACGATAGCAAGGGCGAAGGAGCTACAGCTGCCCCATCAGGTGGACGAGAACACCTCCGTCCTCGGCACGCCCTTCACCGTGACGGTAGACCTGCTGGAGGGCTGCACCACAGGCGTAAGCGCACACGACAGGGCAGCCACCATACGTGCCTTGGCCGACCCCAAGACCAAGCCGGGGGACTTCGGCAGGCCGGGACACATCAACCCGCTCTATGCCCAAGACCGTGGGGTATTGAGAAGGGCGGGTCACACAGAGGCAGCCATAGACCTGGCGCGCCTCTCAGGGCTGCAGCCTGCCTCCGCCCTCATAGAGATACTCAACGAGGACGGCACTATGGCCCGCCTGCCCCAGCTGAGGGAGGTGGCGGAGCGCTTCGGCATCAGGATAATATGCATAAGAGACCTCATCGCCTACCGCCTCGAGAGGGAGTCGCTCGTGGAGCGGGGCGTGGAGGCTGACCTGCCCACGGCTTACGGACACTTCCGCATCGTCCCCTTCCGCCAGAAGAGCAACGGGCTGGAGCACACAGCTATATACAAGGGAGAGTGGCGGGAGGACGAGCCCATCCTCGTCAGGATGCACAGCTGCTGCCTGACGGGCGACGTGTTCCAGAGCCGGCGGTGCGACTGCGGGGAGCAGCTCCACCGCTCCATGCAGCTCATCGAGAAGGAGGGCAAGGGCGTTGTGGTGTACCTCAACCAGGAGGGCAGGGGCATAGGCCTTATGAACAAGATAGCCGCCTACAAGCTTCAGGAGGAGGGGGACGACACCGTGGACGCCAACATTCACCTCGGCTTCCGCCCCGACGAGCGTGACTACGGCGTGGGGGCGCAGATACTCCGCAGCCTCGGCGTGGGCAAGATAAGGCTCCTCACGAACAACCCCGTCAAGAGGGTGGGGCTGGAGGCGTACGGGCTTGAGATAGTGGAGAACGTGCCCATCATCATCGAGCCTAACGAGTACAACCGCCGCTACCTCGAGACCAAGCGCCTGCGCATGGGGCATAAGCTCTAAGGGAAAGACTAAAGACCAAGCTAACATAACAAGAGACAATGAGCAATCAATTATCCGACAGACTGAACAGGCTGGCTCCGAGCGCTACCTTAGCCATGAGCCAGAAGAGCGCAGAGCTTAAGGCTCAGGGCGTGGACGTCATCAACATGAGCGTGGGAGAGCCTGACTTCCCAACGCCCGAGCACATCAAGCAGGCAGCCAAGAGGGCTATCGACGAGAACTGGACAAGCTACACCCCCGTGCCGGGCTACCCCGCCCTCAGGCAAGCCATCGCAGGCAAGCTCAGGAGGGAGAACGGCCTCCTTTACGACCCCTCGCAGATACTCGTCAGCAGCGGGGCGAAGCAGAGCGTGTGCAACGCACTGCTGGCTCTCGTGGGCAAGGGAGACGAGGTCATCATACCCGCCCCCTACTGGGTGAGCTACCCGCAGATGGTGCTTCTCGCGGACGGCGAGCCGGTGTGCGTGGAGGCTACCCTGGAGCAGGACTTCAAGCTGACCCCCGAGCAGCTTGAGCAGGCCATCACGCCCCGCACGAGAGCCTTGATAATCTGCTCCCCGAGCAACCCCACCGGCTCGGTGTACACCAAGGAAGAGCTAAAGGGACTGAAGGACGTGCTGCTGAGGCACGAGCGTGTGATGGTGATAGCCGACGAGATATACGAGCACATCAACTACACTGGCACGCACGCCTCCCTGGCCCAGTTCCCCGAGCTAAGGGAGCGTGTCGTGCTCGTCAACGGAGTGAGCAAGGCTTACGCCATGACGGGCTGGCGCATAGGCTTCATAGCCGCCCCCGAGTGGGTGGTGAAGGCGTGCAACAAGCTGCAAGGGCAGTACACCAGCTGCCCCTCGTCCGTCAGCCAGAAGGCTGCCGAGGAGGCGTACAACGGCCCGCAGGAGTGCGTGGAGCAGATGCGCCAGGCCTTCGAGCGACGGAAGAACCTCATCGTCAGCCTCATAAGGGAGACGCCGGGGCTGGAGGTCAACGACCCTCAGGGAGCCTTCTACGTCTTCCCCAAGTGCAGCTCCTTCTTCGGCAAGAGCTTCGAGGGGCGCACCATAGAGACCAGCACCGACCTTGCGATGTACCTCCTGGAGGTGGCACACGTGGCGACGGTGGGAGGGGATGCCTTCGGCAGTCCCCAGTGCCTGCGCATGAGCTACGCCACCAGCGACGAGAACATCACCGAGGCTATGCGCCGCGTCCGGGAGGCTCTCGCCCGCCTCAGGTAGCCCGCACCCTTTCCCGTAGACACCCCGCAGCGAGGGCAGGCCTCCACTAAGGCCTGCCCTCGCCGCTTCGATATAGGCTTCAGACACCCCCACCCGTGGGGGTGTCTGAAGGGTAGCGGCTGGTCGTCCCGAAGGGTAGCGGCTGGTCGTCCCGAAGGGTAG
>JAJPYQ010000093.1:0-6544 GCA_021204865.1 Prevotellaceae bacterium | reverse complement strand
GCTGGTCGTCCCGAAGGGTAGCGGCTAATCGTCCCGTGCGGTCGGGGGAAAAAGTCGGCGCAGTCGAGAGATTAAGACCGTGCGGTCGAGGGCTAAGTTCTCACGAGAAGAGCTTGCGGGCGCAAGCACAATATGAACACCATCGGGTACAAGACGGACAGAGGTTAGGCAGCCCCCCCTTGTTGCTACTTTGCTCTAAATAGCCTAACTTCGCGCACTGTGAAGAGACGACTGCTCCTATCCGCCCTCACTTTCCTTGTGTTCTGCCTCAGGGCTGAGGCCCAGCTCATCACCGGCACAGTCACCGACTCTGAGTACGGCGACCCCCTGCCGGGCGTGTACATCTACTTCACCGACGACAAGAGCTCCATCGTGTCCACCGACATCAACGGGCGCTACAAGATAGCCGCCCGGCGTGGGGACCTCCTCTTCTCCCTCGTGGGCTACGACTCGCAGGTCATCAGCGTGGAAGGGGCTCAGAAGCTCGACGTGAAGCTCGTGGAGTCGGCAAAGGCTCTGCAAGAGGTGGAGGTGCAGCGCAAAAGGCAGCGCTACAGCCGCAAGAACAACCCCGCCGTGGAGATGATGCGCAAGGTCATAGCCGCCAAGAAGGCGACGAACCTCAAGGAGCGGGACTACTTCAGCTACAAGAAGTACGAGAAGATGACCCTCGCCCTGAACGACTTCACCGACAAGGTGTTCGACGACGACCACTTCAAGCACTTCCCCACGCTGCGCGACCACGTGGAGATGAACCCCGAGACGGGCAAGCTCATCCTGCCCCTCACCCTGGAGGAGCGCGTGAGCCACCAGATATACCGCAAGGAGCCCAAGGCGGAGAAGACCATCATCATAGGCGAGAGGAAGGAGGGAGTGACGGACATCATCAACACGGGGGACATATTCACGGGCATGATGGAGGACGTGTTCCAGGACGTGAACATATACGACGACAACATGCGCCTCTTCCAGTACCCACTGACCAGCCCCATAGCCAGCGGAGAGGCAGCCATACGCTTCTACCGCTACTTCATAGCCGACACCGTCTACCTCGACAAGCAGAAGTGCTACAAGATAGACTTCACGCCCAACAACCAGCAGGACTTCGGCTTCTCAGGCACGCTCTACATCCTGGCCGACTCCACGTGGAGGGTGAGGCAGGCCATCCTCAACCTGCCGCCGGGCAGCGACATCAACTTCGTGGACCAGCTGGACATCACGCAGGACTTCGAGAGCCTCGAGACGGGGGAGCAGGTGGTGGTGAACAACAAGATGACCGTGCAGCTGAAGATAGCCTCCTGGATACACTCCCTGCAGGTGGAGCGCGTGGCTAAGTACAGCGACTTCGACTTCTCCGTCATCCCCGACCGCACCTTCAAGTTCAAGGGTTCGAAGCGCATGGAGAGCTCGGCGCAGATGCGGGACGAGAACTTCTGGGAGGACAACCGCCCCGTGCCCCTCAGCCACGGGGAGAGCCAGATGGACCTCTTCCTTAAGCACCTACAGGAGATCAAGGGCTTCAAGTACATCCTCTGGGTGGCCAAGGCGTTCATAGAGAACTTCGTGGAGACAAGCATCGACCCGCAGCACCCCAGCAAGGTGGACATCGGCCCGGTGAACACATTCATAGGCAGCAACTTCGTGGAGGGGCTGCGCCTGAGGGTCAGCGCGCAGACCACAGCCAACCTCTCTAAGCACTTCTTCCTCAAGGGCTATGCCAAGTACGGCTTCGGGGACGAAAGGTGGAAGGGACTGGCGGAGGCAACCTACAGCTTCAACAAGAAGGACTACCTGCCGCGCGAGTACCCCGTCCGCAACCTCACCTTCTCCTACCAGAACGACGTGATGTCCCCCAGCGACAAGTTCGTGCCGACTGACGCGGACAACCTCTTCGTCTCGTGGAAGTGGACCACGGTGAAGCACATGAACTACTTCGAGCGCTACAACCTGCTCTACGACTGGGAGGTGGAGAACGGGCTCCGCTTCAACGTGCAGCTCCGCAAGGAGTGGGACGAGGGGGCGGGACACCTCTTCTATCAGCCCCTCGCCAACGGTGCCTTCGACGCTAACGGGGAGTGGGCTCCCTCGCCCGAGAACGGGCAGATAAGGAGGCTCACCTTCGAGGAGGCTACCTTCTCGGTGAAGTTCCAGCCGGGGGCAACGTACATCAACACCAAGCAACGCCGCCTGCCCACCAACTACGACTCGCCCATTATGGGACTGAGCCACACCACAGGCCTATGGGGCTCTGCGGGGACGAGCCACCCCTACAACTTCACCGAGCTGACCTTCTACAAGCGTTTCTGGATGAACTCGTGGGGCAAGATAGACTGCATGCTCAAAGGCGGCATAGAGTGGAACCAGGTGCCCTTCCCCTTCCTCTGCATGCCCGCCGCCAACCTGAGCTACATAATGGAGGACTACACGTTCAACCTCATCGACAACATGGAGTTCCTCAACGACCGCTACGCCTCCCTCATGCTCTCGTGGGACATGAACGGCAAGCTGCTTAACCGCATACCGCTGGTCAAGAAGCTCAAGTGGAGGGAGTACATAGGGGTGAACATGCTCTGGGGAACGCTAACGGACAAGAACAACCCCTTCCTTGAGCAGAACCAAGGCTCACGGACGCTCTTCTTCTTCCCCGGCAGCTACAGGAGCGACGGCACGTTCTCGTACCTCTCGCACGTGATGGACAAGAAGAAGCCCTACGTGGAGCTGGTGTTCGGCATTCACAACATCTTCAAGATATTCCACGTGGAGTACGTGCAACGCATCAACTATATCTACCCCGGCACTCAGAGGTGGGGCATAAGGGTGATGTTCCGAGTGACGTTCTGAAGGCACAGCATATAATATATATAAAGGTATGAAGTACGCGATATTGGCGGCGGGAGAGGGAAGCAGGCTGGCGGAGGAGGGGGTGCAGCTGCCCAAGCCCCTGGTAAGGCTCTGCGGGGAGCCCATGATAGACCGCCTGATAAGGGTGTTCACCCAGTGCGGAGCAAGCGAGATAGACATCATCGTTAACGACCTGCACGCCTCTACCCTTGAGCATCTCAGCGAGGTCTCTGAGCAGAACCCCTTGGTCCGCTTCAAGGTGAAAAGCACGCCAAGCAGCATGCACAGCTTCTTCGAGCTGATGCCCATGCTGGGAGAGGGGAAGTTCTGCCTCACCACCGTCGACACCATCTTCCGGGAAGAGGAGTTCCAGGAGTTCATCAGCCAATTCGAGCAGAGCGAGGCGGACGGGATGATGGCTGTGACGGACTTCGTTGACGACGAGAAGCCCCTCTACATCTCCACCGACGCGGGGCTCCGCATCACAGGCTTCCACGATATTGGGGGCGGCTGCCAGTTCATTTCAGGGGGCATATATTGCCTAAGCGACATGGCATTCCCCACCCTTGTCCGTTGCATAGAGGCGGGCAAATCCCGCATGCGCAACTTCCAGAGGCAGCTGATAGAAGACGGGCTGCGCCTCGTGGCATACCCCTTCAGCAAGATACTTGACGTGGACCACGCCTCGGACATCCCCAAGGCGGAGGCATTCCTGAGAGGACTATGAGGGTGCTGGGCATAATGCGGGGGTCGAGGTATTCCGTCAACATGGCGGGACTGGACGCCGCCATCCTCCAGGCGGTCGTGGAGAGGCTGCGCAGGAAAGGCTTCACCGTGGACATCATCCCGGAGAGTGACATGCTTAGCACTGGGCTTGAGCGCTACGACCTCGTGCTCTCAATGGCACGCGACATCACCGCCCTCAGCCAGTTCCGCACCACACTGCCTTGCCTGAACACGACAGAAGGCATCCTGGCCTGCTCAAGGAAAGCCCTCGTGGCGCAGGTCTTCCAGAGGGCAGGCATACCCCAGCCAGCCTTCTCTCTTGGGGAAAGCCCCAAGGTGCGCTTCCCCCTGTGGGTGAAGAGAGGCAGCGGCTGCTCAGAGGAGAAGTCGGACACGGCTTACGTGAGCGACGAGCAGGAGCTAAAGGCTGCCATAGCCACGCTGAGGGAGAGGGGCATCACAGAATGCCTGCTGCAAGAGCACGTGGAGGGAGACCTCGTCAAGTTCTACGGGGTGGAAGGCACCCCGTTCTTCCACTGGCTCTACGCCGACGGCACACACTCCAAGTTCGGGCTGGAGAGGCTCAACGGCAAGCATAAGGGCTACGCCTTCTCCCCCCTCGCCCTAAAGGCCATTGCCGACAAGGCCGCCAGGCAGCTTGGCGTGCAGATCTACGGGGGAGACTGCATAGTGGACCAGCGGGGGCAGCTCAACATCATCGACTTCAACGACTGGCCCAGCTTCTACTGCTGCCAGGGGAAAGCCGCAGAGGCTATAGTGGAGCGAACCACTAATGCTATGACAAAACAATAACGCTATATGCCTGACATCAAGTCTACATTTAAGTCGCGCGACACGGAGGAGTGGATAGACATCGTCTTCACCCGCCCCATCGGCTACTGCTGGATGCTTTTCTTCAAGCGGCTGGGCGTGCACCCCAACGTGGTGACCGTCCTCTCAATGATACTCGGGGCGGCTGCCGGGGTGTGCTTCTTCTTCAGCCCCGCGACAAGCCCCCGCCACTGGCTGCTTATTAACATCACGGGAGTGCTGCTGCTCATGTGGGCCAACTTCTACGACAGCTGCGACGGGCAGCTGGCCAGAGCCACAGGCAAGACAACACGGCTGGGGCGCATCCTCGACGGGGCGGCGGGAGACATCTGGTACTTCTTCATCTACTGGGCCGTGGTGCTCAGGATGTGGAACGAATGCATACCCCTCACCCACCTGCGCTGGAGCTGGATAGGCCTCGCCTTAGGTCTGTTCGACGGCTTCGTGGCCCACACCCGCCAGTGCCGCCTCGCGGACTACTACAGGAGCCTCTACCTCTTCTTCCAGCGGGGGGCTAAGGGCACACTGGACAACTTCCCTCAGCAGAAGGCTCTGTATGAGCAGGCCAAGTGGAAGGACAACTTCATCTGGAAGTTCTTCCTTGGCACATACGTCAACTACGTGCGCGAGCAGGAGAAGACGACGCCACAGTTCCAGCGCCTTCTCGGCAGGCTCAGGGAGAAATACGGGGAGGACATACCCGAGAGCTTCTCAGAAGAGTTCTGCCGACGGAGCTACCCCATACTCTGGTGCACCAACGCCCTCACCTTCAACCAGCGGGCGCTCGGGCTCTACCTGGCCTGCCTGCTCAACCTCCCCTGGCTGCTCTTCGTGGTGGAGATACTCTACCTCGGCTGCATATACTTCTACATGAAACGGCGGCACGAGCGGATGTGCCGCAAGCTCCTCGAAGAACTATGACAAAGGGCATAATATTCGACTACGGAGGCACGCTCGACACTGGCGGCCTCCACTGGAGCGAGGTGCTCTGGCTTGGCTACCAGGACGCCCAGGTGCCAGTCTCCAAGGAGCAGTTCCGAGAGTGCTATGTCTATGCCGAAAGGGAGCTCGCCAGGCACCCTTACATAAAACCCCAGCATAACTTCCTGGACCTGCTGCGCATAAAGCTCCGCTTGGAGACGGGCCGCCTCGTGGCCCACGGCTATTGGCAGGCGGAGGAAGAGAGCCGAAGAGCCGCGGCAGAGCAGATAGCCCAGTTCTGCTACGCATACGTGCTGCGCAACCTCCTCAGGAGCCGCCCCGTGGCCCAGGAGCTGGCCAAGCGTTACCCCCTCGCTCTTGTCAGCAACTTCTACGGCAACATAGGCAGCGTGCTGCGTGACTTCAGGCTCGAGCTGTTCCAGAGGGTGATAGAGTCGGCCCTCGTCGGAGTGCGCAAGCCCGACCCCCGGATATTCCGCCTCGGGGTGGAAGCCCTGGGCTGCAAGCCGCGGGAGACGGTGGTGGTGGGAGACAGCTTCGGCAAGGACATAGTGCCCGCGAGCCAGATAGGCTGCCAGACCGTGTGGATGAAGGGCAAGGGATGGGCAGACGAGCCTGTCGACCCCAGCCTCCCCACATGGACCATCACCGACATCGGGCAGCTGGCGGAAATACTCTTGTAGCCATAGCCCCCCCGAAGCGATTTCCTGAATCTCTTGGGAAACCGGGCCCCCGACCGCGCATTGTCTTGCACCCAAACCCCCGATGTTTTAGCCTCAAACCGCCGATGTTTTAGCCTCAAACCGCCGATGTTTTTCCCCCGTCCGCACGCCTCGCAATTAAAAACCCCAGCGGGGGTTTAAGAAGAGTAGCCGGGGGTTTAGCCGTAGGCGACACCCTCGGATCCGGGGCGTAGCTAACGTGAGTGCCGGAGGTACTCAACGCTCTTGCAAACGAGAGCAAACGAACTTAATCAACAACCATAGTGGAAGATGTTGAGTACCTCTGGCACTCAATTGGGGCGATGCCCCATACCGTGGGTTGTAACCCACGGCTGTCCCTCTTCAACCCCTCTGGGGTTGTATAGAAAGCCTGCCCTTTTTCCCCCGGCCGCAGCGGTCGACGGAGCGATGCCCGTCATTTCTACATAACGTTATACATATGTATTATCCCGACCTGCGTGAACAAACCCGCTATCTTCGCG
>JAJPYQ010000061.1 GCA_021204865.1 Prevotellaceae bacterium | reverse complement strand
CCGATTGGAGTCGATCCGTCGGACCGATTGGAGTCGATCCGTCGGACCGATTGGAAAGCCTTCGACGAAAGAGTTAGGGCTGGTCTTCGCCGGGTGTCGCGGGCGTGGGCGTAAGGCTGCCGACGAACTCCGCCAAGTCGCGGGCGAGGCGCTGATAGGGGGCGCTGCGCTTGAAGGCCGTGCTCTTCTTGAGCATAAGGTCGACGGGGGTCTGCGAGCGTCGGTAGCAGCTGAGCTCGTTCTGCCTCTGCGTGTCGTGGCAGGCGAGCCTCTTTATCTCTCCCTCCCTCTCCCTGCGGAGCTGGGCGCACACCGGCTCTACAAGGGGCAGCACCACGCCCTCCATGAGCCTGTGCCCCTGCATGTACATGTAGGCCGTCTCCGCAGTGAGCCCCAGCCGCTGAAGCTCGTCGCGCAGGGGGACGTACGTCTTCTTCCCCTCTGGGTGCTTGCGCTGCATAGTGGCGACGGAGCGGTTCACCTGCCTTCGCACGAACTCCAGCGTCTTCTCGGGGTGCTGGGGGGACACGTCGCGGAACGTCACAACGTTGGTGAAGTCCATCAGCGAGAAGCCGTGCTGCTGCCCGTTGCGGTAACACCACACATTCCACACGAGCAAGGGCCAGATGATGCGGCTGTACTCACGGATGAACGCCGCGAGGTCGAGGGGGACGCTGTCGTTGAGCGTGGCCATCACGCACGCTTCCTTCAGTCCCTCGGCGTAGCACTGGTAGCTCTCGATGGCGTAGACGTAGGTGTGGAAGACGTAGGGGCAGCTGAGCATCATGCGGGAGGTCTCGCCCTGCCCTTGCAGCAGGTAGTCGTAGTCAGCGTCGACGCACGCTATCATGTACTGCCCAAGCCCCTTGCCAAGCTCGTTGGCGAGCACGTTCTTCTTCCCCCGCCCGAGCGTTGTCCTCGACGGGAGCATCACGGAGAAGCGGAGCCCGGGGGTCTCGAAGTCATCGAGCACGCTGCGCCAGAAGGACACGTCGTCGTAGCTCTCCACGTACGCCACCACCCTCCTCGGTGCGCCCTTCGGCTTGAGCAGGTTGGCAGCCTCCACGTAGCGGGAGCTGACGTTGTCCCTCAGGCGTTTCTTCATAAGTCAGTTAGGGTCGGAGATGATGTCCTCAACGTCGGTCACGCAGTCTCCCCAGCCGTCGATGATGACGGCGGGGCTGTGCGTGGTGAGTATTATCTGCGCCTCGGGGTTGAGGTCACGTATCAAGCCTATCAGGCGCTCCTGCCACTCCACGTGGAGGCTTATCTCAGGCTCGTCCATCAGCAGGACGCAGGGCTGCCGAGCCTCGGTGAGCACCGTCAGCAGGATGATGAGTATCTGCTTCTCGCCGCTGCTCAGCAGGTAGGGCGCGATGGTCTCGCCGTGCTGTGAGAACTGTATCTCGTTCCTCTCCCTTAGGATGAGCTTGCCCGTGTCGCTGAAGAGGGAGTCAACGACGTCGAAGAAGTGCGTCTTCTCCTCCGCTATCTTGGCTGCCTTATCCTTCGCCTCGGCATCACCCTCGGTGAAGAGGCGGAGCATGCGGTTGCTGAGGTTCACCTGGTAGTCGAGGTAAGCCCTCTGGAGCTGGTAGAGCTGCAGGTCAAGCTCAGAGCTGAGGTGGATGTCGGTTATCTTGCCGAGCAATTCGCTGTTGACGACGGGGCGGTCGAACGAGCGTACCACGTCGAAGCGCACCGTCCTCGCCTCAGGCACGTTGTAGGTCAGCGTCACCCCGTCGTCCGCCCTCTCCTCACGGCTCACAGCCATAAGGTGGCGCACCACGCGGCTGAGGATGGTGCTCTTCCCCACCCCGTTAACGCCGCTAAGCACGTTCACGTGCCGCCTGAGCCGCCAGTCGACGTGCCTCTGCCCGCTCCACAACTGGTCAATCTCTATCCTCTCGATGTATTCCGCAATCGTTTCCATAGTACTGTCCTCCTTGGTTCGCCGCGAAGTTACGCAATAATCACGATAAAGCCTCGCCAAGCCCCGGCAATCGTCCCGCAAAGAAGAAGCCCCGACCACTGCGGTGGCTGAGGCTCCCTTGGTATAGCTATTAGCTTACTGCACAAGCACCTTGCGTGCCGAGCCGTCGGAGTAGCGGATGATGTTCACGCCCTTCTGCGGCGCGTTCACTCGCTTCCCGTCCAAGGTGTAGCGGCTCACCTCCTGCTCATCGTCAGCTACTGACACAGCACTCACTCCCGTCAGGTCTTCTTCCTTTATATTAAGGAAGTCCTTCCACACGTCTGCCGCAGCGTACGCTTCCTTCGAGCCTTCGGGCACGGTGAGGGCGCAAGTATTTGTGTCCACATAGCCGAACGAGGTGGAAGAGCACGTGGGAGGCTCAGGGTTAAGCGAGAGCACGGAAGAGAGGTTAGTGCAGAACCAGAAGGCATATTCGTCTATGCTCGTGACGGAGCTGCCTATCACAACTGTCTCCAAGCTCTCACAACTGTCGAAGGCAGAAGACCCAATGCTTGTAACAGAATTGCCAATAGTAACCTCTTTAAGGCTATTGCAACCGTTAAAGGTGTATTTGCCAGTTGTCAAGCTGTTATATGGTAGCTTTCGTAAGGCTTGTGCAGTTTCGGAATGCAGAGCTTCCTATGCTTGTCACAACATAGTTAGTATTGTCGTATTTCACTGTTGAGGGGATGTCAACACTGCCAGTGTAAGCGCTCCTATTGTATGAGGAGCTGCTAGAATAGTATGTCACCTCGGCGGTTCTTGTAGAGGAGTAGAAGTAGTAGTATATGCCGTCAATCTTGGCAGTGTAGGCGTGGAGAGGGGCTGCGGTGAGCAGGAGGGTGAAGAGGAGCGCGGCGGGGCGCAGGGCTTTGAGTGATGCTTTTCTTTTCATATTGATTGAGGTTTGCTTTTGTGTCTTTATGGTTGTGCGAGCCGCCATTGTTATGGGGTGAGTATGCTGCCGCAGCGGCTAAGGCTCCTCTATCATATAGTCCGCCTCGTCGTCCGTCTGCTGCTCTTCGGCGAGCTGCTCGTCCTCGTCCATGTAGCTGTTGTAGAAGGGGTCGTCGGCGGTATAGTCCTCCTCGGGGGTGTCGTCCTCTTGCTCGTCTTGCTCGTCAACGTAGCTGTCGGTCTCCTCTTCCGTGTGCTCGTCGTAGTCGTCGTCCGTCTCTTCCGTGTCGTCAGGCTCGTCGTAGTCGTCCTCTTCCTCTTGCTGCGCCTCGAGCAGGCTGAGGTCTTTCTTTCGGGCGAAGATGGCCTCCGTCCACGTTCCCTTCACTATCTCCAGCGCCTCGAAGCCCTCGGAGATCTTCTTCTTGTACGTTCCGCCGGTGGCGTGTATGCGCGCGGTGGGCAGCTGGAGGGTGCTTATGTCGAAGGCGCTCTCTATGATGGCGCGGGTATTGTCGGGGATGGCTTCCCAGCCGCCGCCGAAGTTGCGGTCGATAAGCTCGAGCAGCGTAGCGACTGATATGCGTGAGATGTTGCCCGCGTTAAGGTCGGAGAGCCGCTTTATGGACCGTTGCCTGATGGCAATGCGCTCGCCCTTGGGAGCGTGGCGGTTGAAGGTGGTCCACTCCCCGTTCTCGTACGTCTTGCGAGCCTTGGCGTCGTCCTTGCTGTAGTGTGCCACCTCGAAGGCGTTACGTATGACGCCGAGCAGCTTCTCCTCGCTTTGGGCGAAGCCCTCCTTGGGCGCTTCCTTTCTCCACAGCGAGGCTATCCGCCTGGCTTCCACAGTCCACACGTTCTGGGCGTTGAGGTCGAAGAGTGACTCCACGGCTGCCGCGCCGCCTTTGCCTGATTTCCTTGCCATCTGGTCTAAGTTAGGTTGTTAAGTGGGGTGCAAAGGTAGTGCAAACAATAGCTAAAAGCAAGAAAAAGCGATTATTTGCTTTTCTCTCCCAAATTCACTATCTTTGCGGTGTGTTTCGATTATTCCGTCTGGAACACGCTCCAAAGAGGACATAAACGCCTACTTAGGCATCGGGCGACGCCTACTTAGGTATCGGGCGACGCCTACGTAGGCATCGGGCTACGCCTAATTAGGCGTCGCTCGACTCGCAGCGAGCGTTGGGCTCACGACAAGCGACGAGTCGGGCTGAAGCTCTATAAGCCGTCGGCCTAAAGCACGCTTGCTGTCAGCATACGCCTCGCTGGCCGTCTGCCGAACGCCTTCGAGGCGATGCCTTGAAGGCAGCGAGTGCGGCCCCGCCGGGTTGTGAGGGTCAGCCAAAAGGGCTTGCAGGTAGCAAAAAGCAATAAGTTTGTGCAATTAAAGAAGATTTTTGCCACGAAAAGAGCGAGTTTAGTGCTATTTTGCGTAACTTTGCGGCGTATTAGTTTAATATGACGTTGATATGGCAAATCGATTGACGAATTATTCACGAGGACTTTACGACCCGCAGAACGAGCACGACGCTTGCGGCGTGGGCATGGTGGTGAACATCCACGGGGGGAAGAGCCACGAGCTGGTGGACTCCGCGCTGCGTGTGCTGGAGAATATGCGCCACCGCGGGGCCGAGGGAGCCGACGGCAAGACGGGAGACGGGGCAGGCATCCTCTTGCAGATACCCCACGAGTTCATCCTGCTTCAGGGCATCCCGGTGCCCGAGAAAGGGCATTACGGCACGGGCCTCGTGTTCCTGCCCAAGGACAAGAAGGCGCAGCAGGAGATACTCTCCATAATGATTGAGGAGATTGAGCGTGAGGGGCTTACGCTGATGCACCTGCGCACGGTGCCCACCAACCCGGCCTGCCTCGGCGAGAGCGCGAGGGAGACGGAGCCGGACGTGAAGCAGGTGTTCGTCACCGGCGTGAGCGAGGAGCGCTGCCCCACGCTGGAGCGCACGCTCTACCTCATACGCAAGCGCATAGAGAAGCGTGTCAAGGACCCGGACTTCTACGTCGTCAGCCTGAGCAGCAAGTCCATAATATATAAAGGTATGCTGAGCAGCATGCAGCTCAGAGAGTACTTCCCCGACCTGAGCAACAGCTACTTCACCTCCGGCCTCGCGCTCGTGCACTCGCGCTTCTCGACGAACACCTTCCCCACTTGGGGACTGGCGCAGCCCTTCCGCATGCTCGCCCACAACGGTGAGATAAACACCATCCGCGGCAACCGCCTTTGGATGAAGGCCCGCGAGAGTGTGCTCTCGAGCAAGGCACTGGGCGACATCCGCGAGATCAGCCCTATCGTGCAGCCGGGGATGAGCGACAGCGCGTCGCTTGACAACGTGTTCGAGTTCCTCGTCATGAGTGGCCTCTCGCTGCCACAGGCAATGGCGGTGATGGTGCCGGAGAGCTTCAACGACAAGAACCCGATAAGTGACGACCTCAAGGCGTTCTACGAATATCACTCCATCATGATGGAGCCGTGGGACGGCCCGGCGGCCTTGCTCTTCAGCGACGGACGCTACGCGGGCGGGATGCTCGACCGCAACGGCCTCAGGCCAAGCCGCTACACCATCACCACTAAGGGAATGATGGTGGTGGCAAGCGAGGTAGGCGTGATGGACTTCGACCCCAACGAGATAGCCCAGAAGGGTCGCCTGCAGCCGGGCAAGATACTGCTGATAGACACACAGGAAGGCAAGATATACTACGACGGCGAGCTTAAGGCGGAGCTCGCCAGGGCGCACCCCTACAAGGAGTGGCTCAAGAGCAACCGCATACAGCTGGAGAAGCTCAAGAGCGGGCGGCACGTGCCCAACTCCGTTGAGCGCTACGACGACAAGATGCTTGTGTTCGGCTTCGGCAAAGAGGACATCGAGAAGACCATCATACCGATGAGCATCACGGGCTCCGAGCCAACCGGGGCGATGGGCAACGATACGCCTCTGGCTGTGATAAGCGAGCGTCCGCAGATCTTCTTCAATTACTTCCGCCAACAGTTCGCACAGGTCACCAACCCGGCCATCGACCCGATAAGGGAGGAGCTTGTGATGTCATTGACCGAGTACATCGGCACGGTGGCCACCAACATACTGGAGCCGAACGAGAGCAACTGCAAGATGGTGCGCCTGCCCCACCCCGTGCTCAACAACACGCAGCTCGACATACTGTGCAACATACGCTACAAGGGCTTCAACAACGTGAAGATACCCATCCTCTTCGAGGCAGCCAAGGGAGAGGCCGGACTTAGGGCCGCGCTCGACAGTATATGCCAACAGGCGGAAGAGAGCGTGGACAGCGGCATCAACTACATCATCCTCTCCGACCGCGACATCGACGAGCGGCACGCCGCCATACCGTCCTTGCTGGCCGTCAGCGCTGTGCACCACCACCTGATAGGCGTGGGCAAGCGCGTGCAGACGGCTCTCATAGTGGAGAGCGGCGAGATAAGGGAGGTGATGCACGCCGCGCTGCTGCTCGGCTACGGGGCAAGCGCGATATGCCCCTATATGACGTTCGCAGTGCTTGACCGACTGGTAAGCGAAGGAGAGATACAAGAGAACTACGAGACCGCCGAGAAGAACTACATCAAGGCGGTGTGCAAGGGGTTGCTGAAGATAATGTCGAAGATGGGCATCTCCACCATACGCTCCTACCGAGGCGCAAAGATCTTCGAGAGCATCGGCTTGAGCGAGGCGCTGCTGCGCAAGTACTTCGGCACGGACATCAGCACGATAGGCGGCGTGGGGCTTAGGCACATAGCCGAGGACGCCGTGCGGCTGCACGCGAAGGGCTTCGGCAAAGGGGTGGAGAAGCCTGAGTTCCTGCCCAACAACGGGCAGTTCAACTACCGAAAGGACGGCATTCTCCACGCCTGGAACCCTGAGACGATAACCGCCCTGCAGCTTGCGACGAGGCTTGGCAGCTACAAGAAGTTCAAGGAGTTCACACGCCTGTGCGACGAGAAGGAGAAGCCCATCTTCATCCGTGACTTCTTCGACATCAGGAAGACGCGCAAGCCCCTTAGCATCGACGAGGTGGAGCCCGTCGAGGAGATAGTGAAGCACTTCGTGGCGGCGGGCATGTCGTTCGGCGCGCTCAGCATTGAGGCGCACGAGGCTCTCGCCCTTGCCATGAACAAACTCGGCACGCGCAGCAACACGGGCGAGGGCGGAGAGGACAACGACCGCTACCACAAGACGGTGGACGGCATAAGCCTCTCGAGCAAGACGAAGCAGATAGCCTCGGGCAGGTTCGGCGTGACGGCTGAGTACCTTGTCAACTCCGAGGAGATACAGATAAAGATTGCGCAAGGAGCTAAGCCGGGCGAGGGAGGGCAGCTGCCGGGCTTCAAGGTGAACGAGATAATAGCGAAGACACGCAACAGCATACCGGGCATCTCGCTTATCTCTCCCCCGCCCCACCACGACATCTACTCAATCGAGGACTTGGCGCAGCTCATCTTCGACCTGAAGAACGTGAACCCTACAGCCGCCGTCAGCGTGAAGCTTGTGGCGGAAAGCGGTGTGGGCACGATAGCGGCAGGCGTGGCAAAGGCTAACGCCGACCTTATCGTCATCTCAGGCGCAGAGGGAGGCACGGGTGCCTCGCCCGCAAGCTCTATGCGCTTCGCAGGCATTAGCCCCGAGATAGGCTTGAGCGAGACGCAGCAGACGCTTGCAGTGAACGGACTGCGCAAGCAGGTGCGCCTGCAGACCGACGGGCAGCTGAAGACGGGGCGGGACGTGGTGATGATGGCGTTACTTGGGGCTGACGAGTTCTCGTTCGGCACGCTGCCCCTCATCGTGCTGGGCTGCGTGATGATGCGCAAGTGCAACACCAACGCCTGCCCCGTGGGCGTGGCCACGCAGAACCCTGAGCTGAGGAAGAAGTTCCGAGGGCATTACGAGTACGTGGTCAACTACTTCCGCTTCCTTGCCCAGGAGGTGAGGGAATACCTTGCGGAGATGGGCTTCAAACGGCTCGACGACATCATCGGACGCACCGACTTGATTGAGGTGAGAGAGCGACAGGAAGGCTCGAAGGCTGCAACGATGGACTTCACACGCCTGCTGCACTCCGAGAGCGAGGGCGAGGCGCTGCACTGGGACCACCGCCCCTTCACCAAGGTTAAGGACGTGAAGGACTTCGACATCATAAGCGACGCCAAGTCGGCGCTTGAGACGGGCAAGGAGATTAACCTTGAGTACACGATAAAGAACACCGACCGTGCCGTCGGCACTATGCTGGCGGGCTTGATAGCCAAGCGGTGCGGTGAGCAGGGGATGAGCGACTCCACCATCAACATCAAGTTCAAGGGCAGCGCGGGGCAGAGCTTCGGGGCGTTCCTCACCAAGGGCATCAACCTTAAGCTTGAGGGCGAGGCGAACGACTACTTCGGCAAGGGCTTGTCGGGCGGACGCATCAGCATACTGCCCCCGATGCGAACCAACGCCTCCTTCGTGGCCTCGGACAACATCATAGCAGGCAACACGGGGCTCTACGGGGCTACGACGGGCGAGCTGTACGTCAACGGGCGTGTGGGCGAGCGCTTCGGAGTGAGGAACTCGGGGGCAATAGCCGTGATTGAAGGCGCAGGCGACCATTGCTGCGAGTACATGACGGGCGGGCGTGTCGTCGTGCTTGGGCTGACGGGCAGGAACTTCGCCGCAGGCATGTCGGGCGGCGTGGCGTACGTGTGGAACAAGAACGGCGACTTCGACTACTACTGCAATATGGACATGGTGGAGCTCTCGCTCGTTGAGGAGACGAGCTACCGCAAGGAGCTGCACGAGCTCATCCGTCAGCACTGGCTCTACACAGGCTCGAGCCTGGCGCGCACGATGCTCGACGACTGGAACAAGTACGTGGAGCAGTTCATACAGGTTGTTCCCATCGAGTACAAGCGTGTGCTTCAGGAGGAGCAGATGAGGAAGTTGCAACAGAAGATAGCAGACATAGCAAGAGATTATTAAAGCCATGGGTAACCCTAAAGCATTTCTAACGATACAGAGGAAGGAGGCTGGATACAGGCCCCTTTCGGAGAGAGTGAACGACTTCTCGGAGGTGGAGCAGACGCTCAACACCAAAGACCGCCAGGAGCAGGCGAGCCGCTGCATGGACTGCGGCGTGCCCTTCTGCCACTGGGCTTGTCCGCTGGGCAACCGCTGCCCTGAGTGGAACGACGCCCTCTACAAGGGCAAGTGGGAGCTTGCCTACAAGATACTGAGCAGCACCAACGACTTCCCCGAGTTCACGGGACGCATCTGCCCCGCCCTCTGCGAGAAGAGCTGCGTGCTTTACCTTACTGACCATCAGCCAACGACCAACCGTGAGGACGAGGTGGCTATCAGCGAGAGGGCGTGGACGGAGTGCTACATCCAGCCCGCGCCTCCCAAGGAGCGCAACGGACGGAAGGTTGCCGTCATCGGCTCGGGACCAGCAGGGCTCGCCGCCGCCAACCAGCTGAACAAGAAGGGCTACACAGTGACCGTCTTCGAGAAGAACGAGGCAGCGGGAGGCTTGCTTCGCTACGGCATCCCCAACTTCAAGCTGCAGAAGAACGTCATCGACCGCCGCATACACCTTATGGAGCAGGAGGGCGTGCAGTTCCTCTACGCTCAGGCGGTGGACGTGACACGGCTGCCCGAGGGCTTCGACGCTTACGTGGTGGCTACGGGCACGCCGCAGGCACGAGACCTCAACATACCGGGGCGGGAGCTCAAGGGCATACACCTCGCCTTGGAGCTGCTCTCGCAGCAGAACCGCATCCTTGCCGGGCAGCAGTTCCCCAAGGAAGAGCTGGTCAGCGCGAAGGATAAGCGTGTGCTGGTCATCGGCGGCGGCGACACGGGGAGCGACTGCATAGGCACCGCCCACAGGCAAGGCTGCCGCTCGGTCGTGCAGATTGAGATAATGCCGAAGCCCCCCGTGGGCGACAACCCTGCCACTCCTTGGCCCAACTGGCCAGTCATCCTCAAGACTACCTCCAGCCACGAGGAGGGCTGCGAGCGGCGTTGGCTCTTGAACTCCAACAAGTTCCTTGGCAAGGACGGCCGCCTGACGGGCGTGGAGGTGGAAGGCGTAGTGTGGGAGCCGAACCCCAACGGCGGCCGCCCCACGATGAAGCTTGACGGCAAGAAGGAGATTATAGAGTGCGACATGGCGCTGCTGGCGATGGGCTTCCTCAAGCCGCAGCAGCCTGAGTTCGCCCCCAACGTCTTCGTGGCAGGAGACGCGGCTACAGGCGCCTCCCTCGTGGTGCGCTGCATAGCGGGCGGGCGCAAGGCTGCCCAGGCCGTCGACGCATACCTGAGAGGCAAGTAGACTTCCCGTACCTTTTATTGCAGCTGCTGTATAAGCCCTTCCGCCTGCCCTACGGGAGGGCTTTCGTTATGCCTACATTGTACCCTTCGTGGTCCCTCAGTAACACCCTTCAGACAACCCCTCGCAAGGGGTTCAGTTGAGCCCCTCGCAAGGGGTTCGATTGAACCCCTCGCAATGGGTACTTTCACGCCTCCTATACAGGCTTAACGAAGCCTCCTATACAGGGACCACGGTTCCTCCTATACAGGCGCGACGGAGGTCTCACTGAAGCCTCCGCGGTCCCTCACCGCTCGTCGCCCCGCCCCCTTGGCTAACATTTATTGCCAAGGAGGCTATTTACTTTGACAATTATCCATACCTTTGTGGACGCTAATCCCACGAGAAGCTAACAACAGAGACTATGAACGACATAATAAAAGGACTGCCCGCGGGCACGGTGCTGAGGGGCAAGGCTTATCAGTACAAGATAGTGAAGACGCTGGGTCAGGGGTCGTTCGGCATCACTTACCTCGCCTCGGTGAAAATAGAGGGAGCGCTGGGGGCTATTGATGCCAGCGTGGCGGTGAAGGAGTTCTTCATGAAGGACATCAACGGCCGCACAGGCATCTCGGTGACCAGCGGCAGTCAGCACGGGCTGTGCGAGGACTACAAGAGGAAGTTCGTCCGCGAGGCTCGCAACCTCTCGCGCCTGAGGCATCCCAACATCGTGAGGGTGGTGGAGGCGTTCGAGGCGAACGGTACGGTCTACTACGCCATGGAGTACATCAACGGCGGAAGCCTCGACGACTACATCCTCCGCCACGGGCGTCTCTCCGAGCAGGAGACCGTGAGGCTTGCCCGCGAGATATGCTCCGCACTCCAGTTCATGCACAAGAACGGCATGCTGCATCTCGACCTCAAGCCGCTGAACATCATGCTGCGTGACGGGCACGCGGTGCTGATTGACTTCGGTCTCTCGAAGCAGTACGACGAGAACGGCGACCCTGAGAGCAGCACCAAGGTGGGCGGCGGCACGCCCGGTTACGCTCCCCTTGAGCAGGCGAGCTACAGGGACGGCAAGGGCTTCCCAGTGACGATGGACATCTACGCCCTTGGCGCTACCATATATAAGATGCTCACGGGCAGGCGTCCTCCCGTGGCTGCCGACATACTCAACGACGGCTTCCCCTCGGGCGAGCTGCGCAAGGCTGGCGTGTCCCCTTGGCTCGTCTCGCTGATAAAGCAGTGCATGAGCACCACAAGGAAGGACCGCCCGCAGTCGGCAGACGAGGTGCTTGAGGAGCTCAATCGTCACGCCCCCACGGGCGAGGAGACTATGCTTGGCGATGGCGAGCCTATAGTGGTAGAGGTGGTGAGCGAAAAGCCGAAGCCCTCAGAGCCGCCCAAGCGTGAGCCCTCAGAGCCAAAGCCGGGGGAAGCGGTGGAGAAGAAGTCGAAGAAGCCTTGGATTGCAGCCCTGTGCGTTGCCGTGTGCGTAGTTGGCTGCGTCTGTGCTATCCTCTTCTCTCGTGGCGGTTCGCCCGAAGCTCGCGTGAGCCCGGCCACTGGGACTATCAACGGTCACGGCTATGTGGACTTGGGCTTGAGCGTGAAGTGGGCTACTTGCAACGTGGGGGCAAGCTCCCCTGAGGGTTACGGCAACTACTATGCCTGGGGAGAGACAAGCACGAAGTCATCATACACAGAGGATAACAGCGCCACGTACGAGAAGTCAATAGGCGAGATTTCAGGCAACGCAAGCTACGATGCCGCCCGAGCCAACTGGGGAAGCTCGTGGCGTTTGCCAACGGCGAGCGAGATTGACGAACTGATAAACAAGTGCCAGCGCACGTGGACAACTATGGGCGGACATGCGGGCTACAAGGTGACGGGACCGAACGGGAACAGCATCTTTCTTCCCGCCGCTGGCTGGCGTTACGGGACGTCGCTTTACTACGCTGGAGAGTACGGCTACTATTGGAGTGCCACACCCTACGGGAGCGATACGCAGGACGCGTACTACCTCTACTTCAGCAGTGGCGACTTCTACCGGAGCAACGGCTACCGCCGCTACGACGGGCAGTCCGTCCGCGCCGTTTCAGAATAGTATAGAAAGCTTGCAGGTAATAAACCGAGGGGCTTTGTCGTTCTATAAGGTATGTTGGTGAAGGCTTGCGCTAAGATTAACCTCGGCCTCAACGTGGTGGGCTTGAGGGAGGACGGCTACCACTGCCTCGAGACAGTGCTTTACCCCGTCCCCCTCGCTGACGAGCTGCGGCTTGAGCCTGCACGGAGGGATGAGCTGCTCTGCTCAGGCATCGCGGTGGAGGGACGTGAGGAGGACAACCTCGTGTGGCGTGCCGTCAGGCTGCTCAGAGGCGAGGGCCACGCCGTGCCTCCCCTTAGGATAAGTCTGCACAAGCGCATCCCGTCTGGAGCGGGTTTGGGAGGCGGCAGCAGCGACGCGGTTGCCACCGTCAAGGCGCTCAACGAGGGCTTGCGGCTGGGCATTGGCGAGGAGCGTATGCGACAACTGGTCTGCGCCCTTGGGGCTGACTGCCCCTTCTTCGTTGAGGCTAAGCCAGCGTTCGCCGAGGGCATTGGCGAAGTCCTAAGCCCCGTCAGCGTCGACCTTGGCGGTCTCTTCCTTGTGCTCATCAAGCCCGACGTGAGCGTCTCCACGAGGGACGCTTACTCTCTGGTGAAGCCCGCCCTGCCCGAGCTTAGGCTCAAGGAAGCAATCTGTAGAGACTTAAGCGAATGGCGGCACACGGTGAGGAACGACTTCGAGGAGAGCGTTTTCCCTCTTCACCCCGAGATTAAGCGGATTAAGGAGCAGCTGTACAGCGAAGGCGCACTCTTCGCCTCGATGACGGGCAGCGGCAGCGCAGTGTTCGGGCTGTTCACTAAGCCCGTGACCATAGACACTCCCCTCTTCTCGTACGCTTCTCCCCTCTAAGGAAAGGGATTTCCCCTCGGCTTATAGGCGAAACCCACCGCCTGAGGTACGCTTTGTGCTTACCTTTGCAGCAGAACAAAAGGACAAAGCAATGAAAAGGATTATCTCTACACTGATGATGACGCTCGGCTTCGCGGCAGGAGCAAGCGCGATGGACTACGAGACGGCACGCGAGCAGGCGTACTACCTCACCGACAAGATGGCTTACGAGCTGAACCTCAACGAGGAGCAGTACGACGACGCCTTCGAGATCAACCTCGACTACCTGCTCTCGCTCAACGACGAGGCGGACGTTGACGCTGTCTACCTCGAGAACCGCAACGCCGACCTGCAGTACATCCTCTACGACTGGCAGTGGGCTACGTTCCTCACCATTGACTACTTCCTGCGGCCCGTCTGGTGGTTCAACGGGGGCTGGTACTTCCCCGTCTTCCGCCACTACGCTCACGGCTACTTCTTCTACGCCCGCCCCTCGTGCTTCTGGTCGTACCGAGGAGCGCACGGCAGGGCGCACTACCTCAACGGGAGCTTCTACGCCAACCGCCGCCCAGCGTGGAACGGAGGCTTAAGGGGAAGGAGCCAGTCGATGGTGGGACACCCGAACGGCAGCAGCGGGGGACGATATGGCACGCCAGGGGGAGGCAGAGGCAACGGCTCCACATCGGGCAGGGGAAGCAGCGCAATTGTGGGCGGCAGGACTAACGGGGCAGGCTCTGCGTCAGCTGGCTCTAACCGCAACACATCGGGCAGAGGCTCGGGCTCTTCAACCACTGGCAGAGGCACGGGCTCCCCGACCTCAGGCGCAGGGATGCGCAGCAGCAGCCGCACCTCCTCGGGCTCTTCCCCAAGCTCCCGCCCGAGCGCGGGCTCTACAAGCTCACGCCCATCCTCAAGCTCCCGCCCGAGCGCGGGCTCTTCTGGCAGCCGTCCAAGCTCAAGCTCCTCTGTTGGCAGTCGCTCCTCCTCAAGCACACGCCCGAGCGCAGGCTCTTCAAGCTCCCGTCCAAGCGTAAGCTCCCGCCCCTCCTCGGGCTCTTCCTCAAGCACACGCCCGAGTGCGGGCTCTTCTAGCAGCAGGACTTCCTCAGGCTCCTCAGTGGGCAGCCGCTCCTCCTCAAGCACACGCACGTCCAGCCCCTCACGCTCAAGCTCAAGCCGCTCAGGCGTAGGCTCGTCGGCGGGCAGAAGCCCAAGCCGCAGCAGCGCAGGCTCTACTGGAGGGCGCTCAGGCGGAGGCTCTCACAGCTCAGGCGGCTCTCGCTCAGGCGGCGGCAGGCGCTGACGAAGGCATACAAGAAGGGGGCGTGTTGCAGTCAGCACGCCTCCCTTCGTTCGCCCGAAGCCTCTCACCACTTCACTGACTCGCCCAAGATGTCCTGCCATCCTGAAGGACAGGCAGAGCAGACAAGCCACGACCGCACCAGTCGAGACCCCACAACTGCACCGACTTTGTCTCCCGACCGCACGAGGCGATGGCAATGATACCGTGATAAGCCCCGAAGACCAGAGGCATAACAAGCGTAGCCATTGACGTTTGCCATTAATAGCCCCAACGGGGCTGCATTTGCGTAGCCGGGGCCAGCGAGCCGGAGGCTCGCCAAATGAACAAACGAAGCGCACGAAGTGCGTAGCGATACCCTCGGTATCGGACGTTAATTCGATTTTGTGCCGAAGGTACAACCCATATCTGCCACGGATTTAATGGGGGAAGGGGACGAAACGTTTGGG
>JAJPYQ010000023.1:43905-60441 GCA_021204865.1 Prevotellaceae bacterium | reverse complement strand
GCTTGCACGTACAGCACCGGTACGCCAGTGAGCTCGCCCACCAGCCCCACGGCTGCCCCCTCCATGTCCTTTAGCTCCCCCCCGTGCTCACGGATGACGCTGAGGTCGCAGGGCTGCATGTCGAGGGAGCTGCCAGTCGTGACCTTCGCCATCGGCAGCCCGAGCCCGTCGGCAAGCTCCTTAGAGCCCTGCCACACGGGGTAGTTGCCAACGCTCTGCGTCCCCCACTGGTCGTCGCCAGGCACGCGGCGGTCGTGGAACATCGCGCCGCTGCCGATGTACACCTTGCCTATCTCCGCTCCCCTCGAGCGGAACGCCCCGCAGGTGCCGCTGTTGATGAGGAGCTCGGGCCGCAAGAGGCGTACGGCCTCGATGGTGGTGAGTGTGGCGGCCTCGCAGCCCACGAGGTCCCGCTCGTGCTGCCGCCCGTTGAGGGCGACGAAGAGCTCCGCCTCCCCCGCGCGCCCCTCGAAGAGGCGGCAGGGCAGCGGGGCGAACGCCCCCTTCCTTTCCTTGAGCTGGTACCGCTCGATGAGTGGCTCGGCCTCCGCCTCCATCGCCACGATGTACACTATGCGTCTTAGTCTTTCCATATATCTCTCTTCTTGTCGTTAGCCTTACATTCTTCCTCCGCCCCCGAAGCCTCCGCCTCCGCCGCGGTCTCCACCGAAGCCTCCACGGCCTCCGCCACCGCCCTGGCCGGGCCCTCCCTCGCCGTCCATACGGCCGCCCATACCGTCCATGTCGGGCCGCTCGCCTCGGCGCTCGCCCCTTCCCCCTTGCCCGAACTTGCCGAAGCGGTAAGTCAGGGCCAGCATCCAGTAGCTGTTGACGGTCTCGCTGCGGCTGTCAGTCCTGGCGGTCGCCGACACGTTGCGGTTCACGTCGTCCCTGCGGTTCAGTATGTCCGTCGCCCTGATGCTTACGGTGAGCCTCTTGCCCTTGAGGAAGCGCTGGCTGAGCGTTGCGTTCCAGATGAGCTCGTTGGTGTTCATCGAGGCGTCGGAGTATCCCCTTCGGCTCTGCTCCGTGATGTCGGAGGCGAGTGTCATACCGAAGGGGAGGGTGAGGTTGAGGCTCGCCCCGTAGGAGAAGCGGTAGGTGTCGAGGTTAGAGGCGGAGGAGTTGGTGCTGCGGCTGTGGTTGTACTGCCCTGAGCCCGTGGCGTTGGCTTCGAGCTGGTAGCCCGAGTCCCAGTCCCTTCGGTAGGTGATGCGCAGCCTCTCGCTTGCGTTGAGCCCTGTGGTGCGGTTCTTCACCGTCTCCGAGGTCTGCGAGCGGTAGACGTAGCCCACGCTGTTCGTGGCAGAGCCCTGCGTCTGTGTGTTGATGCGCCAGTTCTGCTTCTCTCCGAGGGCGGTGTTGAAGTTGAAGGAGGCGCTGCCGTTCCAGTTGCCGTTCACGTTCACGGGCTTCGTTATGCGCCCGCCCGTCAGGTCGTCGTACTCGGTGCGGTTGGTGGTGCTGTTGGACGTGGTGCGGAACTGGAGGTTAAGAGCCGAGGTGCGCTGCTTGTCCACGACGCTTCGGCGGTAGTTGGCTTGCAGCTGCTGGGTGAAGGATGGCTTGAGGTAGGGGTTGCCGAGCTGTATGTTGAGGGGGTCGGCGTTGGAGAGGGTGTCGGGGATGAGGTCTGTTATCGACGGCTGCCCCGTGGAGCCGTTGTAGCGTATGTCGAGCTGCTCCTGGCGGCTGAACTTGTAGCGGAAGTTAAGGGTGGGGGAGGCGTTGACCACGCTCTGCCTTACCTCGTAGTGCTTGAGCCCCTTGGTGTAGTCCACCGTGTTGATCTGCGGCTGGATGTTAGCCCCGACGGTGAGCTGGTAGAGGGTGCGGTTCACCCTGAGCTGCAGGCGGAAGTTGTGGTTCTGGTAGGTGTTGGTGGTGTAGTTGCACTGGTCGATGTCGGGCGAGGCGAGGGCGTTCCACTGCCGGTAGTTCGAGTGGTCGATGCCGTACAGGAGGAAGGGCTGCGTCTGGTCCATCCAGTCGAAGATGCTGCTAACGTCCCTGTCTCGGTCGCTGAAGCGGTAGCTGTACTGGTAGGAGAACTGAAGGTAGATGTTGTAGCCCACTGGCTCGCTGTAGCTGAGCTGTGCGGAGATGTTCTTGTTCTTCTGCGGAGCGTCGTTGTACTGCACCTTGTGGTAGAGCGAGTCCTCGCCGTTGAGGGCAAGCAGCTGGTAGTAGTCTATCTGGCTGTAGCTCTCGCTCTCGCTGGTTGAGTGCGAGTAGCCCCCGTTGAGGTTGAGGGTGACGTTGCGCCCCGCCTTGGCAAGCCGCTTGTTCACCTGAAGGGAGGCGCTTGCGTCGATGTTGTCGCTTGTGCTGTGGTTGGCGTTGCGCTTGTGGTTAACGCCTATCGTGTCGCTAAGCAGGGAGTAGTCGGAGAGGGGGTCGGAGGAGAGGAGGTAAGGGTCGTCCGAGAAGGCTGCGCTCTCGCTCGAGGAGCTTGAGCGGCTGTCACGGTAGGAGAACTGCGGGCGGAAGAGGATGTTCCACGTCTCGTCGGGCTTCCACTCCACCTTGTAGTTAAAGGAGAAGCTGTTGGAGTTGCTGTGGTTCTTGTTCCAAGAGTTGTTGTAGGCTGCCGTCTGGTTCTCGAAGCTCTGGCTGTTGCTCCACCTCTCGCTGCCCCCCTGCGAGAACTGCCCGTTGAGGCTGCCGTTAAGCTCCACCTTGCTGTTCTCCCAGTTCATCGTAGCCCCAACCGTCTGCCTGTCGGTCATCCCGTCGCCGTTGGTGTTGTTGCCGTTGCCCACGACGGAGAACTTCTGGTCTCCCTTGAAGCGGTTAATCATCGCCCTGCCGCTGTACCGCTCGTGCGTGCCGTAAGAGCCGTCGAGGTTGCCGAACCATCCTCGCTTGCGGTCTTTCTTTATCTGAAGGTCGAGCACCGTCTTCTCCTCCCCGTCGTCGATGCCCGTAATGCGAGCCATGTCGCTCTGCTTGTCGTAAGCCTTCACCTTGTCCACTATCTCCGCTGGCAGGTTCTTGAGCACGATGTCCATGTCCGTGCCGAAGAACTCCTTGCCGTCCACCAGTATCTGCGTTATGCTCTTGCCGTTCCAGGTGTAGTTCCCGTCGTCGTCCACCACGATGCCCGGCAGCTTCTTGATAAGCTCCTCCACCAAAGCCCCGTCGGGCAGCTTGAAGGCATCGGCGTTGTACATCACCGTGTCGTCCACCACCACCATCTCGGGCAGCTTGCCCGTCACCGTAGCCTCCGCCATCAGCTGCGTGTCCTCCTTCATCATCACGTCCGACACCTTGAAGTTGCCGCTCTTCTTGGGCAGCTTCACAACGAACTGCTGCTCCTTGTAGCCCATGAAGGTGACCGAGAGCGTGTAGTCGCCCGAGGGGATGCCCGGCAAGAGGAACTGCCCGTTCTTCTGAGTGACGTTGCCCGAGATGAGCTTCCCCTCGTCGTTGGTGAGCCTCACTTGCGCCCCCTCAAGAGGGTCGAGCGTCTGGTTGTCGTAAACTGTGCCGCGTATGTTAAGCCTTGGGGTCTCCTGCGCTTCGGTTATTGTGGCGGTGAACAATAACAGAAGGATAAATAGATGTCGCATACCTCATTGACACGCCCTCCCTTTAATGGTTTATGCGAGGGGTGGGGTTAATTACTCGCCTTGTGCCAAGCTGGGTAGGGGTAGGTAGCCTTCGGCTCGTAGTCGATGTGCAGCTCAGGCACTTCGTAGGGACCAGGCTCTTCCAAGGCGTAGGGCGGCATCCAGTCGAAGATGGGGGTCATCTCCACCTTCGAGTAGCCTGCCGCTATGATGCCCAAGTATTCAGCCGCCGCCCTGCTGAGGTCTATGGCAAGCTTCTTGGAGTGCGGTCCCCTGTCCGTCACCCTCACTATGCACTCCTTCCCGTTCTTGGGGTTGCGCACCTTGACCAGCGTGCCGAGCGGATAGCGCATGTGGGCGCAGGTGAAGCTGTCCCTGTTGTACCGCTCCCCGTTCGACATCTTGTGCCCCTGAAGCTTGTCGGAGTAGTAGGAGGCGTTGCCAGTGACGGTCTCGTCCTCCCTCTTCTGCTTCTGTGCAAACAGGCAAAGCCAACATAAGGCAAGCACGATAAAGGCTGTTATTCTGTGTCCGCTCATGGTCATCGCCTGCAAAGTAAGGCAATTTCTCTCATAAAAGCAACCATCCCTAAAAAAGCTGCCTTGTTTATCGCTCCGTTGCTGTTTATTTAGTACCTTCGCAGCCGATATCCATTTACCAGTATGAAGAATAGCCTAAAGTTCGCTTATTCCCTGCTGCTTGTCTCGCTGCTCGCCAGCTTCAGCTCTTGCAGCATCTCCAACAAGGACTTCCTCTATCTACAAGGCGCTGATACCCTTTACGCAGTGCCTCAAGACATCAAGGACGCGTTTGAGCTTAAGATACAGCCCGATGATGAGCTGGCCATCTCCATTGGCAGCAAGAACGCAGAGCTGATAGAGCCTTTTAACAACAGCTTCCTCGTGGGAGGAGGCGCAAGGGTGTCAAGCAGCATTGCCGCCTCAGCCAACACTACCTCCCGTATATCTTACTTCCTCGTGGACCAGCTTGGCGACATCGATTTCCCCATCCTCGGAACAATCCACGTTCAGGGCAAGACAGCCCGTCAGGTGGCAGCCGACATAAGGGACCGCCTTGTCGTAGGCAACTACATCTTGGACGCCTCCGTCCTTGTAAGGCTGCAGAACACCAAGATAACCATTCTCGGAGACGTGAGCAACCCAGGAGCAAGGTCGTTTGACACAGACCGTCTGACCATCCTCGAAGCCATCGGGCGTGCTGGCGACCTCAAAAGCACTGCCAAGCGAAGCCCCATCCTCGTCATAAGGGAGCAGGACGGCAAGCGTGTGTCCTACCAGATTGACCTTCGTGACCCTCAAAGCGTATACACAAGCCCTGCCTACTACCTGCAGCAGAACGATGTGGTTTACGTGCAGCCCAACAAGACCTCCCGCATCAGGAACAGCACAGGCTACACGTACCTCTCTGTCGGGTCAACCATCCTTGGTCTTCTTGTCTCAATAGCGTCAATAATAATAGCCAGCGATTGACCAATAATCCTGCAATATATGGACATACAAGATACCGCCAAGCTTCAGGGCAAGGCTACTAAACAGTCAGAGGAGTTTCTCTCCCTGCGTGATATACTGGACATCTTCCTTGATAACTGGAAGTGGTTTCTCGTCTCCGTCATCGCCTTCGTGGCTTTGGCTATCCTTTACCTCGCCACCCAGCCGGATGTCTTTAGGCGTGACGCTGTTATGCTCGTAAAGGACGACGGCAGCCGCTCCAGCCGCATCAACTTTGAGGCACTCTCGCAGATGGGCGGGGGTCTGGGCAGCGGTGTGGAGAACGAGGTCTACATCCTGCAGAGCCATCAGCTTATCAGCGATGTGGTGAAGGATATGAAGCTCGATGTGCTCTACTACTGCAAAGACGGGCTGAAGACCATCTCCCTCTACAAGCAAAAGCCTTTCGAGGTAACCTTCACTGGCGAGAGGACCATCCCCTCCGTCTTCCGTGTGCGGGTGCTTAGCGACAAGGAGTGCGAGGTCTACAAGCTGCGAACGGAAGACTTCGAGGACGACTGGAAGCAGACGGTAGCCTTCGGCGACACTGTTGAGAGCCCCGCTGGCAGCTTCGTCATCACTCCCATCCTGGTGAACCTCGAGGACTTCATAGGCTCTTCCGTGAAGGTGTTCCATCTCGACCTTGAGACCGCCACCAACGAGCTGGCAAAGCACATAAGCACAGCCCCAGTCTCAGAGATGAGCACACTGGTTGCCATCACGTACACCGACATCGACATTCAGAGGGCGGACGACATACTCTCCTGCCTGCTTAACGCCTACAAGAGGAGCATCATCGTGGACAAGAACACGGTGGCGCAAAGCACGGCGGAGTTCATCGACGAGCGCATCAAGCTGATAGGGCAGGAGCTCAGTGACATTGAGACTTCTATGGCTAACTTCAAGCAGGCGAACAACATCGTGAGCCTGTCAGAGAACGCCTCCGCTTACCTCACCGAGAGCACGGAAGCCCACCAGCGCACGCTTGGCTTGCAGAACCAGCGTGACGTGATGCGGGGTGTGTACAACATGGTGAAGAACAACGCAGAGAACGATAGCCTCATCCCCACCTTAGGTGTGGGCAGCGACGAGATACAGGATCTCATAAGCGGCTACAACAGCCTGCTGATAAGGCGCAACCACCTCGTTGAGAACTCAGGCAAGGGAGCCCCAACGGTGAAGGACATCAACTTCTCCCTTGAGCAGCGCCGCAACATCCTCGTCTCCTCTATGGAGAATTACCTCGCCACGTTAGAGATGAGGATAGAGCAGGCGGTGCGCGAGGAGGCTAAGCTGAATGGCAGCATACAGTCCGTGCCCCAGCAGGAGAGGGAGGCGAGGGACATCGCCCGCCAGCAGAGCATCAAGTCGTCGCTCTACACCTACCTGCTCAACAAGCGTGAGGAGACGACCCTGCAGCTTGCCGTCACAGAGGCCAACGTCCGCATCGTGGAGCGCCCCTTCGGCAACAGCAGCAAGCCCATCGCCCCCCGCAAGCTGCTCATCACGGCGATAGCCTTCCTGCTCGGGCTGCTTGTGCCCTTCGCCTTCTTCTGGATAAAGAACCTGCTCAACATGGGCGTGAGGGGAAGAAGGGACATAGAGACCTACACCACCATCCCAATCATTGGCGAGATACCGCACGCCAAGGAGAAGGCGGTGACCGACATCGACATCATACGCCAGCAGCGGGGCGGCTCGCTGGCCGAGGCGTTCCGTATGGCTAACTTCAGCCTCAGCTTCATGCACAAGGACGCGAAGGTCATTATGTTCACCAGCACCATCCCGGGGGAGGGCAAGACCTTCGCCGCCCGCTGCTTCGCCTACACCATAGCGATGACGGGCAAGAAGGTGCTGCTCATCGACGCTGACATACGCAAGGGCACGCAGACGAAGCTCATACTGCACAAGGTGGAGGAGGGCTTGACCTCCTACCTTGCCGGCTCCGTAGACGACATAGAGGACATTATAGCGCACCGCCAGGCCGAGGCAACCTTCGGCTTCATGCCTTCGGGCGTCGTGCCGCCCAACCCTGCCGAGCTCCTGATGAGCGAGCGCTTCGACACGCTCATCGCCGAGGCTCGCAAGCACTACGACTGTATCATCGTGGACAGCGTGCCGGCTCAGGCTGTGGCTGACGCGAGCATTATGAACCGCGTGGCCGACGTGACGGTGTACGTGGTGCGCACCCACAGGATAGACCGCCGCTACCTGCCCGAGCTCGAGCGGCTGCATACGGACAAGAAGTTCCGCAACCTGTGCGTCCTTGTCAACGACGCCTACGCAGAGAAGAAGAAGTACGGCTACGGCTACGGCTATGGCTACGGCTACGGCTCCGACGAGGGAGGCTCGAAGCACCGCCACCACCGCCCGTGGTACAGGCGGCTCGTCGGCAAGGGCAGGCACAGGTCTTAACGGCTTAAATACACCTGCGGCGCGGGAGGGCAGAGAGCCTTCCCGCGCCGCGTTATATACGTGCCATGAAGGCATGTAGAGGGGTGTCGCGAAGGGGGTGTAGACCCCTTTCCCCAAGGGGGTGTAGACCCTTTTCCCCAAGAGGGTGTAGACCCTTTTCCCCAAGAGGGTGTAGACCCTTTTTGCGAAGGGGTTGTAGAAGGTTGTCGCAACGTGTCAGTGTGGGTTGTGGGGTGGCTACTTATAGCCGCGCGCCTTCCTCCAGGCGTACTGGCGGAGGCGGTACACGGGGTTCCAAAGCACCTCCCTCGGGTAGTGCGCCAGGAAGCGTGTGTTGCGCAGGGTTATCTGCCAAAAGTTGCCCCACCTTGAAGCCTTCGGCTTGTTGCGCTCGTCGTCGTGCCCGAAGTTGCCGGCGAGCATTATCTCCTGGAGCAGGAAGCTGCCCTCGCGCTGGTCGGGCGCGGTGAGCAGGAGGCTCTCCTCGAGGTGGAACACCTCCCGCAGCACCCACATAAGGGCTCCCGTGAAGCGCGTGAGGTGCATCCTCTTGGCGTGCTCCCTGACCGCCTGCCGCCTCTCTGCGGTGGCCTCGGGGCTGAGCAGCAGGTAGTGGTAGTCCATCACCTGCCTAAGGCCCACACCCTCGAAGAAGAGGTGGCGGTAGATGTGCGTGAGCTGGAAGACGGCGTTCATCTCCCAGCGGGGGAGGCAGACCGTGCCCGAGGCCAGAGGCGTCTCGTTGGTGAACGTCTCCTCCTCCCGCTCGCGGTAGAAGGCTTGCAGCCGCTGGTTGTCCTTGGGGCAGAAGAGCACGCTGGGGGCTGTGTGCGCCTCCACGGGGATGTCCCTCAAGACGGGGAAGTCCAGCTCCAGCCACTGCACCCGCTCGCCTGGGAAGAGCGAGAGGACGTAGCTGATGACCTTCTCCCTGCCGCCCTCCAGCCACACGTCGATGTCCCCCGGCTGCCTCCTGCTTGGGCTGGGGTAGAGCAGGGCGTTGCCCTGCCCCTTGAGGATGGCGTTGCGGAAGCCTTCCTCCCTTAGGCGGCGGCTGACGAGGGCGCTTGCCTCGTCGAGGCGCTTGTTCGCCTCGCTGATCCTCTCCGCCTCTGTGTACCAGAGCAGCCTCGTGGCCTTCGGCGGGAGCTGCCCTTGGGGCAGGCGCTCAACGCCGTCGTAGAGCACGCCCAAGAGCGCCTGCCTCTGTGCCTCGGTGTGCAGCCTGCTCCACTCTTCCTTGCTCGGGGCATAAGGCAGTGCGCTCTCGCTGCCCGTCGCCACTCTGATGAGCGAGAAGAAGAGCTCCCTGTCGTTGGTGGTCATAAAGGCTTGGGTGAGGGGAAGGGGTCAGAAGCGCTTGCCCGAGACGATGCTCGTGAACGTCAGCAGCAGCACCTTGCAGTCCATCCCCCAAGAGCGGTGTTCGAGGTAGTAGAGGTCGAGCTCCAGCCGCCTGAGCATCTTCTCCATCGTGTCGGTGTACCCGTTGTAGAGCGTGGCGTAGCTCGTCACTCCCGGGCGTATGGCGTAGAGCCTCTCGTAGCGGCTGTCGTGCTTCATTATGAGGTCTATGAAGTACTTGCGCTCGGGTCGGTAGCCCACGAACGCCATGTCTCCCACGAAGACGTTCCACAGCTGGGGCAGCTCGTCGAGGTGGTGCGCCCGCATGAACCTGCCTGTCTTGGTGAGACGGGGGTCGTTGTCGCACTCTGAGGCGAGCTGCGGCCCGTCCTTCTCTGCGTCCATCCTCATGGAGCGCATCTTAAGTATGTTGAAGGGTTTGCCCCCCTTGCCTATCCTCTCCTGCCGGAAGAAGACGCAGCCTCCGTCCTCCAGCTTGATGAGGCAGGCGAGCACAAGGGTAAGGGGCGAGAAGACGACGAGGCATAAGCCCGATATGAGGATGTCTCTCAGTCGTATGCTCGCGTCCTGTAGTGTCGTTGCTATGTTCTTTCCCACGGTAGTGTGTAGTGTGTGTGTGTCTTAGAGCTCGAAGCGCTTGCCCTCGCTTATTGTGTTCGTCTGGTTGTGCATGGCGTAGCTGCTCTCGGGCAGGCGTGCCTCCCGCTTGCGTATGAAGTAGTTGATGACGAGGTGCATCAGCACCCAGAGGGCTATGTTCGAGAGGATGACCCATCGTGTCTTCAGGTAGAGGGGTGCGGCGATGTCCAGCCCTATGAACATGAGGGTGAGCAGGAGCATTGTCGCCATCGTGCCTAAGGGGCTGAGCCCCGTGCGCAGCAGCTTGTGGTGGATGTGCCTCTTGTCCGCCTTGAAGAGGGGCACTCGGTCTCTGTATCTTGCCCACACCACCCGTATGATGTCGAGCATGGGGATGACGAGGGGGGAGACTGCGAGGTCGAAGATGCGTATGAAGCCCATCGCCTTCATGTTTCTGTAGGAGGCGATGTAGAGCAAGAGGAAGCAGATGAAGTAGCCGAGCGTGTAGCTGCCCGTGTCGCCCATGAAGAGCTTCTTCATCTTGTGGCTGCCCCCGCCGAAGATGTTGAAGACGAAGAAGACGATGAGCACGCCCAGTATGGAGAGGCACGTGGCTACCATGAAGGCGTGCTGGAGGTAGAGGAATATGAAGGCGAAGAGGGTGAAGGTGATGATGCAGATGCCGGCGGCGAGCCCGTCCACCCCGTCTATGAGGTTGATGGCGTTGATGATGTACACCACGACGAACATCGTGAGGGCGTAGTCGAAGGCGGGCGGGAGGGAGTCGAGCCAGAAGATGCTGAAGATGTTGTGCAGCGTCAGCCCGCTCAGGGGGAAGAGGGTGGAGACGGCTATCTGCACGGCGAACTTCCAGCGGTAGTCGACGCCCACCATGTCGTCCGTTATGCCCACCATATAGAGGAGGAACGCCCCGATGGCGCACGACTGGAAGCGCATGAAGTGAAGCGTGTTCTCTGGCGCTATCCTCGCCCCGAGGAAGTGGACGCTGAGCACGTTGAAGAGGAAGATGCTCATTATGGCCACGGGCAGGAACGAGATGCCGCCGAGGCGGGGCGTGGGGGTCTTGTGCACGCGGCGGCTGTCGGGGAGGTCGTAGAGGTTCTTCTCGTCGGCAACCCTCACTATCCTTGGCAGCAGGATGAAGCCCATAGCCACGGAGAAGGCGAACGTTATGAGGTAGATGTAACTGACGTGCATTGCTGTTGCTGGGTGCAAAGGTAAGATAAATATTCCGTATTAGTGCCTTTCGGTTGATATTTCGGGCTTGCACCGCCAAGCCTAACGCTTAGTTGCCGCCAAGCCTCACTGTGAGGCTCCGTTGCGACTCACTGTGAGGCTCCGTCACGCCTATACGCTACCCGTCAGACAACCCCTTGCGAGGGGTTCAATCGAACCCCTTGCGAGGGGTTCAGCCGAGCCCCTTGCGAGGGGTTACTTGACGGGTGTTATAGAGGGACCACGAAGGGTGTATTACCTCTGCCGCGAAGGGTGTCTTAGGAAAGTAGCGCGAAGTATATGACGGCGGCGGGGATGGCGAGCAGCGCGCTGTCGAAGCGGTCGAGCAAGCCCCCGTGCCCGGGCAGCACGTTGCCGCTGTCCTTGATGCCGAGCTGCCGCTTGAGGAGGCTCTCGATGAGGTCGCCCCACGTGCCGAACACCACCACCGTCAAGGCAAAGCCCAGCCACTGGGCGAGGCTTAGCGATGGCTGGAGGCGGTAGAGGACGCAGGCGCTGGCGAGCGTCAGCACCGCGCCGCCCACGCTTCCCGCCCACGACTTCTTGGGCGACACGCGCTCGAAGAGCTTCCAGGGGAACACCCTGTGCAAGGCGCTGCCCGTGAGGTACGCCCCCGTGTCGTTCACCCAGATGAAGATGAAGAGGGCGAGCGTGTACGTCCACGTGTAGCCGTCGGGGCTGAGGCTCAGAGTGGGCAGCAGGGCGAAGGGCAGTGAGATGTAGACTTGCGAGGCGAAGGTGAGGCTCCAGTCCTTGAGCGGGTCGGGGGCTTTGCGGTAAAGCTCAGAGACGAGCAGGTAGATGAGGGTGAAGCCGTAGAGGGCGAACATCGAGGCGGCGTTGCCCGCCCCGGCGCAGCCGAGCCACACGGCAGCGGAGAGCAGTATGCCCGAGAGGGCGTTGATGGGGCGTGTTATCTGTGCTTGGAGGTGGGTGTTCATCAACGTGCTGAACTCCCAGAGGGTGGCTGCCGAGACGAGGGCGAAGAAGGCGAAGGAGGAGAGGGGGTGGAGCGAGCAGAGCACGAGCAATGCCACGTAGACGATGCCTGTAAGCGTCCTCGTCAGCAAGTTCCTCATGGCAGCCTTGCTCATCGTTCCCTTAGGCGTTGCCCGAGGCTTCCGCCTCCTCCTTTAGGAGCTCCTCGCTGCGGCTTGTCCACGGGCGCTTGCCGAAGATAGCCTCCACGTCGGAGGCGAAGATGACCTCCTTGTCCACAAGCTTCTGCGCCAGGAGGTGATGCCCCTCGCTGTGCTCCGTCAGGATTGCCTTCGCCCGCTCGTACTGCTCGGCTATCATGCGCTTAACCTCCTCGTCGATGAGCTGCGCCGTTGCCTCGGAGTAGGGCTTTGAGAAGGAGTACTCGTCGTTGTTGTAGTAGCAGAGGTTGGGCAGCTTGTCGCTCATCCCCATGTACACTATCATGCTGTACGCTTGCTTGGTGATGCGCTCCAGGTCGTTCATCGCACCGCTCGAGAGGTGACCCGTGAACAAGTCTTCGGCTGCCCTTCCCCCGAGCGTTGCGCACATCTCGTCGAGCATCTGCTCCTTGGTGTTTATCTGCCTCTCCTCGGGCATGTACCACGCTGCGCCCAGCGCCCTGCCCCGAGGCACGATGGTGACCTTGACGAGGGGGTTGGCGTACTGAAGGTGCCAGCTTATCGTGGCGTGCCCCGCCTCGTGCAGGGCGATGGTCTTCTTCTCCTCCACGGTCATCACCTTCGTCTTCTTCTCCAGCCCGCCAATGATGCGGTCCACGGCTGCGAGGAAGTCGTCCTTGTCCACCGCCCTCTTGTTGTGCCTTGCGGCGATGAGTGCGGCCTCGTTGCACACGTTGGCTATGTCCGCCCCGCTGAAGCCCGGGGTCTGGCGGGCGAGGAAGTCGAGGTTAAGGCTCTGGTCAACCTTGAGCGGGCGCAGGTGCACTTGGAATATCTCCTTGCGCTCGTTAAGGTCGGGCAGGTCAACGTGTATCTGACGGTCGAAGCGCCCTGCCCTTAGCAGCGCCTTGTCCAGTATGTCGGCACGGTTCGTCGCTGCAAGGATGATAACGCCACTGTTCGTGCCGAAGCCGTCCATCTCTGTGAGGAGCTGGTTCAGCGTGCTCTCCCTCTCGTCGTTGCCTCCCATGGCGGGGTTCTTCCCCCTTGCCCTGCCCACAGCGTCAATCTCGTCGATGAAGATGATGCATGGGCTCTTCTCCTTCGCTTGGCGGAAGAGGTCGCGCACGCGGCTTGCGCCAACGCCCACGAACATCTCCACGAAGTCGCTGCCCGACATCGAGAAGAAGGGAACGTCAGCCTCGCCCGCAACCGCCTTTGCCAGCAGCGTCTTGCCCGTGCCCGGAGGACCGACGAGCAGCGCCCCTTTGGGTATCTTGCCGCCAAGCTCGGTGTACTTCTTCGGGTTCTTGAGGAACTCCACTATCTCCTGCACCTCCTGCTTCGCCTCAGCCTGCCCAGCCACGTCGGCGAACGTAACCTTGTCCGCCCCGTCCTTGTCCACAAGCCTGGCGCGGCTCTTGCCCACGCTGAATATACCGCCCATTCCTCCGCCTCCGCCGTTCTTGCCGCCCGAGAGCCTGCCCATGAAGAAGAGCCACAGCAGCACGATGATGAACAGCGGCAGCAGGTTGACTATGAGGTAGTACCAAATGCCCTTCTTCTCCTCGTGATACGATATGTCGCCCGTGAAGTTGCCTGCCTCCTGCTGCTTCTCGATGAAGCTTTGCAGGCTCTCGTTCGAGGGGTAGGACACCTCGAGGTAAGCCTCGCTGAGGCTGCTCTGGTTCTGGCTCTGCTTCTTCAGCACCTTGCCCTCCTTCCCCTTCACGATGTACATCTTAAGGTTGCAGTTGCTCTTGTCCGCCTCAATCTTGGAAGCGTAGCCGCTCTCCACGTACTTCTTGAACTCGTCGTACGTGGCCTCCTCCGAGTTGCTGCTGAATATGCCGCCGTTGCCCTTGATGAACACCCAACCCAGCACGACGGCTATGATGACGTAAATCCAAGTCAGGTTGAACCTCGGACCTTTCTTGTTCGTTTCCTTCATATTATCTGCTAATCCATGTCGGGCAGCTCGGTAAGCTCAGCGTCTGCCCAAAGGTGCTCAAGGTCGTAGAACTCACGCATATCGGGCAGGAAGATGTGCACCATGACGTCGCTGTAGTCCATAGCCACCCATTGAGCGTTGCGCATTCCCGCCACTGCCACGGGGCGCTGCCCCGCCTCGTTTCTTGCCGTCTCTCCCACGCTTTGCGCCAGCGCCTGCACTTGCGAGGGCGAGTTCCCCGTGCAAAGCACGAACGCCTTGCAGATGGTGTCCCCGATGCCCTTAAGGTCTGCGACCGTGATGCAGTGCCCTTTCTTGTCCTGAAGACCTTTTATTATTGAATCGATCAGTTCCATATATCGGGCGCAAAGTTAGTGCAAACTGGCGGTTTGCCGCAACACTTGGGGCTAAATGTTACCCGTTTTATGGTTTTTTATGCCCCTTCGCGAGGTTTTTCTCCCAATTGTTTTGTTGCTTCACGAAAAGCGGCTAACTTTGCGCTCGCAAAGCTTGGGCTATGGTGTAATGGTAACACTGCAGATTCTGGTCCTGCCTTTCCTGGTTCGAGTCCGGGTAGCCCAACAGAACAATCCCCTCCCCCGAAGCCCCTCAGCTCGAGTAACATCGACAGAGGGGCTTCATCTATTCTTGCTCCTCGCCTTGGGGCTTCTGCCGTAAAGCATCAAGCTTTGCCTGCAGCTCACGGTTGCTCTCGCGCCTTTCTCGCTTTTGGGTTGACCGCCTCGCCACTCGCTTGTACTTCGCCCTCGAGTGCAGGTTCTCGAAGTACTTGCTTGGCTCCCACCTCACCGTCAGGCCCCGTATGTTGCCAGCCACAGAGAAGTCATCCGCCGAGTCAGCGCCCGTGCCGTTGATGACACATTGGAACGAGCCAAGGTCCCCGACGTAGACGCGCCTGCCCTCCAGAAGTTCCTCCTGGAGGCAATCCACCACCGCGCTGATGACACCGTTCACCAGGCCCCTGTCGCCGATGAAACCACGCTTGACCACCCTGTCCGCGAACTCGTCGGCAGGGCAGACACCGGTGATCTGCATTGTGGCGTAAACCTTCCTCTCCGGCTTCTTCTGCCCTGGCTTTGCGGTCTTCCGACCGAGACTATAACGTATAGGCATCTTGCTTTTTATTTGAAGTTTTATTATCTTTGCAGTGCGTTTCAGCGGTCACGGCGCAAAGATAGCGAAAAGCGCCGCATTGTTGAGGCGGGAGGCTCACTTAATGGCTAGGAAGCCTCCGTTTTTGGCCAGAATGACGGCAAAAAGGCCATATCCAAGGCGTTTTGAAGGGGTATCTTACGCCTAATTAGACATCGGGCGACATCTAATTAGGGAACAGGCGACACCTAATTAGGGAATCAGCGATGCCTAATTAGGTGTCGCCCGACTCGCAGCGTGCGTTAGGGTCACTCGCAACGAGGAGTCGGGCTGAAGCTCTATAAGGCGTAGGCCTCGCGCAACGTTGCGTTCAGCCTACGCCTCGATGGCCGTCAGCGAAAAGCTTTCGTGGAGATGGCTTCTTCCAGCAGGGATTAAGCCCAAACGTTGAGGTATTGGCGCGCCACCTGTATGTGGTCGTGCCAGCGGCGGGTGTATCGGCGGCTTTCGTCGCTCAGGCGGGGCAGCGCCCGCGCATCGCTGAAGAGCTGCCGCTCTATAGCGTCGGCTATGTCAGCGGGGCTGCCGGGGCGCACGTTCACTATAGGGCGCAGCTCCCGCTCGCCAAGCAGCTGGTACTGCTCCTCCTCCCCTCCGCCGACCACCACCAAGCCTTTCGCCATTGCGAGCAGTGCGTTCATGGCGGGGGTGTAGCTGTAGAGCTGGTCGACGAGCACGTCGGAGGAGTCCATCATGCGTGAGTACTCGTCGAAGGGCACGTTCTCTGCCACGACGATCTCCATCTCGTCCCTGTGCCTTGCCTTGAGCAAGGCGAGAGCCTCAAGCAGGATGTCCGTGCCCTTGTAGGCGGAGCGGGCTCGCTGCACGCCCACGAAGAAGCGGATGCCCGGGTATTCGGGGTGGGGCGTCTTGGGCGTTATGGCGGAATGGTTGACGGGGAAGGGGATGAAGTGCAGCTTGTGGGCGAACTGCTTGCGGTAGCACACGTAGTACTCATAGAGGCCTGCTATGATGCCGTCGCAGTCCTGTGCGACGAGGTCGTTGAGCCTCGCCTTCTCTCCGTAGAGCCAGCTGCTCCTCATCTCCTCCGTCTCGGACGTGTGCCGCTCCGTGCCGTCGATGAAGAAGTCGCTGTAGCGGAACGTCCCGGGCTTCCCTCCCTCCTGCACCCACAGCTTGTCGATGCCGAACGCTCCGAGGAAGAGCTTGCCGTTCTGCCGACGAAGCCGCTTGTAGTAGCGGAATATGCGTTCCGCCCTGAGGTCGAGGAAGACGGGGTTGATGATTTGCACCACGTCGTAGCCCCTTAGTCTGGGCAAGAGCCTCTCGATGCTCCACAGATAGCCGAGCGTGTCGAGCTTGCCCAGCGAGCGGCGCCTAAGGTCGATGTCCCGCTTGTAGCCTTTCCATCGGTCGCCGTCGCTCACAACGGTCACGTCCTGCCCCAGTGCGCGCAGCCCTTCGGCCAGTGTCCAGTGGACGTTGCTGTATTCGCCTAAGAGTAGTATCCTCATCGGGGGGCAAATATATCGAAATATGCGTGGAAAGGCAAGGAATGTCGGCAATAAGCACTACCTTTGCGGCAACAACACGCAGCACAATGACGAACCCCGACCAGTACATCCGCTTCGACTGGGCAATGAAGCGCCTGCTTC
>JAJPYQ010000023.1:0-43805 GCA_021204865.1 Prevotellaceae bacterium | reverse complement strand
ACAGCGTTGACGACCTGAACATCATAGCCGACAACGTGAGGATGGCACGTGGGGAGGGGCGCATAGAGGGCTTCAACGAGGGGATGACGGAGGGCGTCGCAAAGGGCGTCGCAAAGGGGATCGCAGAAGGCGAGCGGAGGACGAGGATAGAGATTGCAAGGAAGCTTAAGCAAGCAGGTCTCGACGCTTCTGCTATCGCCTCAACGACAGGTCTTGACCGGCAAGAGATAGAGGAGCTATAGGGCAAACGACAAAAAGCGAGCGACAGAGCAAGTGAGCTTGCTTCGGACTGAATTATTGCCTACCTTTGCGCTGACAACATAGCCGCACCGCCATGACGAACCCCGACCAGTACATCCGCTTCGACTGGGCAATGAAGCGCCTGCTTCGCAACAAGGCAAGCTTCGGCATCCTCGAGGGGCTGCTCACAACCCTGCTCGAGAAGCAAATCCACATCAAGTCCCTGCTTGAGAGCGAGAGCAACCAGGAAGACCGCCACGAGAAGCAGAACCGTGTCGACGTGCTTGCCGAGGACGAGAAGGGTCACCTTTACATAATAGAGGTGCAGAACAACAACGAGACCGTCTACTTCCAGCGAATGCTCTTCGGCACGTCGAAGCTCGTGACCGAGTACATAAACCGCGGGGATAACTACGAGAAGATACGCAAGATATACAGCGTGAACATCGTCTACTTCCAGCTCGGGCACGGCACCGACACCGTGTATCACGGCAAGACGGAGTTCCACGGCATACACACTGGTGAGCTGCTCGACCTCTCGCCCTTCCAGAAGCAGTCGTTCAACGTGGACTCCGTCAGCGCCCTCTACCCCGAGTACTACATCCTCAACGTGCAGAACTTCGACGGGGTTGCCACAACGCCTTTGCAAGAGTGGATACATTACCTGAAGACCGGGCTTATCCCCGCCAGCGCCACCGCCCCGGGTCTCAACGAGGCTCGCGAGCGGCTGAGGTTCGACCAGATGAGCAAGGGAGAGCTTGAGGCCTACTACCACAGCGTTGACGACCTGAACATCATAGCCGACAACGTGAGGATGGCACGTGGGGAAGGGCGCATAGAGGGCTTCAACGAGGGGATGACTGAGGGCATCGCAAAGGGGATTGCAGAAGGTGAGCGACGGAAGCAGGTAGAGATAGCGAGGAAGCTTAAGCAAGCGGGTCTCGACGCTTCTGCTATCGCCTCAACGACAGGTCTTGACCAGCAAGAGATAGAGGAGCTATAGGGCAAGAACCGAGGCTTCTTTAACCCCAGGCAAGCTTAAGCTTGCTATTTTGATACGCTTGCACTACCTTTGTCCCCATTATTATAATAAGGAATGCGCAGGAAGCACAGAGGAGAGAGGGCTGAAGGCGACGACAGCTACGGGCACGTGCTCAAGTATACGGGCGTCTTCGGCGGGGTTCAGGTGCTTAAGATACTGATGGACGTGGTGAGGAACAAGCTCGCCGCCCTGCTCCTGCGCACCAGCGGCTTTGGCCTCAACGGTATCTTCATGAATATAGGCGAGGTGGTGAACTCGCTCACGAACTTCGGCATAGGCTTCTCGTCGGTGCAGCGTCTGTCGGAGCTTTACGAGGACGGCTCGCAGGAGGACTTGCGCCTCTTCGTCGGGGTGGTGCGCACGTGGAGCCTCTTGTCCGCCCTCATCGGGGCAGTGCTGTGCGTGTGCTTCTCGGGCTTGCTCGACTGGTACTACTTCCGCCAGACGGGCGAGAGCCACACGCTTGAGATAGTCTTCCTCTCTCTCTACGTCGCCTCTCTGCCCATCGAGGCAGGCGAGTGCTCCATCCTCAAGGGCGTGCGTCAGCTTAAGAAGATAGCAGGCGTGGAGCTGTGCTGCGCCGTCTCCACCTTCGTCTTCACCATCCCCGTCTTCTGGGCGTTCGGCTTGCGCGGCATCGTCCTCTCGCTTGTGCTTTGCGGCTGGGCTAAGGCGACGCTGCACCTCTCGGTCAGCCTGCGGCTCTTCCGCTACAGGGTTCACCCCTTCTCCCGCCGGGTGGTGCGTGTGGGGCTGCCATTGATAACGAAGGGCGTGCCTTACATGCTGGCTGCGATAGCGGGAAGCCTGACCACAGCCCTTGTGTTCGGCTTCTGCCTCGCGGGGGCTACCTCTGAGATAGGGCTCTACAAGGCGGGCTACGGGCTTATGGTGACGTACGCCGGCATGGTGTTCGTGGCTGTTGAGGCTGACTACTTCCCCCGCCTCTCGTCGGTGAACCACGACGTCGTGAGGATGAACCACGCCATCAACCAGCAGATAGACGTGTGCGTGCTGCTTATGGCTCCGCTCTTGATATGCTTCGTCTTGGCTATGCCTTGGATAGTGAGGCTGCTCTACTCCGACGAGTTCCTGCCCGTGGTGACGATGGCTCAGTGCGCCGTCTTCTATATGTTCTTCAAGGCGGTGACAACGCCTGTGGCTTACACTGCCCTCGCCAAGGGCAACTCCCTTGTCTTCCTCGCGGTGGAGTGTGTCTACAACGCCGTCTTCGTCGTGCTTCTCTACTCGGGCTACCACCGCTGGGGCTTGACGGGGGCGGGCGTGTCGCTCTCGCTTGCCGCCCTCTTCGACCTGCTTATGATATGCTCCCTCTACAGGGCGCTCTACCGCTTCCGCCTGCGTGGCAGCACGCTTCGCCTCGTCCTGCCGCAGGGGCTGCTGCTCCTGTGCGTTGTGCTTGCGTCGCTCAGCGGCAGCACCTTGCTTAAGTACAGCGCGAGTCTGCCCTGCCTCGCCCTCTCCCTTTGCCTGACGTGGAAGATGCTAAGAAGAAGATGAGCGCCTCCCTCCCGCGTGTGTCCGTGCTGATGGCTGTCTATAACGCCGAGCCTTACCTCCGCGAGGCGGTGGACTCTGTGCTTGGTCAGACGATAGGCGACGTGGAGCTCTTGGCGGTCGACGACGCTTCCACCGACCAGTCGCTCGCCATCCTCAGGCAGTACGCCAACGAGCAGCCCTCGAGGGTGAGGGTCTTCGCCCAAAGGGACAACCAGGGGCAGGCGGTGGCCCGCAACCTCGCCCTTAGGCACGCAAGAGGGGAGTTCGTCTGCATGCTCGACGCTGACGACTGGCTCTCGCCCGATGCCCTTGAGCTTGCCCTCCGTGAGTTCACAAGCGCAGACGTGGGCTGCTGCGTCTTCCGCCTCCTTAAGGAGTGGGACGACAGGACAGAGCCTTACCCTATGCCCCTGCCCACCGACCGCCCCATAACTGGGCAGGAAGCCTTCCGCCTCTCCCTCAGCTGGCAGCTGCACGGGCTTTATCTCACGAGGAGGAAGCTCCACCTGCGCTACCCCTACGACACAAGCTGCCGCCTCTACAGCGACGACAACACCTCGCGCCTGCACTACCTGCACAGCCCCCTCGTGGCGTTCTGCCAAGGCGAGTACCACTACCGCCAGCACCCCCTGAGCAGCACCACCGCCATCTCCCCCCAGCGCTTCCTGCTCTGCCAGGCTAACCTCTCCCTGAAGCGCACGCTCGAGAGTGAGGCCGTCAGCCCGCACATCCTCGCGCAGTTCGAGAAGATACGCTGGTACAACTACAAGGGGCAGCTGCGCCTCTATCACCTCAACCGCCGCCGGCTCGCCCCAGAGGAGCGCCTCTGCGTTCACTCCATGCTCAGGACGATGTACGGCAGCTTCAGCCGCCGCCCCCGAGTGCCTTTCCCCCTGTTCGAGCTAAGGCAGTGGCTTGGCAGCGTCGTTAGGCGTTGACTTAAGGCTTAGGCTAAGGCTTCGAAATCCCTCCGTCGGACCGATTTGAATCCCTCCGTCGGACCGACTTGAATCCCTCCGACGGACCGACTTGAATCCCTCCGACGGACCGACTTGAATCCCTCCGACGGACCGACTTGAATCCCTCCGACGGACCGATTTGAATCCCTTCGGCGAAGCGATTCAGGCGACCAGCGGCAGGGAGCACTGGACGTTCGGTAGTGTTTTAGCGACACTCATCCATAGAGATACCATATATATTACGTAACTTCGCGCCCTGGAACAAGGCAGGACGATGTGCGGAATAGTAGGATACTTAGGCGGCGGCAAGGCTTACGGCGTGCTGATAGGCGGCTTGCACAGGCTGGAATACCGAGGCTACGACAGCGCGGGCGTTGCCCTTGAGGGCCGAGGCGGCAAGCTGAAGGTGTACCGCAGCCGAGGCAAGGTGGCTGACCTTGAGCGCCTGACCGAGGGGAAGGACACGAGCGGCTGCCTTGGCATCGGGCACACCCGCTGGGCGACGCACGGAGAGCCAAGCGAGCGTAACGCTCATCCGCACGTCTCCCAGAGCGGAAGGCTCGCGCTGGTGCACAACGGCACGATAGAGAACTACCGCCCCCTCAGGGAGACCCTCCGCCAGTGCGGCTACCACTTCAACAGCGAGACGGACACGGAGGTGCTGGCGCAGCTCGTAGACTACATCCTCGAGAGGGGCGGCCGCTCCCTGCCCGAGGCGGTGAAGGAGGCTCTCGGGCAGGTGGAAGGGGCTTACGCCATAGCGGTGATGGAGCGGGGCAACCCCGACCTGCTGGTTGTGGCGAGGAAGAGCAGCCCGCTGGTCATAGGAGTGGGAGAGGGCGAGACGTTCGTGGCGAGCGACGCTACCCCTATAGTGGGCTACACCGACCGTGTGCTCTACCTTAAGGACAACGAGGTGGCAGTCATACGCCGCGGCAAGCCATTGGAAGTGCAGACGCTCGACGGAGGCTCCCGCCCCAGCCTCGACATACAGACCCTCAGGCTGAGCGTGGCGCAGCTGGAGAAGGGCGGCTTCCCCACCTTCATGCTAAAGGAGATATTCGAGCAGCCCAGCACCTTGACGGACTGCCTCAGAGGGCGCATAACGAGCGACGGCAAGAGGGTGGTGCTTAGCGGCGTGACGGACAACAGGGAGAGGTTCCTCAGGGCAAGGCGCATAGTCATCGTGGCTTGCGGCACGTCGTGGCACGCCGCCCTCATAGGCAAGCGCCTCATACAGCAGCTGGGCGGGCTGCCCGTGGAGGTGGAGTACGCCTCGGAGTTCCGCTACGGCTGCCCAAGGATAGGAGAGGAGGACGTGGTCGTTGCCATCTCGCAGTCGGGCGAGACCGCGGACACCCTCGCAGCCGTGCAGCTTGCGAGGGAGCTCGGGGCGTTCGTCTACGGGATATGCAACGTCGTGGGCTCGTCGATACCACGCAGCACGCACTCAGGCACTTACATACACGTCGGCCCTGAGATAGGCGTGGCTTCCACGAAGGCATTCACGGGGCAGGTCACGGTGCTTGCCCTGCTCGCCCTTTGCCTTGGGCAGATACGAGGAACGCTTGCCGAAGAGGATGTGGAACGGGTGGCGAAAGCCTTGCTGAGGCTGCCCGAGACGATAGAGGAGACGCTAAGGCTCGCCCCCGAGGTGGAGCAGCTGTCCAAGACCTTCACCTTCGCCCACAACTTCCTCTACCTCGGCAGGGGCTACAACTACCCCACGGCACTGGAGGGAGCGCTGAAGCTTAAGGAGATATCCTACATACACGCCGAGGGCTACCCCGCCGCTGAGATGAAGCACGGACCCATCGCCCTCATCGACCACGAGATGCCCTCCGTCATCATCGCCCCCAACGACTCGCTCCACGACAAGGTGCTCTCCAACGTGCAGCAGGTGAAGGCGAGGGGAGGAATAGTGGTGGCGGTGATTAACAAAGGCGACGAGGCTATAAAGAGCCTTGCCGACTTCGTGCTCGAGATACCCGCCGTGCCAGAGTGCCTCACGCCCATCGTTGCCTCCGTCCCCTTGCAGCTGCTCGCCTACTACATAGCGGTGAACAAGGGCAGGAATGTCGACCGTCCGAGGAACTTGGCTAAGTCCGTGACCGTGGAATAACATATATAATAGATGGCATACAGGGCATTAACTCAGGAAGAGATAGAGATACTGCAGTACAAGGGCTGCCACGCCACCGACTGGTCGCTGGTGAGGGTGGAGCCGAGCAAGGCAGGGCTTCAGCTTAAGCGTGTGCGGCTGATAGGCGAGGTGAACCTTGGGGCGGAGTGCAGGGTGAGCGACACCACCGTCGTCAGCTCGACCATAGGGCAGCGCACCGTGGTGCAGAACGTGGAGCGGCTTCAGAACTACGTGGTGGGCAACGACTGCCACATCTACAACTGCGGGAGCATCGTCGCCTCCGAGTATGCCCCGATGGGCTGCGGCACTACCGTCGACGTGCTCGACGAGACGGGAGGACGGCAGACCGTCATCTGCCCAGAGCTTAGCGCACAGATGGCTTACATGATGGCGTTCTACCGCCATAACCCTGCCCTCACACGGGGGCTCGTCTCCCTCGTGGAGGCGTGGGGCAAGGAGCACAGCGAGCGTCAGGGACGCATAGGCGACGGGGTGACCATCAGCTACGTCACAGCCATCGACGACGTGAACATAGGCGACCGCTCCGTGATACGCAGTGCCGTGAAGCTTCAGAACGGCACGCTCGGGGCTGAGACGCAGGTGCTGGAGAACGTGTCGGCGGCTGACTTCATCCTCTCAAGCCAAGCAACGCTCGGCACAACCTGCGTGGCCAAGCACGTCTTCCTTGGGCAGGCGGCAAGGCTTGGCAACGGCTTCGTGGCGCACAACTCCCTCATCTTCGCCAACAGCGTGCTGGAGTGCGGCGAGACGGACGCACTCTTCGCAGGGCCGCACACCGTCTCCTTCCACCGCTCAACGCTGCTCATAGCCGCCGCCCTCTCCTTCTTCAACGCAGGCAGCGGCACGAACCAGAGCAACCACTACTACTGCACAGGACCCGTGCATCACGGCATAATGGAGCGAGGCTGCAAGACGGGCTCCAACTCCTACGTCAAGTGGCCCGCAAGGCTTGGGCAGTTCTCCGTCGTCATAGGCTCGCACATCAACCACCCCGACACCTCCCGCCTGCCTTTCTCCTACCTCTTCGGCAACGACGGCGTAACGACCGTTGTGCCTGCCGCCAACATGAAGACCTGCGGCATTATGCGTGACGTGCTGAAGTGGCGGGGGCGTGACGGCAGGAGCGACGCTTACCCGAGGCTCGACTGCATCTGCTACGACGAGTTCACGCCCTACAACGCAGAGAAGATGTTCCAGGGCATAGCGCAGCTGCAGCGCATAAGGGACGACGAGGACTACGCGCGAAAGGTGAACTTCACCGTCAGCCCTTGGCGTATCACGGAGGGCATACGCCTCTACCGCCTCGGCCTCAGGTACTTCTTCGGCAAGGTGCTTGCGGAGAGGATCAATGCCATAGGGCAGGACGGGAAGCTTAGCCTTGAGGCATTGATGCAGAGCGATGCCGAGGGCGCTGACGTGTCCATCTGGGTGGATATGGCAGGGATGATAGCCCCCCGCTCCGTCGTCGACGAGCTGTGCGACCGCATAGCTAAAGGCGAGCTGCCGTCGCTCTCAGCCCTTGGCGACGAGCTTAGGGGCATACACCAGCGCTACGAGGCCTACCGCTGGCTCTACGTGCGCGAGCGGCTCGGCACCGTCTTCGGTCTTATGCGAAGGGAGCTGACGCTTGAGGACATCGCCCTCATCCTCCGCCAGTGGACGGAGGCGGCGAGGGAACTGTGCCAGCTGCGCTCCACAGACGCACTCAAGGACTTCGCCCCCGATATGTGCGTGGGCTTCGGCATCGACCACCCCGAGCTGGCGCAGGCGGACTTCGAGAACGCACGCGGGCGAGTGAGCGACAACCCGCACATCGGGGCGATACGCTCTTACTACGCAGCCGACGAGCAACGCGCCAGGCAAGCCCTGCAAGTGATAGCCGCCCAGTAGGCTTCCTCCCTCGCGCCTAAGCCTTTTATGGCGTTCAGCCTAAGGCCTCGGAATCCCTCCGACGGACCGACTCGAATCCCTCCGACGGACCGACTCGAATCCCTCCGACGGACCGATTATGAAAGAGGCTTAAGACCTTTTGCCTAAAGGATATAACGCGTATCTTTGCCGCCAAACTGGCAAGGATATGGCAAGCTACTGGACAAGGAAAGACGACCAAAGCGATGAGCTTCGGACCGTTAAGCCGTGGGAGACTGAGATCAGCGGGGGCGACAAGGAGTTCCCCGACCCAGAGGAGGACGACGGGTGACTACCGCCGCAGCTCCCGCTCGAACCAAGCGAGGGCAGTCGGCAGGTAGAGGTCGTGGCCGGCGGCGTTGAGGTGCGCCGTGTCGTCAACGCCTTGGAAGTACTGGCGGCGGAACTCCTCGCTGCGCACCTTGACGGGGCACCTGCTGCTGTAGTTCCAAAGGACGGGGATGCCGTGCCTCTTGCAGCAGTCGCGGATGATGCGGCACACTTGCCTGAAGCCTGGGCGAGGGACGTACCACGGGGTGACGTAGCCTATGCGGGCGTTGGGGCAGTGCCGCTCTATGCCTGTGAGCAGGGTCTCGAGCGAGTCTCGGAACATCTGGAGGGAGTCCTTGTTGTCCCGGCACTTGTCCGCGTCGTTATGCCCCGCTATGATGATGACGTAGGAGGCGGTGGAGTCCAGGGCTTCGTACCTCTGCCACATCGCTGGGCCGAAGTTGTACGGGCCGTCGTGCGTGCGGTCGAAGGCTACGCAAGAGCCGTTGCGCCCGTAGTTGCGGTAGGTAAGCCCAAGCTGTTGGGCGAGCTTGTAGTGCCAAGTCTCCTCCTGGGGGCAGCGGTGGTTGGCGACGTACGAGTCGCCGATGACGTTAAGCACTTGCGCCCTCAGGCTTGAGGCAGAGAGCAGGAGGAGAAGCGAAAGGAGTGTCTTCATTGTGGGTGTTTAGTTATGCAGAGGAGGGCTATAAGGGCGTAAATGCCAAGCGCAACGACGAGGAGCGTCTGGATGCTGTGCACTATAAGCACGAACATCGCCCCTTCTGCCTGCGCAACGCCATAGAGCATCAGCACGGTCTTCACGGCGAAGTGCCAAGCTCCCGCACCGTTGGGCGTGGGAACAAGCACTGCGTAAGTGCCTACCACGAAGGCTACGAGGGCTGCCCCAAGGCCAAGGCTCTCGGTGGAGGCGAAGCAGTAGAACGTTAGCCAGAAGTGCAGGAAGTACGCCGCCCAAATGCCGAGGGAGTAGGCTATGAAGAGCGTCTTGCCCCGTATGCGGCGGATGCTTAGCAGCCCGTCGAGGAGGTTGCGCCAAGCCTTGTGCGCCCCCCTGAGGAGGCGGAAGCGGCGGCAGAAGTACACCGCAACGCCAAGGGCAAGCAGGGCGCAGACGGCTGTGACGAGGTAGCCCGCCCGTGAGAAGCCGCCGAGGATGGTGGAGAGGCTAAGCCCCGTGGTCGAGACAAAGCGGGCGAAGACGGGTATCTGCGAGAGTATCGTCACCGCTGAGAGCAAGAGCATAATGAGCATGTCCACCACCCTCTCCGTCACCACCGTCCCCACGGAGTGAGGCAGGCTCGTCCCCTCCCAGCGCCTCAGCACACCGCAGCGAAGCAGCTCCCCAATGCGGGGCACAACGAGCGAGCTTGCGTAGCTGAGGAAGACGGCGTTAGTGCAGACCGAGCGCCTCGGACGCTCCCCAAGCGGCTCAAGAGCCTGCCGCCAGCGCAATGCCCTAAGCACCTGCGCCGCCACACCGAAGGGAAGGCTTAGGAGCATCCAGCCCCAGCGCATCTCGCTCAGCAAGGCTTCGGCTACCTGCCGCCACTCTATGCCGCGGTACATCCACCACAGTATGCCTGCCGCAAGAAGGAGGGAGAGGGCTACTTTAAGGAAAGTGTAGGCTATGCGCTTCAAAAGGTTTTCGCTATCTTTGCCCCGCGAATATACTAAGTATCGATAAGACATGAGGGCGGTAAGGCCTAAAAAGTTCCTCGGTCAGCACTTCCTTAAGGACTTAAGCGTGGCACGGCGCATTGCCGACACCGTGGACGCTTGCCCCTCGCTGCCCATCCTTGAGGTGGGGGCAGGCACGGGGGTGCTGACGCAGTTCCTCATAGAGAAGGGCAGGGAGCTAAGGGTGGTGGAGATAGACTACGAGTCGGTGGCTTACCTGCTCAGGGCTTTCCCCTCGCTTGAGGACGGCATCTTAGAGGACGACTTCCTCTCGATGCGCCTCGACAGGACGTTCGGGGGGCGACCTTTCGTGGTGACAGGCAACTATCCTTATAATATATCCACGCAGATCTTCTTCCACGTCCTTGAGTATCGGCAGCTCGTGCCTTGCTGCACTGGTATGGTGCAGAGGGAGGTGGCGCTGCGCCTCAGTGCCAAGCCCAGCACGAAGGCTTACGGCATACTGACGGTGCTTGTAGGGGCGTGGTACGACGTGGAGTATCTCTTCACGGTGGACGAGGGTGTGTTCGACCCGCCCCCACGGGTGAAGTCAGCAGTCATCCGTATGACCCGCAACACAGTCGAGGAGCTTGGCTGCGACGAGACGCTCTTCCGCACTGTAGTTAAGACTGCCTTCAACCAGCGGCGCAAGACCTTGCGCAACGCCCTTAAGCCCCTGCTCGCCAGCCTTGGCATAACGGACTGCTCCTTCCTGCCTGAGGAGACCCTGCTTAAGAGGGCGGAACAGCTGTCCATCCCCCAGTTCGTCGAACTAACTAATCTAATATATGAAGCAAGCAATTAAACTAACCCTCTCCTTCCTCCTCGCCTTCGCCTTCGGGACGGGAGCGGAAGCCAAGAGCCTCGTCATCACCCTCAACGACGGCACTCTGGTTTACTATCTCCTCTCTAACGACAACCCGCCCCGTATGGTGATTGCCGATGACGGCACGTTCACGCTCAACAGTCAGGACTACACCTTCAGCAACGTAAAGTGTTTCGCCTACAGCTCCACCGACTACGAGGGAGAGAAAGGCACGGTTGACGGCATCGTAGAGATGGACGACACCCGCCTCACGATGAAGGGCAATGTGAGAGTATACACCCTCGACGGCAGGCTTGTCTCCGAGGGCGGCAGCCTCGCAAGCCTCAAGGCAGGCACCTACGTGGTGACCGACGGAACGACAACCCTTAAGATACTGAAAAGATGAGGCGCACCATATTACTTATTAGCCTTTGCCTTATAACTATCGCCTCAGAGGCACAAGACGTTCGCCCCGACACACTCTGGTATCGCTACGACAACCGCTTCACCGCCAACAAGGCGTGGGACATATCAGAGTACGACACCATAGAGTTCCGCACCTCGAGTATGTACCTTTATAAGCCCGACGGGGGAAAGAAGTATCTCAGTTCCCTCTCCTCCACCCCAGGCGTGTTTATGTTCACCGACCCAGGCAGGATACTCTACAAACCGAGCAGCATGAGCGGAGACTTCACCAGCGCAACCAACCAGTGGTGCTTCGACCGCAGCAAGGAGAGCGAGCATTTCGTCTGCTTCTGGGAGAATGGCAGCACAGCTGATGTTGACTACATCTTGCAGGTGGCGGAGAAGTCGTGGGACGTGTACACTGACCAGCTCGGCTTCCTTGAGGTGGGCAACAGCAGCACCGACACTTACAAGATACTCATCAGAGCCTACAACATCAGCGACTGGATAGCCAGCGGCAGCGGCGAGGACATGAAGATAGGCACGCTCAACATCTCGCCCTCTGCCGCCACGGCAAGGGGCGGTCACACCGTCGCCCACGAGATAGGACATACGTTCCAGTACCTTACCAACGTGGACTGCGGAGCGAACGACGTGCACGGCTTCAACTACGGGCTTGGAGAGAACGGAGCTGGGGGCAATGGCTTCTGGGAGGACTGCGCCAACTGGATGGCTTATAAGGTGTACCCCGAAAGGCAGTTCACCGACGGAGAGTACTTCGAGGGCTACCTCACGCTGTGCCACCTTAACCTTATGCACGAGACGGCACGCTACTACAACTGCTTCTATCAGGACTATCTCTGCGACAAGTTCGGGCAGAACTTCATAGGGAGGCTGTGGCGTGAGGCAATCAATCCCGAAGACCCCGTTGACGCTATAATGCGCCTCGAAGACCTCTCGCAGGACGAGTTCTCAGCCCTTATGTACGACTGCTTCGCCCACATGTGCACGTGGGACATAGAAAGCGTTCGCAGCCAAGCCTCGCACCGTGTGGGGGCTTACTACAACCGCCTTAGCAGTCGGGATGTTGACGGGGAGGAGTGGTTTCAGGTAGACAGCGCATATTGCCCGCAGAACTATGGCTACAACATCACTCGCCTGAAACTCCCGGAGGCAGGCACTACGGTCACTGTACGCTTCCAAGGCATAGCGGGGGCTGAGGGTTATCGCAGCATAAACAAGTCGAAGGCAGGATGGCGATGGGGGCTTGTGGCTTACAACACTGACGGCTCCACCACTTACGGCGATATGCAGAGCAGCTCGGAAGGCACTGCCAGCTTCACCGTGGGCGAGGACTGCCAGGAGCTTTGGCTTGTTGTTATGGGTGCGCCTACGACATGGTGGCATCACGAGTGGGACGACGATGTGTCCGACGACGAGCAATGGCCTTATCGGGTGCAGATAGAAGGCTCAAGGCCTTACGGCTGCTTCCGCACATACACTGCTGACGACTTCCCCGACGACTACGTGCGCAAGGACACTACCGTGGTCATCGACGCAGAGCTGGCTTACAGCTCAAGCAGCTACAGCTCCACGTGGGTGCAGTATGACATGGATGCAATCAGCGAGGCTCTCGGCATCCCCACTGCCGACCTGCTCTCCATTAAGGTAGGCTCAGGCAACCCCTACTTCGCTGGTGTAAGCAACAGTGGGGCATTAACCACCTATGTTACCACGACCACGTCCTCCTCTACTTGCTACGGGCATTGGTTCACCACAGCTGGCAACGTTAGCGGCTATGACAGCAGCGCAGCCGTCTTCGCTGAGATGTATCCCGCAAGCTATCAGTGCAACGTAGGGCAGTATCCTGGCAGGCTTTCGGCAGGCAAGACGTACACCACTCGTCAGGCAGTGGTCTACAAAGCCCCCGACGGCAACACTTACAAAGCCACGATGGAGATACACCTCACCGTCTATTAAAAAAGTGGGAATTCCTTTGGCTATAACGCTAATTTCTGTAATTTTGCCCACTGTCTAATATCGAAAAGTATGGATACCCTTGAACAGACCCCGTTAGAAGAGCCTCAGACGAACGTAGAAGAAACCAAGGATAAAGAGCCGTTAGCTCAGGAAGAGCCGTCGCAAGTGGCTGCGGAGGCGGAAGCCGCTGAGCCAGCCGAGGCGGAGGAAGCGCCGCAGGAACAAGCCCCTGAGGTTGCTCCAGCCGATGAGCCTGCGGCTGAAGAGCCTAAGACAGAAGAGCCTGCTGCAGAAGAGCCTTCAGCTGAGGTTGCTGAAGAGGAAGCAGCTCCCGTGCCTGAAGAGAAGGCTGAGGAGCAGCAGCAGCCAGAGGAGGCGGTGGAGGAGGGTAGCCCCGTGCCTTTGATGATGACGAAGCAGGAGGTTATGGCTCGTGTCAACGCCATCGTTGAGAACGGCGAGACGAGCGACAAACAAGAGCTTGACCTGCTTAAGCAGCTCTACTACAAGTACCACAACACCGAGGCGATGGAGGCTCGGCAGGCATACATCGACGCAGGGGGCGACCCCAACGACTACGTGCCGAAGCCCGACCCCACCGAGGAGCAGTTCAAGCTCGCGATGCAGACCATCAGGCAGCGCAGGGCGGACATGCAGGTGACGCTGGAGAAGGAGCGCCAAGACAACCTCGCCCGCAAGCTTGCTGTGATAGAGAAGATAAAGGAGCTTGCCACCACCCCCGAGGAGGCTAACAAGAGCTACGAGCGCTTCAAGGCTTTGCAGAACGAGTGGAAGGAGACGGGGGCAGTGCCTGCCGAGAACGTGACGGAGCTCTGGAAGAACTACCACCTCTACGTCGAGCAGTTCTACGACATGCTCAAGCTCAACTCAGAGATGCGGGAGTACGACTTCCGCAAGAACCTCGAGGCGAAGATAACCCTCTGCGAGCAGGCGGAGAAGCTCAAGGACGAGCCCGACGTCATCACCGCCATCAACCGCCTTCAGACACTGCACCAAGAGTGGAAGGAGATAGGGCCGATAGCCAAGGACCTCAGGGAGGAGATATGGAACCGCTTCAAGGAGGCGAGCACCGTCATACGCAAGCGCCACCAAGAGTTCTTCGAGCAGAGGAAAGCCCGCGAGCAGGAGAACCTCGAGAAGAAGACGGCTCTCTGCGAGAAGGCGGAGGCTATAGACATCACAGCCCTCACGAGCTTCGCCCAGTGGGAGGCAAGGACGAAGGAGATAATAGCCCTGCAAGCCGAGTGGAAGACCATCGGCTACGCCCCACACAAGTCAAACAACCAGATATTCGAGCGCTTCCGCAAGGCTTGCGACCAGTTCTTCTCGGCCAAGTCCGCGTTCTACAAGACCGTCAAGTCAAGCCTCAGCGAGAACCTCGAGAAGAAGACAGCCCTCGCCGAGCAGGCGGAGGCTCTCAGGGACAGCACCGACTGGAAGAAGACCACCGAGCAGCTCGTGGAGCTGCAGAAGCAGTGGAAGACAATAGGGGCAGTGCCGCGCAAGGTGTCCGAGCAGCTGTGGAAGCGCTTCAGCGCAGCCTGCGACCAGTTCTTCTCCGCGAAGGCGAAGGCGCACCAGGAGCAGCGCACCGAGCAGCGCACGAACCTCGAGCAGAAGCGCTCCGTCATCGGGCAGCTCAAGGCTCTCGCCGAGGAGGGGGCGGAGTGCACCGTGCAGCAGGTGCGCAGCTTGCAGGACGAGTGGGGCAAGATAGGGCACGTCCCCCTCAGGGATAAGGACAAGCTCTACCAGCAGTACCACGAGCTGCTCGACACGCTCTACGGCAAGCTCAACCTCTCGCAGGCGCAGCGCAGGCTCTCGAGCTTCCGCACAAGCCTCAAGGTGACGGCGGAGAAGGCGGGAGGCACATTGGCCCGCGAGCGTGAGCGCCTCATGCGCACCTACGAGATGATGAACAACGAGATACAGACCTACGAGAACAACCTCGGCTTCCTCTCCACCGCCTCCAAGGGAGGCAACGCCCTCATGCAGGAGGTGACCAAGAAGGTGGAGCGCCTCAAGGGAGAGCTCGCCCAGATAGGGCAGCGCATCAAGGCCATCAACGAGGAGATAAGAAAGGGCAACGCTCCCGCCAAGCCCGCAGAGGAGACTAAGGAGCCCGCCGAAGAGCCTACAGAGCCTGCCGAAGAGTAGGGCATAGCATAAGAGATTTAAGCATAGAGCCACCCGCTTCCCCACACCCGTGGAGGCGGGTGGCTCTCGTTAGTGAGTCGCCGTCAAGCCTGTTATATAGGAGCCAGACAACCCCTTGCGAGGGGTTCGAGGCAACCCCTTGCGAGGGGTCCAGTTGAACCCCTTGCGAGGGGTTCCTTCACGCCCCTTATACAGGGACCGCGGTCCCCCTTATACCAACGTTATGGCTCCCCTTATATAGGTGTCAGGCAACCCCTTGCAAGGGGTTGTCCGACGGGTAGCGTATAGGCGCGACGGAGCCTCAGGGCGAGGGCTTGCGCTCCCTTGCAGCTTGCCTTAAGGGCTTGTGCCTGATGGTTGCCGGGTGAGCTATGGGTCAGAAGGAAATGGTCTCGTAGGGCGACTGCTTGAGCGTGTAGCCGTGCTTAAGGGCGTTCAGGCGGGTTTCCCTCATGTTCTTCTGGGCAGCGCGGATGCTCTTCTTCAGCGAGGCCGCCTTGCTGCCCCAGTCGTGGGACTTGAGGGACTTGTACGTGGACTCGGCGTTGTCGGCAAAGCGGTCGTATGTGCTTTGGTAGCTTGCCTGCGAGGCACCGCCTCCCGACGAGCCTCCCCCTGTGTCCCCGCCCGTGTCCGTGACGGTGCCTCCTCCTCCCCGCTTGTTCGCCTGTATCTCCGAGGCGAGCTGCGTGGTGCTTGAGGCTATGCCAGTCAGGTCATTCATTATCATCGAGCGTCGCTCCTGCTTTGAGTAGTTGGCGTAGATGCCCTCGAGGTAGCTGCCTCCCAGCTGCGTTATCTGCCTGCCGTTGCCTGTGTTCTCTGCTATGAACGCCTTGGCCTCCTCGGCTGTGGAGCATACCTTGAGCCTCTGCCGGGGGATGTGCCCGTCCTCCCAGGTGCAGTAGACCACGACGCAGGTGCCCTTGACGTTGCACTCGGCAAGCTGCACGCTGTAGCCCTGCTCCCACTTGTAGCCCATGTCCTCGAGCATCTCCTCGGGGCTGCTGTACACCTCTATCCTCTGCCTCCTGATGCCCGTGCCCTTGCAGGCGGTCACTATCCACTTAAGGTAGCCCCCCAGGGCGGTTATCCTGTAGCCTTCGGCAGCCTTCTTCTCCGCCCACTTGGCTATGCCCCCTGTCTTTAGCTGAGCCGACACTTGGCCGCTCCACTGGGGGCGCTTGGAGTAGACGGCAAGCCACATAAGCTTGCCTACCGCCACGTCGCTGAAGCCCAGGGAGCTGAGAAACCTTCCCTCCTGCGCCTTCTGGTCGATGTCCCGCTTTATCTGCTTCGTGGTGTTGTAGTTGTACCCTTGCCCGCTGTAGGGCGTGTTCTTGGCTGAGACGAAGAACCAGCCGAAGGGGCCGCGCTTTGCCGAGACCACGTTCTTGCCTGCGTCCCACTCCTTCTTAATGGCGTCGAAGGGCTTGGCGTCGCCCTCGAGGGAGTAGTACGTCTCGTTGGTGTAGGGTGTTTCCTCCACGAGGATGATGAGCTTGCCTCCCTGCGCCGCCGCCCTGAGGCAGAGGAGGCAGAGCAATGCCGGCAGGATGGTTCTTGTGTTCAAGGCGTGGTGTTACTGAAGCTTCTCCAATAAGCCCTGGGCAAGCTCGTCCCCGAGGTCGACGGCTCGCTGGAGCTCTGCCCGGGCTTCCTGCGTGCTTCCCTGCTCGCTCAGGCAGATGCCGAGGATGCGGTGCGGGTCGGGGAACGTGGGGTCGAGCTCGATGGCACGGCGGCAGCTCGCCATAGCCTCGTCCGTCTCGCCCACGCGGTAGAGCAGCACCGCCTGCTCGGCATAGTAGAGCGCCTCCGAGGGGCTTAGCTGGATGGCTTTCTGTATGTCTGCCAATGCTTGGGCGAACATACGTGCCCTGAGCTCAAGCTGCTCCCGCTCGTAGTAGAAGTTGTCGGTGAGGTTGCCGCTCAGCAGGTGCTCGTAGTCGTTAAGGTCGTTTATTGCGTCTCGGTAACGCCCCAAGTCCTTGAGCGTGCCGGCACGGAGCCAGAGGTAGTCGGCAGCCCCTGCGGTGTAGGGCTTGGTGAAGCAGGCCACGGCGCTGTCGTTGAGGGCGAGTATCTCCTCCTTCGACGCCCCCGCGTTCTCACGGCACTGGGCTATGTAGATGAACACGTCGGGCGTGCGCATATTGGTCTTGGTGAGCTCGGTGAAGCTCTCGGCAGCCCCGTCGTAGTCCTTCAGGGCGTACAGGATGCGTGCCTCGGAGAGGGTGTAGACGGCGAGGTCGCTCATCTCCCTCGCCTTGCGTATGTCAGCGAGGGCGCTCTCAAGGGTCCAGCTCTCGGGCAGCTGCTTGCCCTCGACGCTTAGCTGATAGACCACGTTAGCCCTTGAGTAGAGCACCTCGTGCTGGTCGCTGACCTTAGCCCTAAGCCCTTCGTTGTAGGCGCTCTCCGCCTCGCCGTACCGCCCTGCCGAGGCAAGGCACTCCGCCTTCTGCACGTAGCCCGACGAGCTTTGGGGGTAGGCGGCGATGAAGTCGTCAGCGTAAGCCACCTTCGTCTCGGTGTCGCCTTGGCAGAGGTACATGAAGCTCTTCGCCTGGCTCTCCTCCTTGGGGAGCTGCTTCGGCAGGGAGCAAGCCTGAAGGTCGGTGCTGTTAACGTCCATCGCCGACATCTCGAGCGAGAGGGCGAAGCTGATGTCGAGGGCGTAGAAGGGCGAGCCGAGCTTCTGCAAGGGGGTCTGCAAGATAGCCACCACCTCGCCCTGCTGGTTCATAAGGGGGTTGCCGCCAAGCGAGGGGTCTGCCGTCGCCTCAAGGGTGTAGTAGCCGTGGTCGTTCGCCTTCTCCACCTTCGCCACGTGGTCTTCCTCGCCGCTGGGCATAAGGTAGACGGGCTGCTCCTCAGTGAGCGGTGTCCTGTTAGCCTGAAGGGGGCTGGGCTTCCGCTTGCTAACGTCGCAGAGGAGCTTTGCGACGTTGTACGTTGAGTTGAAGCCGCCTATGCGGGTCACCTCGTAGCGAGTGCCTTTCTCGTCAGTCGCCCAAGCTCGGCTTGCCTGCTGAAGGGGCTTGAGGGGCGAGAGCAGAGTGCCGTCGCTGTCGATGAAGAAGGCAGGGCACGAGAGCGTGTCGCCCCTTTGCTGCACGGCGTACAGGGTGACGATGCCCCGCCTGGCGCTCTTCACCCACGAGGGCTGGGCGGAGACAAGGAGGGGGCTGAGGGCAAGTATGAGAGCTGCTGTTAAAGTCTTCATTATGCGTTTGATAGAAGTGTCTTTGCGTTATCTATGGCGGCTTGCGTCACTGTAGAGCCTGAGAGCAGGTGGGCAAGCTCCTCTATGCGTTCCTCTCGTGTGAGCAAGGCAATGCGGCTGGCAGAGCCGAGGGAGCTTTCCTCCTTGAACACACGGTAGTGGTGCTCGCCCAAGGCGGCAATCTGGGGCAGGTGCGTTATCGAGATGACCTGCCGCTCCTCGCCTTCGCTCATCTCTCGCATAAGCTTTGCCATCTGCTCGGCTATCCGTCCGCTCACCCCCGTGTCTATCTCGTCGAAGATGACGGCAGGCAGCTGTGTCGCCTTGCTGATGAGGGCTTTGAGGGCAAGCATCACACGGGCTATCTCTCCGCCGCTCGCCACCTGTGCGATGGGCTGCAAGGGCGTGTTCTTGTTTGCGCTGAAGGAGAAGGTGACATTGTCCTTGCCCTGCTGAGTAGGCTCTTGCGCCTCAGTCACCCGAGCCTCGAACTGGATGTTAGGCATCCCCAGGTCCTTCAGCCTTGCGAGCATCCCCTGCTCCAGCTCACGTGCTGCCTTCCTTCGAGAGGCGGACAGGGCGGAGGCGCACCTGAGGAGTTCCCTCTCTTCGGTCTGCAACCGCCCCTCAAGCTCGCTTATCTCGCTCTCACGCCTGTCTATCAAGTGGAGCTTTTGCCTAAGCTCCTCCCTGAGACGCAGCAAGTCCTGGACGCTGTCGGTGTGGTGCTTGCGCAGAAGGTCGTAGATAAGGTCGAGCCTCTCCACCACCTTCTCCAATGCTTGCGGGTCGCTCTCCGCCTCTTCCAGCTTGTCGTCCACCTCAGCCGCAACGTCTTTAAGCTCTATCTTGCAGCTCTCCACGCGCCTCGCCAGCTCTTCCACCTCTGGGCAATAGGCGGCTATGCCCTCCAGCCTGCGCTGTGCCCTCAGCAAGCCGTCAAGCACGCCCGTCTCCTCTTTATTAAAGGTGTCGGACACGCTGAACAGCTGGCTCTTCGTCTCCTCGGCGTGCTCAAGGCTGCGCTGCCTTTGCTCAAGCTCCTCTTGCTCGCCCTCACGCAGCTTAGCCTCTTCGAGCTGGCTGAACTGGAACTGCATATAGTCCTGCTCCCTCTGCTCTTCCTCCCACGCCTTGCGCACCTTGGCAAGCTCCCTTTGCGTCGCCTTGTAGAGCCCGAAGGAGGCGCTGTAAGCCTCGAGCAAGGGGGCGTTCTTGGCCACTGTGTCCAGCGCCCTTAGCTGGAAGTTCTCGCGGCTTAGCAGGAGGTTCTGGTGCTGGCTGTGTATGTCGACGAGCTGGTCGCCAAGCTCTCTTAGTTGAGCCACCGTGGCAGGCGTGTCGTTGATGAAGGCTCGCGACTTGCCAGTTTGGGATACCTCTCTTCTTATGGTGCAAATGTCGCCCTCCTGCTCGAAGTCGTTAGCTGTGAGGAACTGGCTTACGGCGCTTTGGCTTGTGCAGAACTCCGCCTCTATCACGCAGCGTTTCTCGCCCGTCTTGATAGCCTTAGCGTCAGCTCTCTGCCCAAGCAATAGTCCGATTGCCCCAAGGATGATGGACTTGCCCGCACCTGTCTCGCCAGTGATGACGGAGAAGCCCCGCCCGAACTCAATGTCAAGCTGGTCGATAAGCGCGTAGTTCCTTATGTGCAGGTGCTTTAGCATAGCGGGTCAGAGGTCTTGTTTATTGCCTTTGGCTTGCAGACGGTTAAGGCAAAACCCCCAGCGGGGGGTTCAGAAGAGTAGCCGGGGGTTAAGCGAAGCGATACCCTCGGATTCAAGGCGCAGCTAACGTGAGTGCCGGAGGTACTCAACTCGTTTGGCAGCGTTTGTGGGTGATATTGAGTACCTCCGGCACTCAATTTGGTCGTGCCGACCAACCGAGGGTTGTTCAACCCTCGGCTACTCGTATTGAACCCCCTTTGGGGGTTCTCCCTTAGCCGCTCACACAATGTCATTGGAAACCCCTTCGGGGTTATTCGTGGCGAAGCAAGCCCCGAAGGGGCATAACATGCGTAGCCATTGACGTTCGCCATAGATTGCCCCGAAGGTTTGGTTAGCTTGTGGGTGGTTAAGGCAAAACCCCCAGCGGGGGTTTCAGAAGAGTAGCCGGGGGTTAAGCGAAGCGATACCCTCGGATTCAAGGCGCAGCTAACGTGAGTGCCGGAGGTACTCAACTCGTTTGGCAGCGTTTGTGGGTGATATTGAGTACCTCCGGCACTCAATTTGGTCGTGCCGACCAACCGAGGGTTGTTCAACCCTCGGCTACTCGTATTGAACCCCCTTTGGGGGTTCTCCCTTAGCCGCTCACACAATGTCATTGGAAACCCCTTCGTAGTTCTATCGTTGTTTACGTTCTTATGCGTTCCTATCATCGTTATCATCGCCCCATCTTCTCGCTACATCCTTGCCAATTCTCCACGACATCTTTGCCTTCGTCTCGTGCGGTTGAGATAAAAAGTCGGTGCGGTTGAGATAAAAAGTCGGTGCGGTCGTTTGCTGCTTCACTGCTTAATCTTGTCCCAGTAGTCGCTCATCGAGGGGTTGATGCCGAAGAGGATGTTGTAGGCGGTGTTCTTTTCCTCCGTAGTGCCGTGGTCGGAGTAGATGCTCACCAGCTCGTCCCGTTTGCATTCGGTGAACAGTGTGGGCAGCTGGCTCATGGGGCGCGCGTTCTTGCATCCGTCGAGCAGTTCCAGTGCCTCCGTTATGGCGGCTCGCCCTTTGTCCGTGCTTTCCACCATCTGGTCCATTCCCTCTCGGTGATACTTATATATCATCAGGCGGTAGTCCTCCATCGAGCCGTCGATATAGTCGTTGAGAAGGCCGAAGCGGTTCTGGCTGCTCCCGAACGAGTCCCAGCCAGTGAAGCCGAGGCTTTGCGAGTTTGTCACGATATCCTCAGCCGTTTGCAGGTAGGCAGTTCCACCTTTGGGAGACATGCTATCGAAGTCGTAGCCGATGATCATATAGGCATAGTAGGCGAGCATAGCGGTGAGGTTATTGTCAATATAGTCAGCGTTCCACTCCAGCTCGTCAGTCGTCTGGAAGTTGAAGTTAAAGTCGCCGTCCTTTATGTTGTAGAGCGTGGTGTTGTAGCTGCTATTGTACACGGGGCGGCTGCTTGTGAGCAGGAGGGTGCACTCCATAGAGTTGCTCGACTCGTCCCATTTGTTCACGGTGATGTTAAAGTTGCAGGCGATTTTCTCCACCTCCTTAAACGAGAGATCAGTCCACTGGTGGTCGTTGAGGAAGCTTTGCGCCTTGTCCTGCAGCGACTCGAAGACCTCAGTCTTCGTGTTAGATATTTGTGCGGTGTTCACCACCACCTTTGCGTTAAGCTCCTGGGCTGCGGCTGGTAGGCAGGCAAATGCCGCTAATACTGTGATAAGTCTCATGGCAGGATCTTCTTAAGCTCGTCCACAATGTCCCTTGCCACGTCCCTTTTTGGCTTCAGCGGGTAGGCGTGTTCGGCATTCGGTGAGATGATTGTCACCTTGTTCGTGTCGCACTGGAAGCCTGCCCCCTCGTCTTTCAGGGAGTTAAGCACGATGAAGTCAAGCCCCTTTCTCTCCATTTTCTCACGGGCGTGAGCCACCTCGTCGCAAGTCTCAAGGGCGAAGCCAATGAGCCTTTGTTCCTTTCTCTTAAGCTTTCCCAGAGAGGCCGCTATGTCCTCCGTTGGCTTTAGAGTGAGCGTCAGTCCATCCTCACGTCTGATCTTCTCACTTGCCTCGCTCTCGGGGGTGAAGTCAGCCACGGCGGCACAAAGCACGGCAGCGTCTGAGGAGGGGAAGATTTCTTTTGCCGCCTCTGCCATCTCCTTTGCGCTCTCCACGTTGGTTCGCCTTATCCCGTGATGCCTTGGCTGAAGCTGCACGGGGCCGCACACCAGCTCCACGCTTGCCCCTCGGCTGGCGCATTCCTCCGCTATCGCCAGTCCCATCTTTCCGCTTGAGTAGTTGCCTATGAAGCGCACGGGGTCTATGCGCTCGTAGGTCGGACCCGCTGTGATGAGTATCTGCCTGCCGGCGAGGTCTTTTTCAGCGAAATAGTCCTCCAGTTGCCTTACAATCTCGTCAGGCTCTTCCATTCGCCCTTTCCCCTCAAGGTGGCTCGCCAGCTCTCCTCTTGTTGGCTCTATGATATGGTTGCCGTATGAGCGAAGTATCTTAAGGTTTCTCTGTGTGGCGGGGTGGGCGTACATGTCGAGGTCCATTGCGGGAGCGATGAAGACGGGAGCTTTCATGCTAAGGTAAGTAGTCACAAGCATATTGTCAGCTATGCTGTTAGCCATCTTGCCGATGGTGCTTGCTGTGGCGGGGGCGACGAGCATCAGGTCAGCCCACAGCCCAAGGTCAACGTGACTGTGCCACGTGCCGTCCGTGCGTGAGAAAAAGTCGCTGACGACTGGTTTCCCCGTCAGTGTGCTCAGTGTCAGGGGTGTGATGAATTCCTTTCCCGCGGGGGTCATGACCACTTGCACCTCAGCCCCTCTCCTTATCAACGCCCTCGCTATGAGGCAAGACTTGTAGGCTGCTATGCTGCCCGTTATGCCGAGAACGATTCTTTTACCTTCTACCATACTTCATTCTCAGAGCCTCGAACCACCGCTTTGTGTCTTGCGTGAAGTCGCTTTGCAGCACCCAGCCCACGTATCCCGGGTCGTAGGGGAACACTTCCCTGACAAGCCTGCCCTTGTATTTGCCGAAGTTTATAACCTCTTCGCCTTTGTCGTTGTAGATGAGCCTGCCAGCGAAGTCTATGTTCTTGCGCTGCGAGCTGAGGTCTGCCAACGATTTGACATCGTTCTTAAGCATCCTCGAGGGGTCAGTCTGCCGCTCTGGGCTGTACATCTCAAGCTGAGCTTGTAGCACACGCCACGTCGCCTCGGTGTCTTGGTCGGCAAGGTGAGCCTGAAAGTCGTCCTCCATCTTCCTGCCGCAATAGAACTCGTAGGCAGCCGCAAGGTTGCGCCTCTCCATCATCTTGAAGATGCCGCACACGTCGACGAGGCGGGCGCTGCGGAAATCAAAGTCTATGCCTGCCCTCAGGAACTCCTCGCAGAGCAGCGGTATGTCGAAGTAGTTGGAGTTGAAGCCTGCGAAGTCGCAGCCGCCGAATGCCTTTGCCAGCTCGGGCGCATATTGCTTGAACGTCGGAGCGTCTTTCACCATCTTGTCCGTTATGTGGGTCAGTTCCACCACCTCCGTGGGTATCTTCCTCTCGGGGTTGATGTACTGGTTAGCTCGCTCTTCGCTGCCGTCTGGCTTGGCGATGATGTAGGAGATCTGTATGATTCGGGCTGTCGCAACGTCAAGCCCTGTGGTCTCCAGATCGAAGATTACCAATGGTCTGTCTAATTTTATCCTCATATATTCATCCTTTTAGGCGGTTAAGGTAAAACCCCCAGCGGGGGTTTCATAAGAGTAGCCGGGGCCAGCGAGCTGGAGGCCCGCCAAATGAGCAAACGGAGCGCACGAAGTGCGTAGCGATACCCCCGGATTCTGTGTGATTACGAGGGGAGTGCCGGAGGTACTCAACGCTCGTGCAAGCGAGAGCAAACGAGCTAGCGACAAAAAATGCCGAAGGTTGCCCCGCAACCTATAAAAGTGCTTATAAGAGTGGCGAAGCCGCTTAAGAGGGATAGCCTGATGTTGCAAACCCTCGGTTTCGAGCCTCGCCAAAGGCAACCCGTTTGCCGGCATTTGCGTATGACGTTGAGTACCTCTGGCACTCAATTGGGGCGATATCCCATACCGTGGGTTCCAGAAACACGGAGTGTTTCCAGATATTAACGATTGGCTTGCGGAAGCAAACCCACGGCTACTCGTATTGAACGCTCGTGCAAGTGAGAGAAGAGCAGCTTGCTGACTCTTCCGAACGCAGCCGAGCCTCGCCATAGGCAACCCCCTTTGGGGGTTCTCCTTTAACCCCCGGCTACGCTTATGCAACCTTTTCGGGGTTATTCGTGGCAATCGGCATTCGGGCGTTAAGACATTAGCAAGCCCCGAAGGGTCATTGGTCGTAGAGGCGGTTATGGTAAGCCCCGAAGGGGCTATTCTATGATAGCCGAGGGTTGTAACCCTCGGATGGTCGGCACGACCAAAATGAGTGCCGAAGGTACTCCCTATCAATGCGCCACGTTTAACCATGCCGCGCACATATTAGCCACGAACTCTATTCATTCAGCATCATCGGCATGATGAGCATCGTTGTCTCCTCACCCTCGGGCTGTTCGAGCGGGGTGATGAGGGCGGGCCGGCTTGCGTCAGCCAGTTGCACACTGATATGCTCTGAGTCGAGCACTGAGATCATGTCCATCACGTAGAAGCAGTTCAGCCCTATGTTGATTGGCGAGTTGGTGTATTCGCAGAGCAGGTTCTCCTCGGCGATTCGCCCGTAGTCAATGTCTTGTGCCGTGAGCTTCACCAGTCCGCCCTCAAGGTGTATCTTTGTCAGGCCGTTGCTTTGGTTGCAGAATACGCTGACGCGCTTCATGGCTCCCAGCAGGCTTGCGCGGTCTACGGTTGCGCAGTAGGGGTTGCTGGTGGGGATCACTGCGTTGTAGTTCAGGTAGTTGCCCTCCACGAGGCGGAACGAGAAGTCGAGCTCGTCGGTGTGCAGCTGCGCCTGTTGCTTGTCGAAGGTGAAGACGAGGTCGGTGTCTGGTGTCAGTGTGTTGCGCAATACCATGGCCACTGTCTTCGGCATTATCATGGATGTTGTCATTCCCGCCTTGCACTCTTTGTTCGTGTAGCGCACCAGTTTCCTGCCGTCGGTGGCGGCGAAGTTTATATAGTCCTCGTGCACGTCGAGGTAGATGCATGTCATTATCAGTCTCAGCTGGTCGGAGGCGGTGGCGTTGATGCAGAGGTTTATGCCTTTGAGCAGTGTGGTGGAGCTTAGCTTGAGCGTGGTGGCGTCCGCCTCGGTGTTGGCTTGTGTGGGGAACACCTCGGCGTCTTGCCCCATAAGGGTGAAGTAGCCCGTCTGGTGTGTCATGCGTATTTCCATGTTCTCGGGGTTGAAGTCGAGAGTGACGGGCTGCTCCGCGAGCTCCTTTATCGAGTCGATGAGCAGCCTTGCCGGCACGCAGAGGCGTCCGTTGTTGTCGCAGTCGATGAGCGGCACGCTGGTGGTGAAGTACTTTTCCCCGTCGCTTGCCGTTATGCTGACGTGTCCGTTTTTCACGTCAAGGAGGAAGCACTCGAGGATGGGCATTGTGTTTTTCGACAGCAGAACTTTGCTGGCTGCGGTAAGGCGGCTGCTGAAGGCCGAACTGGAAACTGTGAATTTCATATCTGCTTATGAGTTATCTGTTTTGTAGCGGCAAAAATACTCATTCTTAACCGAAATATCAAAAAAACGCCCCGCTTTCTTGGCTTCTTCGTCAATATTATCGTATCTTTGTACGGAGCAAAACTAACAGTTAATTCATATCATGGAGATAACAGGTAAGATTATTCAGGTGCTGCCTGAGCGCAGCGGCACCTCTGCCCGCACGGGTTCGGAGTGGAGGGTTGCCTCCTACGTGCTGGAGACATCGGAGCAGTATCCAAAGAAGATGGCGTTCGACGTGTTCGGCTCTGACCGCATCCAGCTGTTGAACATACAGGCTGGCGAGACGCTCTTGGTGAAGTTCGACATCGACGCCCACGAGTATCAGGGGCGTTGGTTCAACTCTATCCGAGCATACGCGGTGGACCGTGGTGCTGCCTCTGCCCCGCAGCCTGCCATTGCGCCTTCCGCGCAGCCCGCCAAGCCTGCCGCCACGCCTTCCGCTCCGGATAACGAGCCGGACGAGCAGCTTCCTTTCTGACAAATAAGCCCCGAAGGGGCATAACAAGCGTAGCCGCGACTTTTAAGTCGGGGCTTTGCTTGCGTTCGTCGCCCTAACTCCCTAATATTTAATAGGTTGCGCCCCCCGACCGCCTCTTGAGCCTTGCGTAGATATAGCAGAACGCCGGAACGAGGAAAAGGTCGGCCGCTATCCAAGCCGTCGGGTCGCCGTAGCAGACCCCTATGTAGCCGAACGCTGGCACTGCGAGCAGGCTGACGAGTATTCGCGCTATCATCTCAGCCACCCCTGAGAACATCGCAAGATTGGTGAAGCCCACGCCCTGGATGGAGTAGCGCAGTATGCACAGAAGCCCAAGAACGGGGAAGAACAAGCTGCCGACGTGCAGGTATAGCGCTGCGTCTCTGAGTATCTCCGTCTCTGTGGGCGGGACGAACAGCAGGGCGAAGTGCCTTGCCCCCGCTAGCAGGAGCATGATAGTGAAGGCCGCATAGCAGAGCATCATAAGCGAGCTGACCTTCACTCCGGTCCATATCCTCTCAGGCTTACCCGCCCCGTAGTTCTGCCCGCAATATGTCGCCATAGCTATTCCCAGGCTCTCGAGCGGGCACATAAGGAACATCTTTATGCGTATGGCTGCCGTGAATGCCGCCACGTAGGCTGTTCCGAGGGCGTTATTCGCGCTTTGCAGCATTATGCTGCCTATGGCAGTGATGGAGAATTGCAGCCCCATCGGCACGCCTATAAACAGCAGACTTTTAGCAAGATGAGGCTGGAAGCGTCGCTCTTCAGCCGTGCTCTTGAGGATGTCGAACGAGCGGTACATATAAACGTAGCAAAGCACTGCCGACAGCCCTTGCGAGAACACGGTCGCTATAGCCGCTCCCGCAACCCCCCAGCGGAGGACAACGATGCAGAAAACGTCGAGGACGATGTTCAATGCCGTTGAGAAGAGAAGAAACCAGAAGGGGGTCTTGCTGTCGCCAAGGGCGCGGATTATGCTCGAGAGCAGGTTGTAGAAGAACGTGCAGGGGATGCCTGCGAAGATTATGACGAGGTAGAGGTACGCCCCTTCGAGGATGTTATCGGGGGTGCGCATCCATCTGAGGATGTCCATGCAGAGCAAGCCTGTCAGCACCGCTATCAGAACGGACAGCAGAGCAGTGATCTTAAGGGCTGCGGATATGTAGCCCCGCATCGTGCTGTAGTCCCTCGCCCCAAATCTTTGCGCCACTGGTATTGCGAAACCGCCGCAACAACCGTTGCAAAAACCGAGGATGAGGAAGATGACGGATGAGCTTGCACCTACAGATGCCAGCGCGTTGATGCCCAGGAACTTGCCCACTATCGCCGCGTCCACCATCGAGTAGGTCTGCTGTAGCATATTCCCCAGCAGCAGGGGCAGGGTGAACCTCGTTATCAGCGGCAGCGCCGGGCCGCTCGTTAACTCCTTCTGTCGTGCCATTTCAGGTATCTAAGCAATAATATCTTTACTCTCAGCGGCTGCAAAGTTACTGAATATTTCTAAATCTCCGCTGTTTTTTACGCCAATTATTTGCGGTCCGCACGGCTCGGACTGCGTATGTTTTGCGAAAAGTCGCACGGGTTTAAGGCAAAAGTCGCACGGGTCGTAGGCTCGCGTCCCGCTGGAATTTCATCCTTTCCTGCAATATAGTGCAGGATACTCTTGCGAGTAACCACAAATCTTACTCATAGTTGTTTGTATTTAGGGGTTAGTAAAAATAAATTCCTGCTTGCCGCAAGTTGCCGCCTATGCGGCAAAATGGGTTGTTCTGACATGGGGCAATACATTTGCCGCTTTTTACCCTTATCCCCTTAAGGGGTAAGGGTATATAAAAAGACGGCAAACGTCTTAGTATTCCCCAACCGGATGCTTCAGAAAGGCACATCATCATTGTTGTTGTCGTCATTTCTTTAATATTTGTTTCCCGCTGGCGCAATCTTTTCTCTCGGCGCATGATTGACGTGCGGACGGGTTACGTCCGAGCACCGAAAATCGCCCAGTGGCGCCTTAAAATGCCCGCAATCGGCAAAAAGGAGACTGGGGCGCAAAGAGGGCTGAAAGCCTATTCGCCTCCAGCCCTCTTCAAGTTATGTCGAGCATGAAAGTTCAGTCCGTTCCGCCGCCCAGCGCCTCGTACAGCGAGATCGTGGCAGAGATGGCGTCCATGCGGTTGGAGATGAAGTCCATCTCTGCTGATATCAGCGAGTTCTGCGCGGTGATGACGTTAAGGTAGTTGCCCGAGCTGTTGACATAGAGCTTCTGCGTTGCGTCCAGTGCCACCTTCAGCGCGTCAACCTGCTTTCCGTACAGGTCTCTAAGCTGCTCTGCGGTGTTGAGCTGCACCATTGCCGTGTTTACCTCGTTTCCAGCCGCTATGACTGTCTGCTGGAAGTTGTTCGACGCTATCTCCATATCCAGCTTGCTGATCTTGTACTGCGCCCTGAGCTTACCGTTCGCGAAGATTGGCTGCGTGAGGCTCGCTATGGCGTTGCCAATCATCATCCCGGGGTTGATAATCGAAGTGCCTACACTGTTCGTGTACTCACCCGCGGCGGTGATGGTGAGGCTTGGCCAGAATGCAGCCCTCGCTGCCTTCGTGTCATAGAAAGCTCCAGCCAGTGTTAGTTCACTTTCCTTTACATCGGGGCGACGGCTAAGCAGGGTGATAGGCACTCCCGTTGAGAGAATAGACGGAGCCTGAAAGCTTGCGAGCCCCTGCCGCTCTATCCCGTGTGCCGTCTCTCCCATAAGGGTGCTGAGGCTGTTTTCCACGAGGCGGATATTTTCCTTAAGCGAGGTGACGCTTGTGCATATACTGTAGTACGTAGCTTCGATGCTCTTTACGGCAGCCGTGTTGGCCTGCCCCGCCGCCATCAGCTTGCGCTCCATGTCGAGGTACTTGCCCCAGTTTTCCTCGGTCTGCGTCATCATGTCAAGCTGCTCGTCGAACATAGCCAGATTGTAGTACATATTGGCTACGTTAGCAACGAGCGACGCCTGAACGGCCTGCTTGGCGTTCTCCATCTGCTTCTTAGTCACCTCAACGCCTTTCTTCTGGTTGCGCAGCTGAGCAAAGTTAACGCTTTGCCATCCGAACGTCACGGGTAGCTCGTAAGTCTTGCTGTTGCCGCTCGTCATTGAGGAGTAAGAGTTGCGGTTGTAGGGGTCGTACATCTTCGTCACGCCCATATCAGGAGTGAAATACATACTTGGCACGAACGCCAGCTTGCTTGCCTTCAGGGTGTACTGGACCTCCTGCAACTGGATGTCGGCGTTTATCATATCAGTGTTCTGCGCCAGCACCTTCTCGATGAGCGCCTGCAAGGTGGGGTCTGTGAATATTTCCCTCCACTTCAGGTCTCCAAGGCTCTCCTCACCCTCCGTCTGAGCGTCGCCGTATATACCGTCGGTGTTTATGTCGGCGGGTCTCTCGTAATCCTTTGTCGCCCCGCAGCCACTGAATAGGACTGTCAAACTAATGCTTGCAATGCCGATTGCTATATCAATCTTCTTCATATTGTGGTCTGTTTATTTGTTGTCTTCGTTTTGATGTCTTTCCTTAGCTTTCTGGCTGCGCACACGCTCCTTGAGGAACTGAGCGTCGGCCTCCTCCTGCATCACAGGGCGTATGCGCTCCTGCAGGAACTCGAAAATGATGAAGAAGAGCGGTACGGTGAACAAAATCGCTATCGTGCCTACCACCATGCCTCCCACTGTGCCAAGTCCGATGGTGCGGTTTCCGTTAGAGCCTGCTCCAGTGGCGAGGACAAGGGGAATCATACCGAATATCATCGTAAGCACAGTCATCAGAATAGGACGCAGACGAGCCTCGGCGGCAGCTACAGCCGCCTCAACGATGCCCATACCCTTGCGCCTGCGCTCCAGGGCGAACTCTGTGATAAGGATGGCTGTCTTGGCAAGCAGGCCGATAAGCATAATCACACCCGTCTGCAGGTAGATGTTGTTCTCTATCTGCCCCATAAAGATTATGGGCAGTACGTTGTAGCCCTGGTTCCAAAGCCATGCGAAGAGATAAGTTCCCATAAGTCCGGCAGGCACTGAGAGGATGACTGCGAAGGGGACAAGGAAGCTCTCATACAAGCAGCTGAGTATCAGGAAGATAAGTACGACGCAGACGGCATAGATGATATACGTGTCGATAGAGCCGATTTGCTGAGCCTCCTCCCTTGCTATGCCGCCGTACTCATAGTCGTAGCCGTCGGGGAAGACATCCTTCGCCACCTTCTGAACGGCAAGCATCACGTCTGTGTCCGATGAGCCAGTGGCAGGGGTGATGTTGACAGTTATTGAGCTGAACAGATTAAAGCGGTTGTCAATCTCAGGGCCCTCAATGCGCGACAGTTTCACGAACTGCGAGATAGGAGCCATCTCGTCACCGTTCTTCACGTACATATTATTAAGGTCAGACTCCAGCGTGCGGTAAGTGGTAGCCGCCTCTATCATCACACGGTAGACCTTCGAGAACTGGTTCATGTTGCTCACGTATGAGCCGCCGCAATAGCTGCCCAGCTCGCTGAGAACGGAGGAGGGGCTAATGCCAGCCCGCTTGCACTGGGCAGCGTCCACCTCAACCTGCAGCTGAGGGAAGTTGCGGGCGTAGGTTGTTATGGCTCGGGAGATCTCCTTGCGTTTGTTCAGCTCCTCGATGAATTTCTGCGTGTAGTTATAGAAAGTCTCCTTGTCAGCCGCGCTCGTCTTGTCTTGCAGGTTAAGCTCAATGGAACCCATACCATATCCAGGTATCATACCCGGCTCGAACACGAAGCACTGCGCCTCAGGTATCGCCGTCACAAGTTTAGCGTTAAGCTTGGCGTTAGCAACCATTGTGGAGGTTGACATAAAGTTGGCCAAGGGACGCCAGAAACCATAGCGCCGCTCGTCCCACTGCTTCAGCCTTATCACCATCATCGCATAAGACGTGCCCTGACCTGCGAGGAAACTATATCCAGCCACTTCAGAGTAGTCGCGTACCTCAGGGATTTCCTTTACTATATCCTCGGCTTTTTGCAGCACGGCAAAGCTCGAGGCCACGTTGTTGCCAGGAACTGTGGACACATTCATCATGCAGACACCCTGATCCTCAGTAGGCACAAGTCCCACAGACAGATGGTTGGCAAAGAATATCATGCCGATAATGGCTACGACAAGGCTGCCGAAGCTCACCAAGTAGCGAAGTTTGCGCTGCACGCAGTGGTGGATGACGCTGGCGTATTTGTCGCGCAAAGTCTCGTATGTAGCCTCGTAGGCTTTCTTCGTCACCTTGTTGATAAGCCCGAACAGCCCCTTCTTCTTGGCATCCTCGTCAGTCGACCTCATCATCATTGCGCAGAGGGCAGGGCAGAGCACAAGGGCGCTGACGCAGGAGATACCCACGGCAGTGGCAAGAGTGACACCAAACTGGGTGTAGAACACACCTGACGTGCCACCCATGAAGCTCACGGGGATGAACACTGCCATGAACACGAAGGTACAAGAAATCACCGCCATAGTCACGTCTGCCATGGCATCTTTCGTGGCCTCGTACGGACTCTTATACCCCGCGTCGAACTTCGCCTGCACCGCCTCAACAACCACAATGGCATCATCGACCACCGTACCGATGGCGAGCACAAGGGCGAAGAGCGTCAGCAAGTTAAGCGAGAAGCCCGCGACCTGCAGGCAGGCGAACGTGCCGACAAGCGAGACGATGATGGAAATGGAGGGGATGAGCGTCGCGCGGAAGTTCTGAAGGAAGAAGTAAACCACGAATACCACAAGGATAATGGCTATAATAAGCGTCTCCTCCACGTTCTTCACTGACTCAAGCAGGAAGTCGTTGGAGCTCATCAGCGTAACGAACTGAAGGCCTTGCGGAAGGTTCTTGCTCAGCTCGTCGAGCTTTGCCGTCACACGGTCGTTTGTCTCTTTGGCGTTTGTGCCTGCCAGCTGGTAGCAAAGGAACTGCACGCCAGGGTTGCCGTTGACCTCGCCGTGGTAGGTGTATTGCTCGGCTCCCAGCTCAATCTCGGCTATGTCTTTAAGGCGAAGCAGCGTTCCGTCGTCGTTGGCCTTTATGACCATATTCTCGAACTGCTCGATCTCTTTCAGACGGCCAGTGTATTTCATTGTATACTGGAATACGTTGTCCACACCGTCACCATGTGTGCCGTTCACTGGCTTCTCTCCCAGCTGCCCGACCGGAGCTTCAAGGTTCTGCTCAGCAAGCGCCTCTGTGACGTCGGAAGGGACGACGCTGTACTGCGCCATAATGTCTGGTTTCAGCCAGATGCGCAGCGAGTATGTGCCACCCAGCTCCATCACATCGCCCACACCTTCCACACGCTTCAGCTGGGGGATTATGTTGATGTCCAGATAGTTGGCGATATAATCCTCGTCGAATTCAGGCTTCGAGGAGGTCAATGCGTCGATTTGCAGGAAGGAGGTCTGCCTCTTCGTCGTTGTCACACCGATTTGCGTGACTTCCTGAGGCAGCAGTCCTTGCGCCTTGCTCACACGGTTTTGCACGTTCACGGCTGCCATGTCGGGGTCTGAGCCCTGCTTGAAGTAGATGGTTATGCGGGCTGAGCCTGCGTTAGTGGCAGTGGATGTCATGTAAAGCATGTTCTCCACACCGTTGATGCTCTCCTCAAGGGGCTGTATGACGGCGTTCATCACAGCGCTCGCATCCGCACCAGTGTATGTCGCCTCCACGCTCACCGTTGGCGGTGCAATGTCAGGATACGACTCCATGGGCAGGTTGAAGTAGCTTATCGCGCCCACGAGCAAAATCATGATAGCGATAGACATCGCCATCACAGGACGTTTAATGAAAATATTTCCTTTCATCGTTCCCTCTTTTTTCTGCTTTTATTCGGCCTTAGCCCTAACCTGCTGCCCTTCGCTCACCATGCCTGCGCCCTCGCTTACTATCTCCTCGCCTACCTGCAAGCCGGAGAGCACAACGTATTTGTCGGCTGGGCTTATCGGACTTACGGTTATGATGCGCTCTGTGGCTATGCCGTCTGCGTCAACCACGTAGACACGATATTTGTCTTGTGTCTGCACGGTCGCTGTGGTGGGGATTATGAGTTGGTCTTTATATGTTACGGGAATGATGACATTGCCCGTGCTTCCGCTGTGCAGCAGCCCTCTCGGGTTGTCGAACACGGCTCGCAGCTGCACGCTTCCCGTAGCGCGGTCAACAACTCCGCTTATGCTTTCCACACGGCCCGGCTGGTCGTATGTAGAGCCGTCAATCAAAGTCAAGCCGAGAGCCGGCATTTTCTCTATCGCCTGGTCCATAGAGCCGCGGTCACGCACCATTGTCAGCAGCTGGCTCTCTGTCATGCTGAAATAGACATACATCTGAGAGTTGTCGGACACTGTGGTAAGGGGTTGTGTCATGCTTGGGCTGACGAGTGCGCCCTGACGGAAAGGCAGTGTGCCGACGACCCCGTCGGATGGGCTTTCCACCTCGGTGTACGAGAGGCTGTTCTTTGCGTTAACCACCTGAGCCTCAGCCTGAGCGACAGCCGCCTTGGCGTTGAGCAGGGCGTTGTAGGAAGTCTGAAGGTCGAAGTCGCTTATCACGTTCTCTTCCCTCAAAGTCTGGTTGCTGCTGTAGTTCAGCTCGGCTGTCGCTTGTTGTGCCTTAGCTGCCTCCAGGCTTGCAGTGGCTGTGTTGAGAGCGGCTATGTATGGCACCTGGTCGATGATGAAGAGTGTCTGCCCTTTTGACACCTTCTGCCCCTCGGTTACGCACAACTTTTGCAGCGTTCCACTTACTTGCGGGTACACCTCAACGTCTTGTCTGCCTCGTATGGTTGCCGAATACTTGGTGTCCATGGTGAGGTCTGTCTTCTCCACTTTCTGTGTCTTGAATGTCGCGCTCAACGATGATGAGCTGCTGCTCTTGCCGCAAGACGACAAAATAGCCACGCCAATGACAGGCGCGAGCAATAGAAGTTTGGTTCTCGTTCTCATATTTATGCTGCTTTGTTGATTGATATGTCTACGGAATGTGGGTGCAAAGGTACGAAAAACGGATATATTAAATAATGAGGCTTTATTAATAAGTCTAAAAATATCATAAGTGAGCTTAAGGAGGCAGCAAGAAATGCCTGCCAGATAAGTGTTCTGGGCGGCTTGTCTGCCGGGGTAAAGGGGCGTAAACCGCTTATAACACGAAGGGGCTGCATAAGCGTAGCCGATAGAAGAACGCTCGTGCAAGTGAGAGCGAACAAGCTTGCTTCCTATACCACCTTGGAGGGATAGAAAGAGGGAGACTTCGCTTGCCCTTGCCCGTTGCCCAAAGCCCGTCGCCCAAAGCCCGTTGCCCAAAGCCCGTCGCCCAACGCCGTCTCCCCGTCGCAGAGAATAGAGAGTACCTTCGGCACTCTCTTCTTGGCGCATCGTTATCCGCCAGCCTAAAGGCAAGCGGCTATCCATAGTACAACCCCTTCGGGGTTAGTTCCGCACCGTCCGTCCCATCGTTAAATCCTCGTGAGAACTTTGCCCTTGTCTCGTGCGGTTGAGGGAAAAAGTCAGTGCGGTTGAGGAAAAAAGTCGGTGCGGTTGAGGGAAAAAGTCGGTGCGGTCGTCAGCTGTCTTCTCACGACATCTTTGCCGCCACGTCCCGATGTCTTCAAGCTCGGCACGGAAAGTCCTTTGGGGCTATTCCGCCTCAAAAGCTTAAAAGGAGGCAATGCCTCCCCCAAAAATCTACTCGGAGAAATAGCGGGAGAGGAAGCTCTCAAGGTCATAGCCGCGAAGCTTTTCCGCTATGATTGTGCCGCCGCTGTCAACGATGAAGAGCGAGGGGATGTACTTCACCCCATACTCCGTGGCGGCTTGCTGGTTGATGTCTATGAAGTTATACCAGGGTAGTTCCAGCTCCTCAATGGCCGCTTTCCAGTCCTCGTGGCTCATGTCTGCGCTTATGCTCACTATGTTAAGCCCCTTCTCGTGATACTCGTCGTAAATCCTCAGCAGGGTGCTTATCTCCTTTATGCAAGGCTGGCACCACGAAGCCCAGAAGTCCAGGAGCAGCAGCTTCCCCGGAGCCTCGGCAAAGGATAGTATCTTCTCCTCTCCCTCAGTGTTCTCAACGCTCACCGTGGGCGCAAGGCTTCCCTGCAAAGACATCGGGGCTACCTCCTCGCGCACCTCCCTGCCGTAGTAGCTGTTTTGCGCCTCGGGGGTGAGCTCCTCGTAGAGAGGGCGTTGCTCAGGCGTGAGCCGCCCGTAGAAGCGAAGCATGAGCATCGGGCCAAGGAAACTGTCTTTGTGCGAAGAGATTAGCTGCTCAAGATACTGGTTGCGGTCTTTGAAGTTTGAGGCGACACGCTCGATGTAGTCCACCCCCTCGCGAGTCTGGTACATGTCGGCTATAGCCTGCTCGTCGTTGTTGCGTTTCGCCCAGAAGATTATCTTCTTGATCCCCTTGAAGTCTTGGTCGACATCCGTGTCGAGGCTGTCGAGGTGATAGACGAAGTTCGTTATGATGTCAGTGTAAGTTTGCTGGTATCGCGCCCCTCTCACCTTCATTTTCCTGAACTCAGCCCTCGGCTTCTTGCCTGTGTTGTCGATATGCAGCCGCCCGTCAACTATGATGTCCTCTCCAGGGGCAGCCAACAGCTCGTATCCTCCTTCCCGTCCTTTCACGCCAAGCACCACCAGTCGAGGCTCGTTGAGCGGCAGGCTGAGCGTGTCGTCTTTCGGCTCGAGCTGGGTTATGAAGGGGTTCATCGACTTGTTTATAGCCCCCCACGAGAGGCAGAGCGTGTCGCCCTTCGCCATTCCCTTAATGTCGAACGTCAGACGTGCCTCGTTTTGGGCAAAACATAGTGCCGAGGCGGTGCCAATGAGCAGGCAGAGGGCAGCAAATCTCTTCATGGCTGGGCGGTAAAAGCTGCTTGCTCAGGAGTTCATGCTCGCAAGGAATTCCTCGTTGTTCCTTGTGTGTTCCATGCGGTGTTTAAGCTCGTTCATAGCCTCAACGGGGTTCATGTCAGCAAGGAACTTGCGCAGTATCCACATACGGTCCAGCGTCATCTTGTCGTGCAGCAGGTCGTCTCTGCGTGTGCTTGAGGCTACGATATTCACGGCGGGGAAGATGCGCTTGTTGCTAAGCGTGCGGTCGAGCTGCAGCTCCATATTGCCTGTTCCCTTGAACTCCTCGAATATCACCTCGTCCATCTTGCTGCCAGTGTCGGTGAGGGCAGTGGCGATGATAGTGAGCGAGCCGCCTCCCTCTATGTTTCGTGCCGCACCGAAGAAGCGCTTTGGCTTGTGCATAGCGTTAGCGTCCACGCCGCCCGTCAGCACCTTTCCGCTTGCGGGGGTCACGGTGTTGTAGGCTCTTGCCAGTCGGGTTATGGAGTCAAGGAAGATGACCACGTCGTGCCCGCACTCCACCATCCTCTTCGCCTTCTCCAGCACTATGCCCGCAATCTTCACGTGGCGCTCGGCTGGTTCGTCGAACGTTGAGGCTATAACCTCAGCGTTCACTGTTCGAGCCATGTCGGTCACCTCCTCGGGGCGTTCGTCTATGAGCAGCATCATCAGGTAAGCCTCAGGGTGGTTGCGGGCTATGCTGTTGGCTATGTCCTTGAGCAGCAGCGTCTTACCCGTCTTGGGCTGCGCCACAATCAGGGCTCTCTGCCCCTTTCCTATGGGCGAGAACAGGTCGACCACACGGCTTGAGAGGCTGTCTCTGCCGTCTCCCTTGCACAGCTTGAACTTCTCGTCGGGGAACAAAGGCACAAGATGCTCGAAGGGACTTCTGTCTCTCGCCACCATAGGGTTGCAGCCGTTCACCATCTCCACCCTCACCAGCGGGAAGAACTTCTCGCCCTCTCTTGGAGGCCTCACTGCCCCCTCCACAACGTCGCCCGTCTTCAGCCCAAGGGTCTTTATCTGTTGCTGGTTCACATACACATCGTCAGGCGAGGGAAGGTAGTTATAGTCGGCGGAGCGCAGGAAGCCATAGCCCTCGTTAAGCACCTCAAGCACGCCCTCCGCGGCTATCAGCTCGGAGTAGTCGATGCGCTGGTTCTGCCGAGGCTCAGCCTTGCCGCGCAAGCCATACGATTTCTCTGCTGAGCTCGCTTCGCGTGTCGGTCCGTGTCCATTTGGCAAAGCTCCGCTTTGCTGGGTCTCGCCGGGCTGCTTGCGTGCCGGCTGATTAGCTGGCTCAGTCTGCTCCTCGTAGTATTCTTCTTGCTCAGGCTCCATCATCAGTTCGATGTCTCTCTGAGCGTTCAGTTTAGGTATGTCCTTAACTATAATGAAGTCCTGCTCGCCATTCTCGAAGAAGCGCCTTACCCTTTCCTCTTCCGACATAGGAGGTTCAGCCTCTTTGGCGGGAGCGGGTGTCTCGGTGGCAGGTGTCTCGCTCGTCAGTGTCTCGTTTGCAAGCTCCAGCTCCTTCTGCGCAGTCTCCACGGCTTGCAAGCTGCGGTCATCGCTTGCAATCTCGCTCTGAGCTTTCGGTTTCCTGCCCCTCTTCTTGGGTTGCGTTTCGCCCTCTGCTTGGCTTGACTGTGCCTCGTCAGCCGCATTCTGAGCTTCCTTCAGTGCCTTAGGCGGTCTGCCTCTGCGTGGAGTGGGCTTAGCCTCCCCAGAAGTCTCCCCAGAAGCCTCTTGAGTCTCCCCAGAAGCCTTTGGCTTCCTTCCCCTTTTCTTAGGCTCAGCGGCAGGTTCTGCCTCGCTCTGCGCCTTTGGTTTTCTTCCCCTTTTCTTCGGGGCTTCGGAGCTTTGCTTCTGCGACTCAATCTCCGACTCCTTGTCGATGATGTTGTATATCAACGAAGTGACATCATTAGACATTTGCGCCCCGATGCCCATGCCGAGCTCAACAAGCTCCTCGGGCTTCATACTCTCCAATTCAGACTTTTTATGCATAGTTGCAATTAGTGTTTTGTCGTTCCGTTTATTAAAGAAGTGGTAAACTTGGGGTGAAGGACATCCCCCAGTGATGGCGCAAAGGTAGAGCTTTCGCTTTGAACAACCAAACAAAACGCTTACTTTTGTTCAGTCTTAGCCTGATTATCCGCTTAAACGTGCCTGCCGTAAACCCTTACCTCCAAGTGGACCGCCTCACGTGCAGCGTGGGCGACCGCCTGCTCTTCAGCGATGTCTCCTTCGGCATTGCCGAGAGGCAGCACGTGGGCTTGATAGCACGCAACGGCACGGGCAAGACCACACTGCTGAACATCCTTGCGGGAGGCGGCTCGCAGGACAGCGGCACGGTGACCTATCGCACGGGAATACGTGTGGGCTACCTTGAGCAATTGCCCGTCCTGCCGATGGAGATGGACGTGCTGGAGGCTTGTTACTGGAAGCTTAACATCGCCTCAATGCCCCCCGACAAGGCGGAGGAGTACCGCCTCAGGGCTAAGCAGGTGCTCACTCGCCTGCGCATCGAAGACCTCCACCAGCCTCTCTCGCAGCTCTCGGGCGGGCAGCTTAAGCGTGTGGCTCTGGCTAACGTGCTTATCACCGAGCCTGACCTGCTGATACTCGACGAGCCAACGAACCACCTCGACCTCGAGATGATAGAGTGGCTCGAGGGCTACCTCTCCCGCTCTTGCATGACGCTGCTCATGGTGACGCACGACCGCTACTTCCTCGACCGCATCTGTCAGGTTATCCTGGAGCTTGACGACCAGACGCTCTACACCTATCGGGGCAACTACAGCTACTACCTCGAGAAGAGGCAGGAGCGCACCGACGCCCGCAACGCACAGCTGCTGAGGGCGAACAACCTTTATAGGACAGAACTCCAGTGGATGCGAAGCACACCGCAGGCACGCAGCCACAAGGCACGCTACCGTGAGGAAGCCTTCCGCGAGCTTGAGCGGCAGGCACGCCAGAGGGTGGAGGAGAAGAGGCTGCGCCTTCAGGTGAAGAGCAGCTACATAGGCTCGAAGATATTCGAGGCGCAGTACGTAAGCAAGAGCTTCGGCGATAAGGTCATCCTCAAGGACTTCTACTACTGCTTCTCCCGCTACGAGAAGCTGGGCATCGTCGGGGCTAACGGCTCGGGCAAGAGCACCTTCGTCAAGCTGCTGCTGGGGCTTGAGAGGGCGGACGAGGGGAGGTTCGTGGTTGGGGAGACGGTGCGCTTCGGCTACTTCTCGCAGGAGAACCTTCAGTTCGACGAGCAGAAGCGGGTGATAGACGCTGTGAGGGACATAGCGGAGTACGTCGACCTTGGGCGGGGGCGGCACCTGAGCGCAATGCAGTTCCTCCAGCACTTCCTCTTCGAGCCCAAGCAGCAGCAGAACTACATCTACAAGCTCTCGGGCGGGGAGAAGCGAAGGCTCCACCTCTGCACCGTGCTTATGCGCTCGCCCAACTTCCTCGTGCTCGACGAGCCTACCAACGACCTTGACATCGTCTCCCTCCAGCTGCTCGAGGAGTACCTTCAGGACTTCCGTGGCTGCCTCATAGTGGTGAGCCACGACCGCTACTTCGTCGACAAGGTCGTCGACCACATCCTCGTCTTCCGTGGCGAGGGCGTGGTGAAGGACTTCCCCGGCAACTACTCGCAGTACCGCCAGTGGCTCGCCCTGCCAAGCGCCAGCGAAGAGCCGCCGTCGAGCCCCAAGCCCTCGAGGCACCGTCAGGCGGAGAGGCAGAAGACACGCCTAAGCTTCAGGGAGAGGCAGGAGTTCGAGGCTCTCGAGGCAGACATAGAGCGCCTCGAAGGGGAGAAGCGGGAGATAGAGCAAGCCCTGAGCGGGGGCACGCTCTCGGTGGAGCGCATCACGGAGCTAAGCAAGCGCCTGCCGCTGCTTGAGAGGGAGCTGAGCGAGAAGTCCGACCGCTGGCTTGAGCTCAGCGAGCTTGCCTGACCTAAGTAACAGCGTCTCCCTTGACCGTGGGTTTCAGCCCACGGCTATCCCTCTTAAGTACCTTCGGCACTTTTTGAAGCAAGCTGTCGCTTGCAATCTCTTTAGAGCTGCTTGGGAGACTTAAGGTGATCCGGATGGGACTCGAACCCATGACCTACTGCTTAGAAGGCAGTTGCTCTGATCCGACTGAGCTACCGGACCTAAGCCGAAAGCAAGCGCGAAGGTAGTGCAATCTAAGCAAACAAGCAAGCCTTAGCTTGCGGCAAAATGCCCGACGGGGCTTCACAAGCGTAGCCGCGGCTTTTCCTTCCGTTGCCCCCTCGCCCCCTGAGGGCGGCGTATACCTTATATATATATGGTGCGCCTCAGGGCTGACGACCGTAAAGCCTAAGCGTAGGGTCCGTTAAGCCTACGCTTAGGCTTCGTATACCTGCTTGTTAGCACCTCCGTACACCTGCTTGTTAGCACCTCAACGGAGGTGCTTGTTAGCACCTCGATTGACCTGCTTGTTAGCACCTCAACGGAGGTGCTTGTTAGCAGGTGTACGAAGGGTGTAATACAGGGACAACGAAGGGTACGATAGGGGCTTCACGAAGCCTCTACCGAAGGTTCAGCGAAGGGTGTATTAGAGCTGCCGTCAGCCCCTGCCGCAGAGCTGGCGGAAGTCGCAGTAGGGGCAGGCGATGAAGTCCGCTGGGGCTTGGCTGAAGGGTATGTTGGGGTTGAATATCTCCTCGGTGACCCTTGTGAGGCGCCTGAGGAGCTCCTCTGCCTGCTCGTCCGTGAGGCTGAGCAGGGGCTGCGCCTCCCTGCCTGTGCCGAGCTTGAGCAGGGGGCTGTAGTCTGCGCCCTTCTTGGCTTCCGTGATGTAGAAGAGGCAGGGGCGCACGGGAAGCCGTGGCTCTTGGCGGCGCACTATGAGGCAGTAGAGCAGCGTCTGCAGGTAGTAGCGCTCCTGCCCCTTGGCTTCCTGCTGGAAGAGGGAGGCGAGGTCGGCTGGCACTGCCTTGGGGCGGCCCGTCTTGTAGTCGACTATGCGGAGGAACTCGCCCCCCTCGTCCCTCATCCTGTCCATACGGTCTATCCGCCCCCCGACGCGCACCCTCAGGTCCATGCGGTCTGTCGAGAGGCTTATCTCCTGGCTCACGTCCTTCTCCAGCTCCTCTATGGCGAAGGGGCAGTGAAGCCTGTCCCAGCCGAGGAGGTTGCCGAGATACCTCAGCAGCACCCTCTGCACTATCTGGCACATCCCTATGCCCTTCTTCCCTCGCTCCGCGGGGTGCTGGGCGTAGAGGCTGCTTACCCGTCGGGCGAAGTCCTCGCGTGTGGGTGTCTCCTCGAGGTAAGGGCGGAGGAACGCCTCACGTGCCTGCCTGCGGGAGTAAGCGTCGTACTCAGTGCCTCGGAAGTAGTCCACCCAGAGCGTCAGGTCGACGTACGAGGGGAGGAAGGGGATGCCCTCGGCGATGTCCTCCTCGAGGACGAGCTTGCTGCCCTTTGTGCTGCCGAGGTGCTGGTAGAAGAACTGGGCGGCGTCGTGGAAGAGTGTGCCGAGCAGGGCGTTGTCTATCTCCCCCTCGTCCTGCTGGGGCTCTTCGAGGCAAGCCACGCTTTGGTAGAAGAAGAGCAGGGGGCAGTTCAGGTAGTTGCCCAGGGCTGAGGGCGAGAGGCGGTACTTGCCGCCGTGCTCGAGGGAGAAGTGCTGGAGCAGGCGTTGGTAGACCTCGGGTGTCTTCTCTATCTTCACCTCCTTCGCCTGCGGCAGCGAGAGGGGAGGCTCGAGGCGCAGGTGGCGGATGCTGAGGCTTGTCTCCGCCTCAAGTTGCCTGAGGAAGCGGCTCTTCTCGTTCTGCCTTGCCCCCGAGCTGTTGTCGTTGTAGACGAGGGTTATGTCCTCTGCTCGCTGCAGGAGGCGGTAGAAGTAGTAGGCGTAGACGGCTGTCTTGCGCTCTATGGTGTTGAGCCCGAAGGCGTCTCGGAGGCAGTAGGGGATGAGCGAGGGGTCTGCGCCCGCCCCCCGAGGCATGTAGCCCTCGCCCACGGAGAGCATTATGACGCGGCTGAAGTCGAGGGCTCGTGTCTCGAGCACCCCCATCACCTGAAGGCACTTGTCGGTGTCTCCGTGGAAGGGGACGCTGAGGCTCTGCGCCGCCTGCCTGAGGAGGCTTGCGAGCGTGTGGCGGCTGACGGGCAGTATGCCTTCCTTCGTAAGCTTGGCGAACTGGTTGGAGAGGCGGAAGAGCTGGAAGACGCTCTCCTCGTAGAGCTGGCTGAACACCGTGTTAGGCGTGCGGTCGCTCTTAAGCCTTATGCCCAGAGCCTGCATCCTATCGGCGAGCCACTCGAGCAGGGCGGTGTTGCTCGGCTGGTAGACAAGGCTCGGGTCGTCCTCGGGGGCGTGGAAGGGGTTGCTCCGCACACGGTTGAGCGCCGACTGCCTTAGGGAAGGGGGAAGCCCCGCCGCCTCGTCGTCGGAGGTGTTGGTCTGAAGGTCGAGGAGGGCAAGGTAGTAGGCTTCTATTGGCGTGCCTTTGATAGGGTAGCCCATCGTGATGTTGAGCGTGCCTTGCGAGGCGGTGGGTATGGAGTGCAGGACGGGTTGCAGCAGCGTCTCGTCGGCCAGAGCAACGACCGTGTCCGTGGGTTGAGCCTGCCCCTCGAGCAGGGAGGCGAGGTAGCGAGCCTGCGCGTTGTCCGAGCTGGCGGAAACGATGCTTATCCTCTTCGCGGGACGGAGGAGGTTGTTGTAGATGTCTCGCTCGAGGGCGTTGCCGAAGCGGCGGATGTTCTGCCTAAGGAAGAAGCCCGCCTCCTGCCGCTCGTCACGGAGGTAGAAGTCGTCGTAGTCCCAGTAGAAGAGCGTGTTGCCTCCCCGCTGCATCGCCTTGAAGAGGGCGGTCTCCACCTCGTCGAGCACGTTGAAGCCAACCACGGCATAGGGGCGTTGCAGCAGCTCTTGCCTCGGGTTCGCGCTGAGCCCCTCCACCACCTTGCGGTAGAGCGCCCCCGCGTACATCTGCCCTTGCTCCGAGAGACGCCTTTGCAAGCCTCGGTACATGCGGGGCATTGCCTCCCACATCAGTGTGAAGCGCCGCTTAAGCTCCGTCTGCCTCTCCTGGTCGAAGTCGTGGAAGAAGCGGTTCAGCGCCTCCTTCTGGCTCTCGCTGAGGAAGTCCACGCTGTCCATTCGGCTCAGGTCGCCGGCGTTGGCGAAGAGAGCCTCGGCGTTGACAAGGTGCTTGTCGATGTCCTCGAAGTCGTTCAGCAGTATCTCGCCCCACGAGTAGAACTCGTCGAGCGGCATAGGCTCGGGCACCGCCTCGGCGTAGACGCCGTAGAGCAGGCAGACGCTCACCACGGGGTCGCTCTGGGTGTAGGGCGAGAGGCTGAGGAAGATGTCGTCGAGCGTCGCGTAGCGTGGAGCCCACACGGGCGACGGGGAGAGGCGTGCGAGGTGGTTGTTCATGAACAGGCTCGCCCTCTTGCCGGGGAAGACGAGGGTCAGCTCGGAGAGGTTATTGCCGAAGCGGCTGAGGAGGTCTGCCGCGACGTGTTGGAGGAATGGGGTCATAGCGTGGGTTCTGTCTTGGTGTCGTTAATATATTAATAGATGGTCGTCGAAGGCTTTGGAACTTGTTCGTCGGACCTCTTTGAACTCGTCCGTCGGAGGGATTGGAGTCGGTCCGTCGGAGGGATTGAAGTCGGTCCGTCGGAGG